>CAZQDE010000038.1:0-19322 GCA_964591485.1 uncultured Anaerolineaceae bacterium | reverse complement strand
CGGTGGTCCTGACCTTCTTCCCCCATCCGTCGGTTGTGCTGCGTGGCCGCAAGCCGGCTTTCTACATCAACACGCCCGAAGAGAAAGCCCAGCGGGTAAGCGAATTCGGGGTGGACATCATGATCACCCTGCGCTTCGATCGGGCGCTTTCCGAAGTAGGCCCCGAGGATTTTCTCACCCGCCTGCATGATCATCTGCATTTCCAGGACCTCTGGATCGGGCAGGATTTCGCCATGGGTCATAACCGGGAGGGCAACCGCCATTTCCTGGAAGCCCGCAGCGCGGCGCACGGCTACCGTTTGCACGTCATTCCCCGGGTCCTGATCGAGGGTGAGATCGTGAGTTCGACTCGCGTGCGCGAGGCGCTGCGCTCGGGGGATGTGGCCCGCGTTGAGCGCTATCTTGGGAAGCCTTTCATGTTGCCGGGGCGTGTCGTACGGGGAGTGGGGCGCGGCAGGAGCCTGGGCTTCCCTACCGCCAACTTGGCCATTTGGGATGAACGCGCCCACCCGCGTTCGGGCGTCTATGCCTGTTTAGCGGAAGTGAAGGGGGCGCAGTGGCAGGCGGTCACCAACATCGGCGTGCGCCCCACCTTCGGTGAGGGCAAACCGGCGCCGATCGTGGAAACCCATTTGCTCGACTTCGAGGGTGATCTGTACGATGAAATCGTGCGTTTGTCATTCTTCGCGCGGCTGCGGGATGAGCAGAAATTCCCGGACGCGCAGGCATTGATGGAGCGCATCACCAGGGATATCGCCCGAGCGCGTGAGATCCTGGATCATCGCCTGGAGGAGAGCCACCATGCCTGAGGGGTTCAAGCGCCGGATCTACCTTCTTCGTCCTGGGAACCTGACGCCCGAGACGATCGCGGTGACCTTCGCCAAGACATCGAGGTCACCGCTCTCATTTCGCGAGATCGCCGAGGAGCTGAGCGAGGAGGCCTCCGCCAGCTTCCATGAGAAGTGGGTTGTGGGCTATGGCCACGCCTCCGTCGCCGAGCACGCCGTGCTCCATATCGCCTTTGAGAACGTGTCACGCCTGGCGGTGGAGTGCATCGAGTCCAACCGCCTGGCCTCCTACACTGAGAAATCCACCCGTTACCAGACCTGGGATCCCAAGGGCTACCATGTGCCCGCTGAGGTGCGGGGTTCGCCTTACGAGGGCCTCTACATCGAGACCTGCGACCGGCTCTTTCAGGCCTATCACGAATCGCTGGAACCGGTGCGTGCGCGGGTGGCGCAGGATTTCCCCCGGCGCGAGGGCGAGAGCAAGGACGCCTGGGATGGGCGCATCCGCTCCCATTACGTGGACGTCTGCCGCTTCTTCCTGCCGGCAGCGGCCCTCGCTAATTTGGGGATGACCGCCAATGCCCGTGCCCTCGAACATTCCATCCGCAAAATGCTCTCCCACCCGCTCGCAGAAGTGCGTGAGATCGGGGAGCAGGTGAAACGCGTGGCCCAGGATGAGACGCCCACGCTGGTGAAGTACGCCGACCCGGTTCCCTACTTAAAGGAAACCGAAGCCGACTTGGCGAGCAGGGCCGGCAGATTGCCGGCTGAGCCGGCGGGCGAGATGCTACGCCTGATCGAGTGGTCGCCGCGGGCCGAGGCGCAGGTGCTCGCCGCAGGGCTCTTCGCCCAGGCCGGCTGCAGCTACGAGACGGCCCTGGCCACAGTTGAGGGCATGGACGATGCTGGCCGGGCGGCACTGGCGCAGGCGATGCTGGGCCGTTTGGGCCGATTCGATGTTCCGCTACGCGCCCTTGAGCACGCCTTCTACAGCTTTGAGGCCGTCATGGACCAGGGTGCCTACTTCGAACTCAAGCGCCACCGCATGATGACCCAGACTCCCCAGCGCCTGCAGGCCGGTCTGGGATATGCCGTGCCGCGTCTGTTTGCCGAGGCGGGCGTGGAGGCATCCTTCCGTAAGGCGATGGCGCAGGCCGCCGAGGCCTACGAGCGTCTGGCGGCATGGAACCCGCATGTCGCCGCCTATGTGGTGCCGAACGCCTTCAATCGTCGGGTGGTGATGACCTTGAATCTGCGGGAGGCCTATCATTTCTGCGAGCTACGCGCTGCCGCCAACGCCCATTTCTCGATCCGCCGCATCGCGCTGCGCATGGCTGAGATGATCCGCGAAGTGCACCCCCTGCTGAGCAGCTATATGCGCCTGCCGGAGGGGGTGGATTGGCACGACATCGAACGCGCGCACTTCGGGCAGGTCTGATCCCCACACGCTGAAAGCCAAATCTACGGGCTCTCAAGTGATATGCGTTTGCGTCCCGGCGCTGAGCGGCGCCGGGTTCTTGCTTCAGGCCACGCTGGCGGCGAAGGCCAGCAGGCCGAAGGCCATGCATCCTTGAGCGAGGTGATAGCTGATCATATTGGCCAGCCGGCCATAACGCAGAGGCTGGACGAAGCGGTTCCAGGCCAGCAGGGCATCTGAGAGGAAGAAGAGGGCGCCCCCGGCGGCTGCAAGCGCTGCCCCTTGTGGTGGCCACTCGGGCCGGAAAAGAGTTGCGAGCGTCGACCAGAGGGTCAGGCTCAGCACGACAGCATAGAGGATGACCGGTGCCACCAGCGAATCGCGCCCGGAGGCCCGCAGGCCGGCGACGATGCGCCGGGTCAGGAAGTAGACCAGGATGGCGATGCCTGCTGCGAGCCAACAGGTGCGGGCCTCGAGCCAGGGGCCGCGGGGGTTGAAGGCCGCCAGGTAGGCAAGGTGCGCCATGAAGAAGGCGATCAGCCCCTTCAAGAAGTGCGCATCGGGGAAGAGCAGGAAGATATCGCCCGCCAGCGAGAAGAGCAGGCCTGCGATGAATGCCACAATGAAGGGCTGCTGCAACGTGGGCGCCGCCAGCCAGAACCAGAGGGTAAGCAGGGCAAGCGTGGCCGGCTTGACCACCCGTTCCAGACGGATCAAGTGGCGCGCCACGGCGTACCAGTTGAGCAGCGCAAACAGCAGGGCGAGCCAAAAAAGCAGGATCACGCGGGGCCTCCTTCCCGGTGGTAGCGCCGCGCCTGGTGGAACCAGCGGCCGGCGCTGGCGAAAGCGATGGTGGCGAAGGCGAATCATTGGATGACGTTTCTGAGGTGCGGGCCTTCGGAGAAGTCCAGATAGGGATCGGGGATCGTATTCCCCTCTAAGGGCGCAGTTTGTGCCATGTAATAGGGAAACAGGAGGTAGGGGAATTGCTCTTGCATAGCTTCCAGGTGCAATCCCAGCCACGCAAGCTGGCTACTCATCGCTCTTGGAACTCTGGGGTTCCAGCCGGGCGCGGATGCGCTGGGCGAATTCCAGCGCCCATCGGGGGGCCAGGCCGGTATAGCCGGTGGCGTCTAGCAATTCCCGCAGACGAGCGGGCTGCAGGTAGTGCAAGAGAGTGGTGTCCTTCACCAGCAGATCAGGCAGGGGGTTGGACTCACCCGCTTCGACGGCGCGCCAGGCCTCCAGGCTGTGCTCTCGCAGGCGTTCGTGCATCAACTGCCGGTCGGCGCCCTGCATGACCAGCGCTGTCAACACCCGTTCGAGCGAGGCGAAGGGTCCAAAACGGGCGAGCTGCTCCTCGATCCCCACAGTATCGATTTCCATTCCCTGCAGGATATTCTCCAATTCGATGAGCATCTCATCGCAGGCCAGGAATGCCTCTGGCAGGATTGTGCGACGGCTGGCGGAATCATCCAGGGTTCGTTCCAGCAGGTTGCTGGCGGCGTTCTCCCAGGCGGTGTGGGTCATGGCGGCCACTTCCCGAGCCAGCGAGCAGATCTTCTCCGCTTTGACAGGGTTTCGCTTGAAAGGCATGGCGCTAGAGCCGACCTGCCGGGCTCCGAAGGGCTCCCGCGCCGCCCGGAACCCGGGCGACTGCATCAGCCGGAGGTCGAAGGCGAACTTGTGCAGCGAGGCCGCCAGGCCGGCAAGTCCGGCGAGCAGGGTGAAGTCCTGCACCCGCGGGTAGGTTTGGCTGGTGATGGCGTGGGCCTCGATGCCCAGCGCCTGCATTGCCGTGGCCTCCAGCGTCTCGGGGGAGACGTCGCTGGCGGCGAGCATCTCGGTGAAAGGGCCGGCGGTGCCGACGGCGCCGCGGATGCCTTTACCGCGCAGTGCATTGCGTAATTGCAGCAGGCGCTCGAAATGGTCCCATAGATCCTGGGCGTACGCTGCCAGGCGGTAGCCCAGTGTTGTGGGCTCGGCCGGTTGCAGGTGGGTGAACCCCATGATGGTCAGATCGTGTGTTTCTTCGATGCGCTCCGCAAGTGCGAGGAGCACCCGCCGCAGGCGGTCCAGCAGCAGGGTAAGGCTTGCCTTCTGGCGCAGAACGTCAGCGTTGTCTTGGACGTCGGCCGAGGTGAGCCCCCAGTGGAGCACGCCCCCGCCGCTGGGGCACTGCTCGGCGAAGGTGCGGAGCTCAGCCATCAGATCGTGGCCAATCTCGGCTTCGATCTGACGCGCTCGTTCTAGGTCGATCTGTTCGGCATGTGCGCGGATCTCATCGATCTGCTCGGGGGTGATCAAGCCGGCTGCGGCCTGGGCTTTCGCCACGGCCAGCCAAACCCTGCGCCAGGCGCGGCGCTTGGCTGCCTCGGACCAAAGCCGCCGCATTTCGTCTGAACCGTAACGATGGGAGAAAGGCGATTCATAACCCTTAGGCATGTTCGGCCTCCCCTGGATGGCTCGATTCTCCTTCTTCTGAGGATTCGAGAGCCCGGATGCGTTCGAGCGCCAAGGAATGATACGCCTCCTGGATCTCGTAGCCTATGAAATGGCGGCCAAGGCGGCGGGCGGCCAGGCAGGTTGTGCCCGAGCCCGCGAAGGGATCCAGGACGATATCGCCCTGAAAGGTGTAGAGTTCGATCAAGCGCCGCGGTAGCTCCTCCGGAAAGGGCGCCGGATGGCCCACCTGGCGGGCCGACACCGCCGGGAAAGACCACACGCTCTTGGTCCAGGCGAGGAAATCGTCCCGCTGGATGGTGCTTTGGCGATCGCCGGAGGGACGCGAGAAGCTCTCCTTGGAAAAGACCAAGATGTATTCATGAACATCTCGCAGCACGGGGTTGGCGGCTGACATCCACGAACCCCAGGCGGTCGAGGGGCTGGCGCTGGAGGCTTTGTCCCAGATGATCTCGCCCCGCATGAGGAACCCCAGCTCGAGCATCTCCTGGATGACGAGGGCATGCAGCGGGAGGTAAGGTTTGCGTCCCAGGTTGGCGATGTTGATGCAGGCTCGCCCGCCGCTCACCAAGACTCGATAGGTCTCTCGGAACACACCCCGCAATAGCCCCAGATACTCCTCCAGCGTCAGGTCTTCATCGTACTCCTTTCGGGCGTTGTAGGGCGGGGAAGTCACCATCAAATGCACGCTGTAGTCGGGCAACTCGTCCATCGCCTCGGAGGATTTGAGGAAGATTTGATCGAGGGCTTCGGCGGGCAGCGGGTTCTCGATGTGCGCCTTCTTCTCGGGGCGCTGGCCCTCATAGAGCCGGCTCTTGTAGAAGGAGGATGAATCATGTGAGATTCGGCCGGGCGAACCGAACGAGCTGGTTCTGGTCCGTTTGGGTTTTCCGCCCTTGGGCATGACTTCGCTCCCGTGCCCTTCAGGCTCCGCTGGGTCGGAAGCCGAAGCGCTTCAGTGTCTGCTCGTTGTTCCGCCACCCCGGCAGCACTTTCACGCGCAGCTGGAGGAATACCTTGCGGCCGGTGAGGGTCTCGATCTCGCGCCGGGCCCAGGTGCCGATGCGCTTGAGCATCTCGCCGCCTTTGCCGATGACGATGCCTTTCTGCGACTCGCGTTCGACGAAGAGCGTGGCCTCGATGTAGGCGCCGTGGCTGTTGCGCTCCTTATACTCATCGATGCGCACGGCGATACAATGGGGCACTTCGTTGCGCAGGTGTTCGAGCGCCGCGGCGCGGATCAAATCCGCCGCCAGATCGCGCTCGAAGGTGTCGGTGATGGTGTCCTCGCTATAGTAGCGGGGACCTTCGGGGAGGCGCTCAATAATAGCTGGCAGTAGCTCCTGCATGCCATCCCCGCGGGTGGCGGAGACGGCCAGTGCGGGGATATCGGGCAGCAAGGCCAGGAACGCCTGCCGGCGGGCCTCGAGCCTGTCGGCGGGAACGAGGTCGATCTTGTTATGCACTGCCAGGGCAGGGATGGAGCCGGCCAGGTCGCGAACGTGCTCGGCCACCTGTTCGTCCTCCCGGTTGGGGGACCGGCCAAGGTCGAACACGGCCAGGATCAGATCGGCGTCCCGCAGGGTCTCAAGTGCTTCAGCGTTCATGTACTCACCCAGTTTGTGAAGCGGGTGGTGCAGGCCGGGGGTATCGACAAAGATAATCTGGGCCTCTGGAAGCGTAAGGATGCCCAATTGGCGCCGGCGGGTCATCTGCGGGCGCGGTGAGACGGCGGCGATGGGCTGCCCGAGCAGACGGTTCACGAGGGTGGACTTGCCGACGTTGGGGCGCCCGGCCAGGGCCACGAAGCCAGAGCGGTGTCCCGGAGGGATCTCTTGAGAGCACATGGCCTTATTGTCATGGCGCGGCGGCAGGCTGTCAAGCCGCAAGGCATGGAGAGGGATGCTTGGCGGTCGCATTGCTGCCCAGGTTGACAAGCGGGGAGGGGGTCGTTATGATGGTGCGACATAACGCAACGAAAGGCGCATCCATGAGACCACTTCGCCATGTCTTCCTCGCAGCGACGTTCCTGATGCTTGCGGCCTGCAGAGAGATGCAGCCGGACCCGCTCCGCCTAGCGACAACTACCAGCACATATGATTCGGGCCTGCTGGATGCCATCTTGCCCAAGTTCGAAGCGCAAACAGGCATCCGGGTGGAGGTTATCGCCGTTGGCACGGGCCAGGCGCTGGCGCTCGGAGAGCGCGGCGATGCGGACTTGCTTTGGGTACACCACCCGGCGCTCGAGGAGCGATTTGTCCTGGAGGGCCACGGCACAGCCCGTGTTCCCATCATGCGAAACGATTTCATTCTTGTCGGTCCTTGTGAGGACCCGGCGGGGGCGCGCGGCTTAGCACGAGCCACAGAGGCGCTCAGGCGGATTGAACAGGTTGGGGCGCCGTTCGCCTCGCGAGGCGACGAATCGGGGACGCATGCCCGCGAGCGTGAGCTCTGGACGCAGGCCGGGGAGGAGCCGGACCCCGATGCGTCGTGGTACTTTTCACTGGGCCAGGGCATGGGCGAGACGCTTCAGTTCGCACAGGAGCGCGCCGCCTACACCCTCAGCGATCGCGGCACTTTCCTCGCGCTCCAATCCAGCTTGCCGGAGCTTTGCATCCTGGTGGGCGGTGCGACTATGGCAGAGAACCCCGATGAGGCGCTTTATAATGAATATTCGCTCATTCCTGTTGACCCGGATCGTCATCCAGGCGTAAATGCTGAGGGGGCGGATGCCTTCCTGGCCTGGGCCCGCAGCCCAGAAACGCTGCAAGCCATAGGGGAATATGGGCTGGCGGAGTTTGGCCAGCCGCTATTCCTGCCGATTCTGGAGACAGAGGGTTGAGGAAACCCAGACCAGGCGTGAGATACCCGCATAGGCGGTAGCTTCCATGCTGACGGAACTCACCGGTATCACCGGGCTCACCCTGCGGGTCAGCGGGCTGGCATTGCTCATCAGCGCCCTGATCGGCGTTCCGCTCGGCGCCACCCTGGGACTGCGGCGCTTCCTGGGCCGCCGCCTGCTCACTACCCTGATCTACACCGGCATGGGCCTGCCGCCGGTGGTGGTTGGGCTGGGGGTCTATATGCTCTTCTCCCGGTCGGGCCCGCTTGGTGGGCTGGGGTGGCTGTTCACGCCGGCGGCGATGGTGGTGGCGCAAGTTATCATCGCCTCGCCGCTGGTTATCGGGCTGACGATGGCGGCGATTGAATCGCTCGATCCAGAGTTGCGCATGCAGATTCGCTCGCTCGGCGCCACGCCGGCCCAGGAGTTGCGAGGGCTGCTACTGGAAGCTCGCCTGGGCGTCATGGCAGCGCTGGTGGCCGGCTTTGGGGGCATCATCTCCGAGGTGGGCGCGGCCATGCTGGTGGGCGGCAATATCGAGGGGAAGACCCGCGTGCTGAGCACCGCCATTGTTCTCGAGACGCGCCAGGGACACTTCGGCCTGGGCCTGGCACTTGGAGGCCTGCTGCTCGTGCTTGCCTTCGGTGTGAATGCCTTGCTGTTGCGGCTGCAGGCGCCGCTGGAGCGGGGCCGATGACGCCGACACCGCTCTTCCGCCTGGAAGGGGTCATCCACCGCTACGATCGCGCGTGGACGCTGCGGATCGACTCGCTTGAGATCCCGGCGGGCGGGGTCTTTGCCATTGTAGGGCCAAATGGATCCGGCAAGTCGACCCTGCTCAAGCTGCTCCACCTGCTTGAGCCACCCCAGCGAGGCCAGATATCCTATCGCGGCCATGCCGTCCGGCATCCGGCGCCACTGGCATTCCGGCGCGAAATCGCTATGGTCTTTCAACGGCCGGTGATGCTCTGGGGCAATGTGCGCCAGAACATCGAATATGGCCTCCGGTTGCGAGGCATGAGCGAGCCGGAGTGGGTGGAAGAGGTGCTGGGTGTGATGAATCTCCGTTCCCTGGCGGAGGCACCGGCGCGCACGCTCTCGGGTGGGGAAATGCAGCGTGTGGCGCTCGGGAGGGCGTTGGCGGTCCGCCCGCAGGTGCTGCTTCTAGATGAGCCCACCGCGAATCTGGACCCTCAGAGCGCAGCAGCGATTGAGGCTATAATACGGACGACATCCGCTTCGCCGGAGCGGACGGTTGTGCTGGTGACGCACAACATATTCCAGGCGCGCCGGCTGGCGCAGCACGTAGCCATGATCCTCGAGGGACAATTGGTCGAGGCGGCGCCGGTGGAGGCCTTCTTCGAGAATCCGGCCGACGGACGCACTCGCGCCTTCGTACAGGGAGAGCTGATCTACTAGCGGCAATGAGAGAGGTATCCGGGCTCGCGTGCCGGACGCAATCCCCATCTGGCCGATGCGGATGGGGCAAGGATGACAGGATACAAGTGCATGAGCATATTCCGTCGCAAGCGGCAAAATCGCTTCATTGAGCTCCTGATCAAGCAGGCCGAATATACGGTCGAGGGCATGCAAAAGCTCCATGAGTACGTGAAGGAGCCCAGCGAAGCCATCGCCCAGCGGGTGACCGAGATCGAGAAGGAAGCCGATGAGGTGCGCCGCATTCTGATCGATGAGTTGAATCATACATTTATCACCCCGATCGACCGCGAAGACATCTTTGCGCTCAGCCTGACCATCGACGATGTGCTCGATTACGCCGACACCACCGTGGAGGAGATGCACATGCTGGAGGTCGAGCCCAACCCCTACATGCAGCGCATGGTTTCACTCTTACGCGACGCGGCGCGGGAGATCTATATGGGCGTTCTGCAGTTGGAGGACCATCCCAGCGTGGCCAACGACCACGCCGTGCGGGCCAAGGCGCTCGAGAACCGCATGGAGACCGTCTATCGGGAGGCGATCGCCGACCTCTTCCGCATGCCGCGCGATATCGACCACGTGGTGGAGATGCTCAAGTTGCGTGAAATCTATCGGCACCTTTCGAACGCTGCCGACCGCGGCGACGCCGCCGCCAACGTTATCGGCGATATCGTGGTGAAGAAGATGTAGCTTGCGGCCGCTTGGCAGAATCAGGCGGGGCCAGCCCATGCCATCGGGGTGGCCCCGTTGGTTACTTCTGGGCTGCGAGGAGGCCTTAAGGGTTGCGCTCGGCGAGCATGTGCAGCTTGTTGTTTACCTCGCGCCATTGGATCTTCGAAACCCCCAGCTTCTGGCGAATGGCGTTCCGGTCGGCGCCGGCGCGATAGTCCATCAGAGCCGAGGTCCAACGGCACATATCGAAGGAGATGCGTTTTTCCAGCCCGGCCAGTTCACTGATATCCTCCAGGAGATATTCAAGCCGGCGCGGGGACCAAGGGAAGAGGCGGTCGCTGGGCTGGTATTGGCGCAGGTATTCGTGGAAGGCGTTCACCCAGGCTTCTGACAAGGGGATCTTGCGCTCCTTGTAGCGCTTTGCGACCTGACCATAGCGGACGAAGAGCATGGGGCCTTCAGGCGCTTCCAGGTCCACATGGTTCAGGTGCAATCGCAGGCACTCACCCTTCTTGATGCCGGTATCCAGGAGCAGCCGCAGCAGGGTGTATGGACGGGCGTCAGGGGGCTTGCGGCGCCGCAGAGCCGACGCCGCCTCCAGGGCGGCTTCGACCTCCATCGGCGTGAGTACTTCCGGGAGCGGACTTATGACCGATTGCTGGGGCACATTGGCGGCAGGATCGCTGGTGAGCACGCCGATGTCGTTGAGCCAGCGGTAGAAGGCTTTGATCGAGGTGACTCTCCGGGCGTAGGTCTTGGGGCTGCAAGGCACGCCCCGGCGCTCCACCATCCACTCCAGGAAATTCTTCAGGTCGTGGGTGCTCACTTGTTGGATGGGCGTGCCGGAGCCTACGAAGCGGGCGAGCAGCCGCATATCACCGGTGAAGGCCTTAACGGTATGGATGGATCTCCCTTGTTCCTCCAGCGCCTCGCCCCAGGCCTGAATGGCGGCGCTCAGGCTGGTATCCGGCCGCAGGCCGGGCTGGGCCTCGCGCCGGGCTTCCTCCTGCTGGGCGGTGTACGAGAATAATGGCAGATCATCGCCGGGGTTGTCCATGGAACCTCCGCGCCGGTCGCCTTGCGCATAGCCAAGCGGTGCGACCTCATCGTAGCCCTGGAAGGTCAAATTGTCAATTCGGCCCAAGATGATTCTCTCAGGGAGAAATCAGGGCGCAGGTCACCCTTCGAAGGCCTCATGGAGCATGGTCTCGATGCGGTCCCAGTCCGGCAGGATGACCGAGGCCCCGCTGGTGGGGACACGCCAGATCATGCCCATGTCGGCCGTAATGGCGTGGCGCTCGATGCGCGAAGGATCGGCGGCGACGCGACCTGCGAGCGGCAGCATCCGCAGTGCATCGGCGAGTTGCATATCGGTCTCGACGGCCCCTGAAAACGCCTGCCAAAGCTCGGGTGCACGCGCCAAGCCATCCAGGCTCACAACCCGCTTGAAGAGCGCCAGCATGACTTCCTGCTGCCGGCGCAGGCGGTCGAAGTCGCCGGTGGTTTTGCGCATGCGCACGTAGCAAAGCGCCTGGAACCCGTCCATGTGGTAGGTTCCGGGAGAATAGCTCCAGGGTCGGCCGCAGTCGTCCTGCAGGTAGCCGCCCACTTCCACGTCGATTCCACCCAGGCTGTCCACGATGTGGGTGAAGCCGTTGAAGTTCACCCGCACCCAATGATGGACCTCCAGCCCGAAGTTGTAGAGGATGGTGTTGGCCACCATCTCCGGGCCGCCGTAGGCGTCGGCCACGTTGATACGGTTGACGCGGTTGCCGGGGATGTAGACGTAGAGGTCGCGGGGGAAGCTGAGCATCCGCACCTTCCCGGCCTTGGGGTCGAGAGAGAGCAGGATCAGGGTATCGGTGCGGTGTCCGTATTCATCGGGGCGCTGATCGGAGCCCATGATGATGATGTTGACGGTCCCCTCGCTGACCTGCAGGGGCGCCATCGGGGGCCGGATCTCGATTGCAGAGGGCTCGCTCGGCGGGAGAAAATTCCCCCAGGGCTGGCCCGGCTGGATCGGGGCCTGTGGGGTTGCAGGTGCGGGTTCACCTGTGGCGGGCGTGGGCGCCTGCGGGCCGAAGGGCGTGGGCGTGGCGGTGGCATTGGGATCGGGCGTGATCAGGGAACTGCCATGGGCTGCAGGCGCCATTAAGGCGCCGGTGAGCGTGGTGCATGCGCCCGCCACGATCAGCAGCGCCACCAATGCGGCTGCCAGCCCCCAGCGTGCGGCCGAGCTCGATTGCCTGCGATATCTCGGGTTCATCGTTTTATAGACGCCTTTCGCACCGGCAGGGTTCCCATCTGCACCTCTGCCTGCGCGTCAAGATTCTACCGTGGTGGGCATGCAATAACCATGCCAGCGTGAATCTGGGTCGGGCCACGCTTGATGAGAGTGGGAGCGCTTCCGGGGCTCAGGCCGTAGGGCCCGGCGATTCTGACGCAGCCAGGGGCAGTAGCAAGATGAAGGCCGTGCCTTGAGCCGGGGTACTGTCGACCCAAAGGCGGCCTCCCATGGCTTCCACCAGTGACTTTGCGATCGAGAGCTCGAGCGGCTCGGCGCCCAGTCCCGGGATGGGGTCTCCCTGCGGAGGGTAGTCGGAGGCGAAGACACGATGCAGGTCCTCGCCCGGTATGCCCGGCCCGTGGTCCCGCACGGTGAGAGAGAGGAACCCCGGCGTCACGATGCCGGTGATTTCGGCGCGGATCTCAATCGTCTCGCCTTCAGGGGAGACCCCGATGGCGTTGTTGAGCAAGTGAATCAACACCTGGTGCAGCGCATCCGCATCGCCGAGGATGCGCGGCGGGTGTTCTGGCAGATGCAGAAGAACCTTGAGCCGCTGACCTTCGATATGGGCCCGGACCTGCTCCAGCGCATCCCGGATCCAGCTCCGCAGATCGAGCGAGGTGAGTATCAGATCAAGGCCACCGCTTTCGATGGCTGCCAGATTAACCAGCTGCCCCAGCAACTTGGAAAGGCGGGCGGTCGCATCCCGGATGGTGGCCAGGTAGGTGTGGCCGCGCTCCTGGCCCCTTTCGGGAAGCGCCTCGAGCAGGAGCTCGGTGTAGCCCATGATGGTGGACATCGGCTGGCGCAACTCGCGCGCCAGCGCGGCGATGCGCTGCATCGATTGGGGACGCTCATGATTACGCAAGCGTTCGTCGTAAGTCCCCTCGACCAACGCCAGCCGTGTGCGCACCTGCGCTAACTCCTCGAGCGTGCGCTGTAATTCATATGAGAGCTGGGCAACTTGCTCGCTCTTTTCCTCTTGTAGATGCTGCTGGCCGGTGGACTGAATGCGCTCGATTTCGGATTCGAGCAATTGAATGGTTTCGTCCGCCAGGCGCTGGTTGGTAAGGAAGGCTGCCAATCCTTCACCGGCCATATCGGTAGCCTGCAGCAGTTGCTCGGTAAGGCGGGCGTTCTCGATCAGCAGGCGCTGGACCTCGCGGCGGGTGGTCTCGATGTCGTCCGGGAAGTTCACGGCGGGGGCGCGGGGGGCCAGGGCGCGCTCGCGTAGCACCGTCAGGCGGTGGGCGATCCAGCGGCCAAGCGCCTCAAGCGCTTCCTGGCTGCGGGGCGACCAGCGTCGGCGGGCGAAGGGTGAGAGCAGCACCAGGCCGCCCAGCAGCTCGCCTTGCTCCTCCAAGGGCAAGCATATGATGGGGCCGGTGGTGTCCATTTCCAACACCGAACGCAGCGTGCGAGCGTCTGGGACCGAAGTACCCGCCGGCAGCGCCAGCAGCTTGCGCTGCAGCAGGGCGGCCGAGAGCACCGGCAAGTCCTCTGTCGTCACCGTGCGTCCCTCGAGGTGTTTCTCGGTAATCAGGTCGTAGGCTGTCGCCAGCGAAAGATAGCCGGAGGGATCGGGTGGTGTGAGCAGCAGGCAGATTTCGGCCCGCATGCAACGCGCCACGGCGCACACAGCTGCCTTCCCGAGCGCCTCCAGGGATTCGGCCTCGCTGATGGCGGCCGCCTCCAATAACAATCGCGGCAGGTCATTGGGTTCTGTAGGGTGGGGGTTCCCCACGGGTGCGGATGCGCCCTGTGCTGGTTTCGGCGCGGGTGTGGCCAAAGCCCGGATACCGGCGACGCAGAGCAGAGGATAGGCCATGAGTTCGGCCCAGCGGACGAAGGGCGCCAGCGAGGCGTTGGCGGGGCCGAGTGCCAGGTGGAGCAGATAGCCGGCGATCAGTATCAGGAAGGCCGCCACGGCTGGCCTTGTGCCTGAGGTGATTTGGCGTCCCAGGGCGATGCCTGCGTAGCCCGACCAGGCCAGGCCGCTTAGGGTCCAGGCGGCGTCAGCGAAGCTGCGGTTGTAGAACGGGAAGGCGGCGGGTGCAATCCGCATGAGCAGGCTGGAAACCAGAGCGCCAAGAGCGGCCGCGGCCAGGGCGGCAGATGGGAGCCAATCCGCCCTGCGATTGCCTTGGGGAGCGAGAAGGCCCCAAGTGAGGATGACGATTGAAGAGAAAATCGCCAGGCGGTCGAGGGCCGGCAGCGCCAGAGGCGCGCGGAGCAACCCTAGGCTCTCCGCGCCGAACAGAAACAGCAGTGCCAGCCGCAGGATGAGGACGCTGGTGAGGGCGGATTCCCAGCGGCCGCCACGCAATCCGCGCACTGCGGGCGCGACCGCCCGGCTCAGCGCCAGGCTTAGGCCAAGCGTTATGATCAGAATGAAATGGTAGGCGAAGCTGCCCGACTCACGGATGAGCAGGGAAGCGACGTCGAGGAAGTTCATGTGCCGCAGCCGCGCTCTCTGACCGCCGAGAGGCGGTCTCGCAATCCAATATCAACGATGAAGCAGGGTGCCAAGGTCGCTCGCCCACACTGCCCATCACGGGCGCCAAGGCATTTCAGCCCCCCCCCACTTTCGCCCTCAGCTTGGATTGTACACCAACCTCTGGTCAAGCACGGGCTTGGCTGCATTAGGAAGGCGAATCCTCGTCGAGAGTTCTATCCGGCCGGGTGGGATTCGAGGCTGACCGGTGGGCTTGGGGCGATGCGGCCGGCGCACTTGCAGGGAGGGACGTCACATCAGGGCGCGGTTCACGCCGGTACTCGATCATGCGGATGGCAAAGAAACCGTAGAGAAGCGTGAGCCAGAAGGTCACGCCACGATAGGCGATGGCGATGGCGGCGGAGGTGGCCGGGTCGATGCCCATGCGGACTTGGATCAGCCCCATGGATCCCTCGACGAAGCCTACGCCGGAGGGCGTGATCGAGGCAATGGTGAACAGATAGCTCACGGCAAAGCTTACCAGCAAGATCGGGAGCTCGAAAGGGGCGTGGTAGGCGATCGAAACAAGGTAGAGGATCAGGCCCATGAGCACTTTGCGGGTGAGGGCCAGCAAGGCCGCAAAGGTGAGATTTCGGGGGGACTGGCGCACCAGGGCCAAGCCCTCCGCCAGGTCTTGGGCAAAGCCCTCGGCCTTGGACAGCGAGATGAACTCTCGATGCAGGAGTGGCCGCAGCAGGGCGTTGAACGCCCGTGAGAGCCAGATGGTAGCCCGCCCCAGGCGATTTGCAGAGTAGACACCGATGATGGTCAGGCCAATCAGCGAAATCGCCAGCGATCCCGCGAAGAGCGCCGCTCCCACCAGCACGGCGTCAATCAGGCCCATAGCACGCAAAATGGCGAAGCCGAGGACGAGCAAGATCAGGAAGCCTGCATAATCGTAGATCATGTAGAGATAGGCCGCCGTAGTGACCTTGCCGGCAGGATGACCCCGGCGGTGTCCATCCGCTAGCAGGACAGCGAGGGCGCCGGCGCCGTAGCTGGGCGCCACCACATTGATGAAGTTGGCGGCCGTCGTCAGCGGGACCATCCGGGTGAGCCGTTCGCGCACGCCAGTCAGCTTGTAGCAGGCTTGGAAGGTGGCTGCAATCGCCACCAGCCAGAGGAACTGCACCCCGGCTGCGGCAAGCAGCCAGCGCCAATCTCCGCGGCCCAGCACAGCCAGAATGAGCTTCAGCTCCTCGTAATGCTTGATCCCGAAGAACAGGGTAAGTGCCAGGATGAGAAGATAGAGTATTCGGCGGGCCATCGATGAGGACCCCTCTCTCAGTCCGCTAACGCCCCGAGCGTGCCGGGCGCATCCAGGCTGATGGCCTGAGCATGGGAGGCGATGCGGCGGATCAGGCCTGCCAGGACGGTCCCCGATCCGACTTCAAAGAAGGTGTCCACCCCATGGCTGACCATGTACTCGATGCTCTCACGCCATCGCACACGGCTTGTGAGTTGGGCCTCGAGGTCACGGCGCAGCGCCGCGGCATCCTTGAGCGGGGCCGCGGAGACGTTCCCGATGACGGGGATGGCGGGGTCACGGATCGGTGTTTGCTGGAGGGTCTGATGGAATTGGGACTGAGCAGCTTGCATACGAGGGGAATGGGCCGGGATGCTGACCGCCAGGCGGATGACCCGCCGGGCACCGGCCTTCTCGAGCAGCGGCCCGGCAGCTTCGAGCGCGGCCTCATCGCCCGAGATGACGACTTGGCCAGGGCAATTATCGTTGGCCACCCAGACCTCGCCCTTCTCCTGGCTGGAAGCCTGACGGCAGGCCGCTTCGACCTGCTCGATCGATAGCCCCAGAACGGCGGCCATGCCCCCGGGACTCAGGCGCCCGGCCTCCTTCATAGCCAGGCCGCGCGCCCGTACCAGGCGCAGCGCGGCGGGAAATTCAAGCGCTTCGGCCATGACCGAGGCCGAGAACTGCCCCAGCGAATGCCCGGCCACAAAAGCTGCCGTTGGGTGTGGCATGCGCTGCCGCAGCACCTCCAGCACCGCCACGGAATGCGTGAGCAGGGCGGGTTGGGTGTGCTCCGTCTCATTCAGCGTCGCCTCCGGGCCATCCCAGCATAGAGCCGAAAGGGAGTATCCCAGGATTTCATCAGCGAGGTGGAAGATATCCATTGCCCGGGGTTCGCGGTGGGCGAGATCATAGCCCATGCCCAGCTTCTGGGAACCTTGTCCCGGGAAGAGGAAAGCCATGTGGGAAGCTTCGGGTGGCATGAGAATCAAATAGGCCGTGCGCGCGCACGGCCTATCCATGTGGCGAGGCTAGGCGCGCTCGATCTCGATCACTTCGCGGCCGTCGTAGCGGCCGCAGTGAGGGCAGACATGGTGTGGCAAGTGCTTCTCACCGCAGTTGGTGCAGGCAATCAGGCTGCGTGCTTTGATGGCGTCATGCGCCCGTCGGCGATCACGCCTGCCCTTGGATACTTTTCGCTTAGGAAGGGGTGGCATACATGCCCTCCTTAGAATCTCACCACAGTAACGCCTGCCCACCGGGCAGGCGTGAACCATTATAGCAGGCCGGCGAGGGCTGTCAAGGCGGGGGCGCAGGCGGCAGGTTTGATGAGGTGGGGCGTGATTGGCGCGAGTTTGCCAACCATGCAAAAATGAAGCCAGTGAAGCCCTTGGCGCGCAGCTCCAGCAATATGGCATTCTGCCAGATTCAAACGGGACAGGGGGCACCGTCGAGTAGAATGGGGCTAGGCATGGCGGATCAAGCAGAAGGCATCTGGAAGAAGGGGGAGCAACCATCGGTCGGGGTGCGGCATATCCTCGTCCTGACCGGGTTGGTGCTGATCGGCGCCCTCCTGGGCGCCTTTGGGAGCATCAGCTTCCCGCTGGGTTTTGGCGTCAACTTCTTCTGGACCGGCATCACCGTCCAGCAGGTGGGTTCTATCTGGTTCGGAGCATGGGGGGTCCTTGCGGGGATCATCTTTCCCTTCTTTTCGAACGCTTTGGCGGGCACACCCTTCTATATCTCCGCGGCCTATATCCCGGCCAACCTGGTGCAGTCTCTGCTCCCGGCGTGGGCCTTTCGGCGGTTCAAAGCCGATCCTGCGCTCGGCTCAGGTCGCGATGCAGCCATCCTGCTGACCGCGATGCTCATTTCGAATGCGTTTGGCGCCCTCTGGTCACCGCTGGTGGTACTGCGGGGATTTGGGCTGCTTGAGACCCAATCCATTCCCCTCTTTTTGTGGGGCTGGTTTGCCGGAAATATGATGGCTGGCCTGGTTTTCAATTTCATCTTACTTAAGGCCCTCTCCAGGTCCGTCATGCGCCTGCGGACGTTCGTCCGTGGATGGTGGTTCTGAAGCCTCTCCCGGATGCCAATCGATGGGTGGTTGGGCGGGCTCGGCGGACTTCGGACCGGACCAAATGGCCTCGTCGATTCAGAGCCAGGCACTCCCTCGCAGGAAGCCCGCGATCTGATATAGTTTGCAAGGGGCAGCTTCAGCCGCTTCCCTGGCGGCTGGGAGGTGACGGACGGATGGGTGGATCAGAACTGACACATCTTGACGCCTCGGGTCGGGCGCAAATGGTCGATGTCGGCGATAAGCCGCGCAGCGAACGCTGGGCGGTGGCCCGCGGGTGGGTGCTCATGCGGGCGGAGACGGTGGAAGCCGTCCTGGCCGGCGACATGAAGAAGGGCGACGTGCGCGCCGCCGCCGAGCTGGCCGGCGTGATGGCCGCCAAGCGGACACACGAGTTGATCCCGCTCTGTCACCCCCTAGCGCTCACCCAGGTGGAGGTGAAAGTTGCCTTCGATACCGCCCTCCCTGGAGCCGAGATCGAAGCCCGCACGTGGGCTTATGAGCGCACCGGCGTCGAAATGGAAGCCCTCACTGC
This sequence comes from uncultured Anaerolineaceae bacterium, assembly GCA_964591485.1. Classification (GTDB taxonomy): domain Bacteria; phylum Chloroflexota; class Anaerolineae; order Anaerolineales; family E44-bin32; genus E44-bin32. The sequence continues at coordinate 1,058 of CAZQDE010000038.1, read as the reverse complement.
CGTTGCGGTCGCGGCGCTAACTGTGTACGACATGGTGAAGGCCCTCGACCGCGCCGCACGCATCACCGAGATCCGATTGATCGAAAAGCACGGCGGCCGCAGCGGGGACATTGTTCTGGAGGAGCCTTCCACATGAGCATCCGCGTGCTCTTCTTTGCTACGCTGCGCGACCGCGCGGGTGTGCGCGAGACCACCTTGGATCTGCCGGATGGAACCACCGTGGCGGCGCTGAAGGAGCTACTGGTCGAGTCCTATCCCCGGTTGAGGGAGTCGTTGCCCACCACGATCGTGGCCATCAATCGTGAGTACGCCTTCGACGAGAGCCGCATCGAGGATGGAGACGAAGTGGCGCTCTTCCCCCCCGTGAGCGGTGGATCGAGCCCTGGCCCCACGCTGCTCAAATTGGAAGGGGCCCCACCCGATCTGAACCAGTTGCTGGAGGCCATTACCCTGCCGACAACCGGGGCGGCGTGCTTGTTTACCGGCATGGTGCGGGCGCATACCCGCCGGGATGGAGAGAGGGATACCGTCCGGCTGGATTATGAAGCCTACCGGCCGATGGCGCTCGCCAAGCTTGAGCAGGTGGCAGCGGAGATCCGCGAGCGCTGGCCGGAGATTGAGGGCGTGGCGATCGTGCAGCGGCTGGGTACGCTCGAGACCGGCAGCCCCACGGTCGTGGTGGCCTGCTCCTCTGCCCACCGTGACATGGGCATTTTCGAAGCCGCCCGCTATGGCATCGATCGCCTGAAAGAAATCGTCCCGATCTGGAAGCGGGAGGTCGGGCCTCAGGGAGAGGAGTGGGTGGAGGGCGATTACCATCCGACACCTGAGGATCGCAGGGCTCCGTCCTGATGGTGGGTCGAATCCCCGAAGGTTGGATCTGGCCACTGCGCTGCCGGAATTGCGGCCGGGCCTATCCGGAGCATGGCTGGCATCACTGCTGTCCAGTGTGTGGGGATCTTTTCGATCTCGCGACCCCCATCCCTTTCAAGACGCCTGAAAGGCAGGATGCCCCCGAAAGCCTGGGCATCGGCCTCTACCGGCACAGTTTCCCCCTG
>CAZQDE010000037.1:0-19473 GCA_964591485.1 uncultured Anaerolineaceae bacterium | reverse complement strand
AGTCGTCGATGTTGGCGTTTTCGACCGTGATGGGCCCGCGCAGCAGGTCCACGGCGGTCGTGGTGCCCTCGCGGGGGGTCTTGAAGCGCACGACGTGGCTCTCGCCGGCCTCCACCCGGGCGCGGGCCTCCTCCAGCGGGAGGGCGCGGCAATGGCCGTCGTAGCGCGGCGGCTCCTTGCGCTGCTGCTGCATCTTGCGCACCTGCGCCAGCCGCTCGGGGCTGCAGAAGCAGTAGTAGGCCGCGCCGCGGTCGATCAGCTCGAGCGCGTGGTCGTGGTAGATCGCCATGCGCTCCGACTGGCGGTAGGGCGCGTGCGGCCCGCCCACGTCGGGCCCCTCATCCCATTCCAATCCCAGCCAGCGCATGGCCTCGTAGTACTCGGCCTCGGCCTTGGGGTCGAAGCGGCTGCGGTCGGTGTCCTCGATGCGCAGGATGAATTGCCCGCCGGTCTTGCGCGCCAGCAGGTAATCGTACAGGGCGGTCCGGGCGCTTCCCAGGTGGAAACGTCCGGTGGGGGAGGGGGCAAAACGCACGCGAGCAGGTTGGGTTCCGGTCATTCAAAATCCTCGATTCACAGGATGATCAGAGCTCAATCTGGCGGTGCCGGAGGATCACACTCTCCACAAGCCCAATGGCAAGCAGGCTGGTGAGCAGGGAGGAGCCGCCATAGCTCAGGAAGGGCAGCGGCAATCCGGACACCGGAAAGAGATTGAGGTTCACGCCGATGTTGAAGAATCCTTGGAAGGCCAACAGGGTGGCCACGCCGTAGCAGATGAGTGCGCCATAGAGGTCGCGGGCCAGCCTGGCGGCCCGCAGGCAGCGCAAGATCACGAAGACGAACACCGCCAGGAAGATCACCGCCCCGATGAAGCCGAACTCCTCGGCGGTCACGGAGAAGATGAAGTCCGTGTGCCGGACTTTCAGGAAGCGCAGTTGCACCTGGCTGCCGCTGGCATAGCCCTTGCCGGCCAGGCCGCCGGAGCCGATGGCGATCAAGGCCTGATTGACGTTGTAGGTGGCGCCGAATTGTGCATCCGGATCCGGGAAGAGGAAGGTGATCACGCGCGCTTTCTGGTAATCCTGCAGCAGCGGCCAGGCCAGGAGCGGGGCGAGCAGGCCGACGGCGGCGATCATGGCCAGATGGCGCGGCCTGGCGCCTGCCGCCCAGAGCAGCGCCACCCAAATCACACCCAGCACGATGGCCGTGCTGAGATCGGGCTGGACAAACACGAGCAATGCGGGCAGGCCGGTCAGCAGCAGGCTGCGGATGACAATCCCCGGCTGATCGATGTCGTGGCGGTGGGCGTTCAGGTAGCTGGCCAGGATCAGGATCATCAGGATCTTCGCCAGCTCCGAGGGCTGGATGGTGAGGATGCCCACCTGGAACCAGCGGGTCGAGCCGAAACCCACGATGCCGGCGATGGGGATCATCGCCAGCAGCCCCAGCATCACCATATACATGGGGCGCGAGAGGGCGCTCCAGAGGCGGTAATCGATCGCCGCCGTGAGCAAAAGGACCACGAAACCCGCCAGGCCATAGATGATTTGCCGGGGGACCGTGTCCTGTTCGATGAGGAACTGATTGCCGGCGATGGCCGAGCGAATCATGGCCACGCCCGCGATGGTGAGCAGGGCGACAGCCGCGAGCAGCCATACGTCGAAATGACGCCAGATACGGGCGGAATTCATGCGATCTACCGGACCGGCTGGCGCCGCCTCCGCATCGGTGCCAGGGGGATTTGCGCGACTAGACGCTGGCTGTCACGCTCGCGGGTGAGCGTGATCTCCACCGCGTCGGTGTCGATCTCGATGTGACGGGAGATCACGTGGATGAGATCGTCCTTCAGGGCCTCCAGCTTCCCGGGGGACAGGCCGGCGCGGTCGTGGATCAACACCAGTTGGAGGCGTTCCTTGGCGTCCCTGGCGCTGCGCGTGCGTCCCAGCCCGACTTTCTCCAGGAATCTCATCCTTCGCCTCCTGCTCTGATCAGACGCGTCAGCTTGCCGAAGAAGCCATCCTGGCCTCCCAGGCTCTCGAAGGGGACTTCCTCCCCATTCAAGCGACGGGCGATGTTGTGGAAGGCCTTCCCGGCCTTGCTGCTGGCGTTCATCGCCACCGGCACCCCTTGATTGGTTGCCACCGTGACCGATTCATCCTCCGGCACGATGCCGACCAATTCGATGGCGAGCACATCCAGGATATCCTCTGTGCCTAGCATATCGCCCCGGCGCACCATCTCAGGCTTTACCCGGTTGATGACCAGTTTGCCTGGTCCCTTCTCCTCGGCCTCGATCAGCCCGATGATGCGGTCGGCGTCCCGGACGGCCGAGATCTCGGGATTGGTTATGATCAGGACGATATCGGCGGGGGCGATGGCGTTGCGGAAACCGCGCTCAATGCCCGCGGGCGAGTCGACCAGAATCCAATCGAAATCGGCGCGCAGATCATCGGTCAGCCGGACCATGTCCTGCGGGGAGACGGCCGTTTTGTCCCGCGTCTGGGCGGCGGGGATAAGGAAGAGATTGTCGAGGCGCTTATCCCGGATCATCGCCTGGCGAAGCTTGCAGCGGCCCTCGACGACGTCCACGAAATCGTAGACGATGCGGTTCTCGAGGCCCATGACCACGTCTAAGTTGCGCAGGCCGATATCGGCGTCGAGGCAGACCACCCGCTGATCCTGCGAGGCGAACGCTACGCCCAGATTGGCGGTGGCGGTCGTCTTGCCCACACCACCCTTGCCGGATGTGATTGTGACTACCTGTCCGTTCATGTAGAACTCCGTCAGTTTGCCTTCCAGCGGCCGCCGGCAGGCGACCAGGGTTCGGCGACGATTTGGCCATCGCGCACGAGGGCCCGTTCAGGTCGGGGCGCGCCCTTGCGAGCGGGCGAGATGCTGATATGGCCGGCGATGCGCAGCTGGGTGGGCGCGAGATCGAGGGCGCTCACCGAGGCCGACTCATTTCCGGTCGCGCCGGCGTGTACGGTTCCGCGCAGCCGTCCCCAGACGATGATGTTCCCGCCGGCGATGATCTCCGCTCCGGGGTTGACATCGCCCAGCACCACAACATGGCCGGGATGTCGCAAGCTATGGCCGCTACGCAGTGTCCGCTCCACCAGGACCGCTTCTTCCATGGGCAAGGTGGCATCGAGAGGCTCCAACTCCTCGCCTGCCGGCGGACGCTCCGGGCGCAGGGCCTGTTCCAGGCCCAGGTCGGCGGCGGCCTCCCTGGTGACATCGCTGGAGGTGAGCACCGCCCGCAACCAGACCTCGTGGTCCGAAAGCGCATCCCTCAGCCTGCCGAGGTCTGCGGCTCCGAGGTTTCGTTCGCCAACCTGGAGCGCCAAGTTGGCACCCCGGAAGAAATCCGCCTGCTCCTGCACTGTCTCGAGCAGGTGCCGGGAGATTTCCGTCCAGTCGCCCTCAGGGAGGCTCACCAGGAGCCCCTCGCGGATGCCTTTGATGGTGAGTGTCGCTGCCATGGACCTATGAGTGGCGATTATAGCACGCCAGGGGAAGCCGAGCGAATGTCTCGACGCCGCCGAATGGATGATTATGTCAAGCGAATCCGGGGTTTGCCGGCCCGATCAAGGGGGAGATCAGCCGCCGCGAGCGGCGTCGATCTCCTTCAGTTCGAAATAGGCTTCCAGCACCTGTTTGACCACAGGTCCGGCGGTGACGGCGCCCTCGCCGCCCCAATAGATAAAGGCGACCACGGCAATCTCAGGGTTCTCGTAGGGTGCGAAGGCCGCATACCATGCGTGCGTGGGCCACTCGCCGGGCTTGCAAAGCCCGCGGTGCAGCGTGACCTCATCGCAGAATTCGCCGGTGCCGGTCTTGCCGGCTGAGGAAATCGTCTCCAGCCGGGCGTATCGATGCGCGGTGCCATCCGAGTCTTCCACGACCAACCGCATGCCTTCTTGCGCAAGCTCGATCACCTCGGGCCGGACGTTGACATCGGGGGTCATGATGCCGCGGTCGAGCCGGCTGGCCTGGATCCGGTCGCGCAGCGGTTCGGGAAGTGTGTCGCATTGGGCGCCAATCTGCTCCAATGGTGTAATGACGCCATCGGCAATATCCCAGAGAACGCAGGGCTCGTAGCGCTGGACGATATTTCCCTCGCCGTCCAGGACTTCCTGAACCACATGCGGCCACATCACTTTGCCGCCATTGGCCAGGGTCGCAATCGAGGTGAGCACCTGGAGCGGGGTGGCGCTCACGAAGCCCTGCCCGACGACCGTGTTGTAGGTGTCGCCGGTGGACCAGTTTTCGCCCAGGTTGATGCGCTTCCAATCCCGGTCGGGGATCAGCCCATCTTGCTCACCAGGCAGGTCGATCCCGAGGGGAGCTCCGTAACCCAGGGCGGGGGCATAGAGATTGATGCCTTCGACGTCAAGGCCCTGGGGAACCTCGTCCTTAAAACCCCCTCCAATCTTGTAGAAGTAGACATTGCACGACCAGGCGATCCCATGAACGAAGTCGACCTGGCCGTGGCCATCCTCCTTCCAGCAAACGAAGTCTTTGGCCTTGCCCGGATCCTGGGGGAAGTACTTATTCTCGATGGTGATCTTGCCGGTGTCTTCCAGCTTGCGTTCCGGCGTAATCACGCCTTCGTTCAGGGCGCCGATGGCGGTCACCATCTTGAAGGTGGAGCCGGGCGGGAACTCGCTGGAAATGGCGTGGTTGGTGAGTGGGTTGCCGCGAGTGTCCGATTCGAGTTGGCGGTAGTAATCCTCGGGAATAAAGCGGGCGAATCGGTTGTTTTCATAAGTTGGAAGAGAGACCATCGCCAGGATCTCCCCCGTCTGAGGGTTCATGGCGATGACCACACCCAGGGGGCCCCGGTCTTCGCCTGCGCTGCGGCGGATGAAGTCGAGGCGGTTCTGGAGCGCCGTCTGCGCCACCGATTGCAGGCGCGTGTCGATCGTCAGCCGTAGGCTGTTCCCTGGCGAGGGTTGCTGGAAAGTGCCGACCTCCCGGATGACCTGGCCGGCGACGTCTCGCTCGACGCGCTTGAGGCCGTTTCTGCCGGCCAGGATCTCCTGGTACATGCCGTTGTAACCCACTTCGACACCGGCATAGCCGATCTTGTCGCGGTCCGCCCGGAAGCCCTGCTCCTCGTAGAAGTCCTTGAGCGCGGCCGGGATCGGTCCGAGATATCCGATGACGGCCGAGGTGAGCGCGCCGGTGGCGTAATCGCGCACCGGCACGGCGATCACCTCCACGCCAGGCATGTCGGCTTGCTCCTCACGCAGGATGCGGGCTACCTCCTCGTCGACGTCGCACGCCACCGGCCAGGGATCGAAGGGACGGATGGTCAGGCCCTCCTCCACCAATTGGCGGATGCCGCGACCGGGAACGCAAGGGGCGGCCGGCGGCCCCTCCTTGTCGATGGGAATGCCTGTCAGCTCCGAGATGCGCCCGTAGATGGCGTCGATCTCGGCCTGGCTGTCGGGCAGGAGCGCGGGTGTGATCGTGACTCGAAAAGAGGGGATGTTGCGGACCAGTTGGAAGCCGTTCCGGTCGTAGATCACGCCACGTGGCGCCGGAATACTCACTTCCACGAAGCGATTCTCATCGGCGTCTGCCAGATACGTCCGATATTCGAGGAATTGAAGTTGGACCAGTCGCGCCAGAAAGGCCAGCAGAGCCAGCGCAATCAGCGCATAGGCAAGTTGAAGCCGTTGCTGTGGGATGTGCTCGTGCGTCTCGGTTGCCATGCAATTCAAGAGTCTACTTCAGATTTCGACCTCTGGAGGCTCGATCCATAGTCGCAACGCTTGCATCGCCTGTGCAGCAGGCAGGGCCAGGAGAAGGTTCAGGAAGGTACTGGGAAGGACCACCCTCGACAGCGCATATCCGAGATCGGGTCCGCGGCCCATTAGATACATGACTGCCAGCCCGTACGCGTGGTAAAGCAGCGATGCAAGCAGCGTGACACCCAGGGGCGCCAGGAGGTTGGGCTCCCAAATTCGCCCTCGATAGAGGCCGATGACATAGGCGATCCCGACCAGCGCGATGCTGGAAGCCCCCAAGGGGATGCCAGATAAGCTATCGAGCATGAGCCCGCCGATCAGAGCCCACACCATCGTCTGATCCGGCTTTCCCGCAAGCCCCCAGCCGATGATGGCCAGCAATACGAGGTCAGGGCGGCCATCGTAGAAGTGGAAGTTGCCCAACAATGTGGATTGCAGGATGGCCAGCAGCCCCAGCAGGAGTACGCCGATCAGGTAGCCCATCGATGTGCTCTCATACCTACGGTTGCGCCGCGACCGGCCGGAAATTCACGATCACCAGCACGATATCCAGGCTCTCGAAATCCACGCTGGGCTGGATGGTCGCTTGCTGGAAAAGATCGAAATCCCGCCGCCGGATGCTCAGAACGCGGCCCACGGGGATATCCGCCGGATAGTTGCCGCCCAAACCCGAGGTCAAGACCAGCTCAAGCTCCCGGATGTCGACGTCCAGGTCGATGAAATCGACGAAGGTCTCGCCGTTGATGCGCGCGGTGAGCACGCCTTCCCGCCGGGGGCCGCCCTCTGTGGATTGAAACTTCACATTCACGGATGTGGCTGGATCGGTGATAAGCTGCACGCGGGCGTAGCTGGCGAACACCTCCACGACCCTCCCTACCAGGCCACGCGCGGTGACAACCGGCATGCCGCGCGCCACGCCGGCATCCGAGCCTTTGTCAATGAGGATCGAGCGCAGGAAGGGGCTGACATCACGGCCGATGACGTTGGCCGCTAGATAGCGATTCTCTGGCTGTGCCCGGACGTAATCCAGCAAAGCCGCCAGGACCTGCGCCTCCGCGGCCTGCTCGCGCAAGGCAACGATTTCTTGTTGCAGGCGGGCATTTTCCGATTCAAGCCGGGCGATCTCGGCTTGCAAGGCAGCTACGTCGCGTGGTGAGGTCAGCAGATCACGCAGTGCGTTGTAGCGGAGCGCGATCCAACCCTGCACGGCGGTCAGCGGGCGCGTGATCAGGTCCTCGGCGGGCTGAAGAAAGCCTGCCAGATGGAGCGCCAGCAAGCCGATGGAGATCAGGATCAGGATCGAGGCGATCAGCAGCCTCGGTGAGGGGTTCCGCATCATGGTCGATTCCGGGTGAAGGGGACCATAACGGAGAGGGGCCTAGCCCGGAGTGCGCTCCAGGCCCACAAGGAAGTGTCCATAGAGGTCGAGATCCTCGAGGATCAGGCCTGCGCCGCGTGCCACGCAGGTCATGGGATCCTCGGCCTGCCAGACGCGCATGCGCAGTTCGCTGGAAAGCCGCTCGGTGAGGCCCTGAAGCTGCGAACCGCCGCCCGCGAGGCAGATGCCCTCCTCCATCAGGTCAGCGATGATCTCGGGGGGTGTCTCATCAATGGCGTCGCGCAAAGTGTCGACGATGATCTTGACCGAGTGCGCCAGGGCTTCACGAATCTCGATCGAGGAGACCTCGATGGCTTCCGGCAATCCGCTGACCAAATTGCGGCCGCGAACGCTGATGGTCTTCTCTTCCTTGAGGGGATAGGCTGAGCCAATCTGGATCTTGACCTGCTCCGCCATGCGCTCACCGATGAGCAGATTGTACTTATTGCGGATGTAGGCAATGATGTCCTCATCCATCTCGTCGCCTGCCACACGCAGCGAACGCGAGACCACGATGCCCCCCATCGAAAACACGGCCATCTCGGTCGTGCCCCCGCCGATATCGCAGATCATCGAGCCGCGTATCTCTCCGACGGGCATGTTGGCGCCCAGAGCCGCGGCGGTGGGCTCCTCGATCAGATGCGCCTCGCGAGCCCCGGCGGCCATGGCGGCGTCGTACACCGCTCGCTTCTCGACCTCGGTGGCACCGCTGGGGATGCCCACGACCACGCGTGGGCGGGGCATCGGCACTATGCTCTGCTCGTGGGCCTTGGCGATGAAGTACTCGAGCATGCTCTCGGTGATCTCGAACTCGGAGATCACGCCGTCGCGCAGGGGACGGATGGCCACGACGTTGGCGGGTGTGCGGCCGACCATCTGCTTGGCTTCTGCGCCCACGGCCAGCGTGCGCTTGCTGCGCTTGTCGATGGCGACCCAGGAAGGCTCGTTGATGACGATGCCCTTGCCCCGCACGTTGACGAGAGTGTTTGCGGTCCCCAGGTCGATGCCGATATCGAGGGAGAAGAGGCCCAAGAGCCAGTTAAGCGGGTTGAGCGACAATGTCAATGACCTCCGTTGAAGCCAAGGCGCCATTATACCATGGGGGGCCTTTTAGGCAGGTGGAGCAGCATCTTATGTCAAAAGAGAAACCGCAGCCACAGTGCTATAATGCGCGCAGCCATGTCGCTCTATCAGCAGGTTGAAGGGTATATCCGCCAACACCATCTGCTCGAGCCTGGGCAGGAGGTTCTGGTGGGCGTCTCGGGTGGGGCGGACAGCCTGTGCCTGATGGATTGCCTGTACCATCTCGGCTACCGGCTGACGATCGCTCACTTTGACCACCAGCTGCGGCCGGAAAGCGCCAGTGAAGCTGAGTATGTCGCCTCCCTGGCGGGCGAGTATGGCTTGGAGGCGGTGATCGGCCAGGGGGATGTGCGCAGCGCGGGGCGATCTCTGGAAGAAGCTGCCCGCATGGCGCGGTACCGCTTCCTGGTGGATGCTGCCAAACGACGCGGTCTGCAGGTCATCGCCACCGGCCATACCGCGGACGACCAGGCCGAGACGATCCTGATGCATTTCCTGCGCGGCGCCGGCCCCTCTGGTCTGCGCGGGATGCTGCCCAAGCGAGATCTCACCCAATGGGTGGGCCTTGCCGGCGCGGAGGGGATCTGGCTCGTGCGCCCGATGTTGCAGGTCTCCCATGCTCAAGCACAGGCGCACTGCGAGGCCCGCGGTTTGCGCTACCTCAGCGACCCAAGCAACCGCGACCCGCAATTCTTCCGTAACCGGCTGCGACATGAACTCCTGCCCTTGCTCGAGCGCTATAACCCGGCCATTCGGGAGGTCCTGCTGCGGCTGGGCCAAATCATGGTGGCGGAGAGTGAGCTGCTCGGGCAACTCGTCCACGAATCCTGGCCCGAGATTGTGGAGCCCATCGACCCCCAGGCTCTGCGCATTCGGGCGAGTGCCCTGGCGAAGAAGCCTCGTGCGCTGCAACGGGCTCTGCTGCGGGCAGCGGTGTACTGCCTGCGGCCGAACCTGCGAGATGTTGGGTATCAGGTCATCGAGCGGGGCCTGGACTGCCTGCTTCAGAAGGATCGGCCCACGGCGCTACCCATGCTTGGCGGCCTCTACCTCTACGATTTCGACGAGGATGCCATCTTGATGCCGGAGGCCTATCCGCTCTCGGCCCCGGGATATCCCCAGCTCGCTGGGGCTCGGGAGTGCGTGCTCTCCGGGACCGGAACCATCCGGCTCGACCGCGGGTGGATGCTCAGAATCGAGCGGGTCGGCGTGGATCAGGTGCCCAAACCGATTGGCCGGCAGGCCGGCCGCTGGAAGGTCTGGCTGGACTCCGACCGTGTGGGCGGGCCGCTCCTTGTCCGGCCGCGTCGGCCGGGAGACCGCATCAGGCCCCTAGGAATGGGGGGCAGCGTGAAGGTGGCTGATTTGATGGTTAACCGCAAGATCCCCGGACTGGCGCGCCCTCGCTGGCCGCTGGTTGTGGCGGGCGATCGGGTGATCTGGGTCCCGGGGCTCCATATCTCGGAGGAAGTGCGCGTGGACGATGACACCCGGCAGGTCTTACGGATGGAGGTCGTTCCCCCAGAAGGAGAGGGCGATGTTGAAGCCGCGATTTAATCTCTGGATTGAAAAGGATGATCAGGTAGTGATCAGCCTCTGGCGCGTTCGCCTATTGGAAGAGATCGGCGCCCGAGGATCGATCAGCGCTGCGGCCGAAGCCATGCAGGTCCCTTACCGGCGAGCCTGGGAGCGGATCCACGAGATGGAGAGGGTGCTCGGCTATACGCTGGTCGAGACAGAAATCGGGGGGACAGGCGGCGGCGGCGCCTGCCTGTCACCAAAGGCGCAGGATCTTATCCTCCGGTTCAGGCAATTTTGCAGCGGGTTCGATGAGGTAATCGAGCGCAGATTTGAGACCTCCTTCGGGGAAGGGACGAGGATGCAAACGTAGAGCAGGTGATGCCGTCTGCTGGGGAGGCCGGCTTAAGCGACGCAGACCAGGGTGTTCGAAATTGACCTACCCGCCCAACTTTGCTAGAATAGGCGCCAGTAAGGAGCAGGATTGACAACCGAATAGTGGGAGATCAGCGTATGGGTCTCGCGCCGCTGCGCGAGATCACGAGGTGGAGGTTCCCTGCGTCAAAGCGGGGCTAACCCGGCGCAAGAAGTTCGGGGAAAATCGAGTAGATCAGCGGATGCCTCCGGAGCCCGCCACAGGCTCCCTTCTCCCTTCCAAGAGAGTGCGGCCTCAAAACCGTCCGGCGACGGGCGGGACAAAAGGATGCGCAGTGGCCAGGTAGGTGCCCCGGACGGGCGCGTGCCTGCAAGCATAGGAAGGGCGTCGAGGCATACCATCAAGCGGCACGCCCAGCGTGCCCTTTTTTGTTAGGGGTTTGGGTTCGCGTGGAGGCGGAGGCTCGGGGAAGTGGCGCTGAGGAGAGGAGACAGAAATGAGCGACGAGATCTTGAAACGGGCCGCGGAGGACGGGGTGAAATTCATCTGCCTGCAGTTCACCGATGTGACCGGGGCAGTGAAGAGTGTCGACATTCCGCTCGACCGTCTTGAACCGGCGCTGCAGGAGGGCGTCTGGTTCGACGGCTCCTCGGTGGAGGGATTCGCACGAATTCAGGAAAGCGATATGCGCTTGGTGCCGGATCCGGAAACCTACGCTGTGTTGCCCTGGTCACAGCCAGAACGCCGTCGGGCCCGTATCATTTGCGACATATACCTTCCCGATGGCACGCCTTTCCTGGGGGATCCACGGGGTGTGCTCAAGAGGACGCTCAAGCGGGTGGAGGAGAGGGGTTGGCAGTATAACGTTGGGGCCGAACCGGAATTCTTTCTCTTGAAGAAGAACGGGCCCGAAACGATCCACCCTGTGCCCCATGATGTGGGCGGATATTTTGACTTTTCGGCCAGCGATGAGGCTCAGCGTGTCCGCACCGAGCTGATGGTGGCGCTCTCCAGAATGGGGCTGGAGGTGGAGATGGGCCACCACGAGGTGGCGCTGGGGCAACACGAGATCGACTTCCGCTTCTCGGATGCGCTGCGCGCAGCCGACAATGTGGTGACCTTGAAATACACCATCCGAGCCTTGGCGGCCCAGCATGGCTTGGTGGCAACCTTCATGCCCAAGCCTATCTTCGGAATGAACGGCTCGGGGATGCATACCCATCAATCGATTTTCGATAGGAAAGGGACGAACATCTTCTTCGACGCCGAGGATGATTACCATCTTTCCCCCACAGCCTATGGATTCATCGCCGGGCAGCTGGCGCATGCTCAGGCTCTATCAGCTATCGTGGCGCCTACGGTGAACTCCTACAAGCGGATCGTGCCAGGCTACGAGGCCCCGGTGTATATCTGCTGGGCGCAGATCAACCGCTCTGCGCTGATCCGCATCCCCAGTCAGACCAAAGGCAAAGAGAATTCGACCCGTGCCGAACTGCGCTGCCCGGATCCATCCTGCAACCCTTATCTGGCCTTTGCGGCCATGCTGGCAGCCGGCCTGGACGGCGTCGAGAAGGAGATGAGCTGCCCGCCCCCTGTCAACCATCTGAATATCTATGAGATGGAGCGCGCCGAACTGGAGGCCAAGGGGATCTTGCAGCTTCCCGGCTCGCTGGCCGAGGCCCTGGAGGCGCTGGAGGCGGATGAGGTGCTGAAGGGCACGCTGGGCGCGGAGGCCTACGAGGCCTTCACCCGGGCGAAGTGGAGCGAATGGGATGCCTATCGCACGCAGGTGATGGATTGGGAGATCGAGTATTATCTCGAGACGGCTTGAGGTCAGCCGGGTCCTTGCTTCCTCATGGGCAAGGGCACGCCTGGAGCCGTCCTTCGGGCTTGATGCCCATGATATCTTCGGGAAATGATGCAGGCCGGGTGCGGGAGCCCGGCCTGTTTTTCATGGGCGTCTCCCGGGGAGTCCGGCTAGCGACCTCAGGAGAAGCGCCGTTGAAAGCGCAGTTCAGGGTGCCTAAGACAGGTGCAATGGGCTGAAATTGGTCTCCCGATCGAATATATCCAGGCCCTCGAGGCGCTTCAAGGCATTGACCACCGCATAGGTCAGCGGTGTGGCCAAGGCCTCATATCCGCTCTTAAAGAGCCATTGTGCCAGGATGGTGGAGGCGAGAATTGGCGGGGGGAGGATGCCTCCAAAGGCTAGGCTGATGAAGACCAGCGAGTCCACGCCTTGACCCACGAGTGTGGAGCCGATGGTGCGTGTCCAGAGGTAACGGCCATCGGTCAAGATCTTCAGTTTGGCGAGCACGAAGGCGTTCAGGAATTCGCCCGCCAGATAGGCGGCAAGAGAAGCCAGGAGCAGGCGAGGTGTGAACCCCAGGATGGCCTGATAGGCCAAGGAGGCCTCCGCCGGTCCTGGATAGACCTGCGCGTTCCATTGGGGCGCGGCGGGGAGCAATCCGGCGATCCAGATGGCCAGGACCGCCAGGAGGTTGCAGGTGAATCCAATCCATATTGCCTGTCGAGCCCGGCTATAGCCGTAGACCTCGGTAAGCACGTCGCCTACGATATAGGCTACAGGGAACAAGATCACGGCCGCGGGAAGCGTGATCCCGAAGATCGAGACCAGCTTGACGGCGATGATGTTGGAGACAATCAGCGCCGTCACGAAGACGGCAAGAACCAGCGGATAGAGGCGGCCGGCGCGCATCAGGCTACCTCGCCGTGCTCGGCTTCGACCGTGATCCCAATCCCGCCCCGGATGTTAAAGCGGCCAACCACCCGGCACCAATGCGGGCTCAAAGCCTCGACGAGATCATCCAGGATGGTATTCACAATGTGCTCATGGAAGACACCTTCATTGCGGTAGGACCATAGATAGAGTTTGAAGGATTTGGACTCGAGGATGCGCTCGTTCGGGATGTATTCCACCAGGATATGGGCGAAGTCGGGTTGTCCCGTCGCCGGGCAGACGCAGGTGAATTCATCCGTTTCGAGCCGCACGATATAGCGTCTTCCGGGATGATGGTTTGGGAAGGTCTCCAGCTTGCGGGTGGGCTGGCTCTCGCTCCCGAGCAGGGTGAGATCCTCCAGATCAGATGCTTCTGTCATGCTTCGCCTCCTGTGATTGTGCCAAGCCGAAGGCGGACCTTCGACCAAGTACGGCAATAGGCGCATTCCCCGGGTACCGAGGTGGGCTGGCCGCAGCGCGGACAGGGCTGGAGCTCAAGCTTGTCTTTCCCATCATCGTGGAAGGTCATATGTTCTCGGGCCCGCAAGAAATCGAGATAGAAGGATAACTTTGCGCCTGGGCGGTCGGCCTCCAGCCGGTTGAGCAATTCTTTGTAATAGATGGTGGTTGCGCCCTCGGCATACGGGCATTCCTCATAGATATAGGCGATGCCGCGCAACAGCGCGTAGGCAGCCATCTCCCGCTCATAGAAGCGGCATAGCGGCTTGACTTTCCGTACCAATCCCGGGCGCGCCTCCAGCACCGGTCCTTGCCTTGCAAGATAACCCACCCGCCAGCCAAGGGTGTTACCGAGTAGCACCGCGGCTTCGTCGTCGAGGTTGTGGCCCGTGGCAAGCACGGTATACCCGCCATCCCGCGCAGCGCGATTCATCAGGTGGCGCTTGGTCAATCCGCATAGGGAGCACGGCTTCTCGCGGCCGCGTTGGGTGAGAGCGGCGGCTTCCAGTATGCTGGCACCGGCCTCTTGTTCAACCGAGACGATCATCAGATGGAGACCTCGCGAGGCTGCAAATGCCTCCGAGAGCCGGCGCGATTCTTGTGAGTAGCCATGCCCACCATCGATGCCCAAATCGATATAGAGGCCATCGGCCTTGTAGCCCAGCCGCCAGAGGATATCCCATAGGGAGAGCGAATCCTTCCCCCCGCTGACCGCTACAAGGATGCGGTCATCCCGGGAGAACATGCGGTAGCGCTGGATGGATCGCTCCGTTTGCTCGGGAACCCAGGCCAGGAAATGCTCTTTGCATAAGGCCAGCTTGTGCTGGCGCATGTTCAGGGAGGCCTTCTCCCCGCACTTGCGACATTTCATGCTAGAAACCTGTCCAGGCGAGGAGGCGGGCAGAGAATTCAGCCACCGGAGATCACCGCCACCAGGCGGATCTCGTCGCCCTCGCGCAGGATCTCATCCTCGGTGATCAACTCTCCCTCGCGGGTCGGGATGACGGCTTCGGGTTGGATCTCCAGCTTGCGGAGGGCATCGCGCACGGTCATCCCGGCGCGGACTTCATAATGCTTATCGCGAAATCGCATGCGTACCGGCATGGTGAACCTCAATCGGAGGCATTGTACCCACCGCTTTGGAGGGCGTCAACAAATCCGGCATCGCTCGCCCATCATGCGCATAGCCGTAGCTGGGAGCGGTTTCGGGAGGCTAGGAGGTGGGCGCCGGCGTTGTTTGAGACTCGCTGGCCTGCGCCTCGCCTCTGCGCATTGCCTCGAAGGCCGCGATGGCGACTTCGAGCATGCCTTCATCAGGCTCGCGTGTGGTCAGGCTTTGCAACCATAGGTTGGGGGCGAAGAGGGGGCGGAGCCAGCGGATGTTGTGGAGACGGGCGCTGAGCCGGATATATTCATACGCAAGCGAGGCCAGGACTGGAATGAGCAGGAGCCGCGTGATCATCCGCAGCCCGAGCGGCATAGGTCCCAGGGCGCTGAAGAGCAGTACCGAGAGGATAACCAGCGTAAGCAGAAACGCGGTGCCGCAGCGGAGGTGCTCGCGCGAGTAGCCTGCAACCTGCGCCGGCTCAAGCGGAGCGCCGGCCTCAAAGGCGTTGATGGTCTTGTGCTCGGCGCCATGGTAGCAGTACACGCGCCGGATCTCGGGCATCAAGCCGATCAAGCTTACATAGGCAAGCAACAGAACCAGCCGGAGGCTGCCTTCGAAGAGATTGGTCGCCCAGGCCGGCCATAGGAGCAGGTTTCCTGCGAGGTGCGCCGCCCCGGCTGGCAGCAGGAAGAAGATGGCCACACCCAAGAGCAAGGATCCGCCCATGGTGAGGATGAGCGGCGCTCCCTCCAGGCGCTCGCCCTCAGCCTCGGCCTGGACATTCGCAGAGTAGGTGAGGGCGCGGATGCCGAGCACGAGCGCATCCCAAAGCACGAAAAGGCCGCGAACGAAAGGGATTCGGGTCAAGCGGCTGCGATAGAGCGCGCCCACCGGTTCCGTATGCACCTGGATCGTCCGATCAGGCGCCCGCACTGCCACCGCGTAGCAGGCCCGGCCCCGCATCATCACGCCCTCAATGACTGCCTGGCCCCCATAGACAGGCTGGTCCGACTGGGAAGCTGCCGGCACTTTCACTCGGCGATCCTATGCATGAAGCGGATATAGGCTTCCACCCCCCGGAAAAGGTTCGGCAGGTGCTGATGCTCATTCGGTCCATGGATATTGTCTGAGGGCATGGCGAAACCGAGCATCAGGCTGTCCACGCCGAGTATCTCTTGGATATAGCCCACGACCGGGACGCTGCCCCCCTGGCGGTCGAACACGGGCTTTTTCCCCCACACGGCCTCCAGCGCATCCGAGGCTGCGCGGACGACAGCCGAATCATGGGGGATGACCGATGGCGGGTTGGAGGCATGCTCGATGAGCTCCCACTCCACCGTAGGCGGGGCCTTCTCTCGAAGATACTGTTCAAGCGAGGCTCGCACCTTCTCCGGGCGCTGGTCGGGGACCAGCCGCATCGAGAGCTTGGCCATGGCGCGTGCCGGCAACACCGTCTTGGAGCCCTCGCCTGTGAAGCCGCTCAGGAGCCCGTTCACATCGAAGGTTGGGCGCGTGCACGCGCGCTCATTCACGGAGTACCCCTGCTCGCCGTAGAGTACTTTCGCCCCGGCGTGCTCAAGCCACCACGCCTCCGGAAGTTCGGGCAGAAGGGCGCGTTCTTCTTCGCTTAGCTCGCGGACATCGTCATAGAAGCCAGGCAGCGTCACGCGAGCGCGATCGTCGCGCATCCCTGCGATGAGTTCGCATAGGACATTGGCGGGGTTGTCGACAACGCCGCCGAAGGTTCCAGAATGGAGATCAGAGGCCTGACCCTGAAGCCGGATCTCAAAGTAGGCTAGGCCCCGCAGCGCGATAGTGAGCGAAGGCTGGTCAGGCCCGATGATGCCTGCATCGGTATTGAGGCAGAAGTCCGCTGCCAGGCGCTCTCGATGATTGCGGATGAACTCCGGCAGGCTCGGGGAGCCGACCTCCTCCTCACCTTCCAGGAAGTATTTCAGATTCATCGGCAACCCGGTGGTGGCCAGCATGGCCTCCACGGCTTTGAGGTGGGTGACGAGCTGGCCTTTCATGTCGGAGGCGCCGCGGGCGTAGATATCCTCGCCGCGGATAACGGGGTCGAAGGGGTCAGAATCCCATTCGTCGATGGGATCGACGGGCTGAACATCGTAGTGCCCGTAGACGAGCGCTGTCGGAGCCTCAGGGCCGGCCTGCAAGTGCTCGCCGTAGACGACGGGATGGCGCGAGGTGGGCAGGATTTCGACCCCCGCGAATCCCATTCGCTGCAGACGGGAGGCGAGCCAATCCGCGGCTCGCTCTATGTCACCCTCGTGCTCCGGGAGAGTGGAGACCGAGGGGATACGCAGAAACTCCTTTAGATCCTCAACCAGCGAGTCACGCTGCGCTCGGGCATAGGTCAGGGCTGGCGTCAATTCGGGCATGTTTGCGTTCCTCCGGTGAAGTATGAAACGCCGTACGGGTGTGTGGCACGGACGCTGCAGTTCGCACGATTGACAATTCTACCACCTGGGCCAACGCTCGCCTCGAGGCGCCGCAGGCCGGAGGTCTATGCCCAGGCTGCGATATACTTCCTGGCATTCATCCCCAGGGGTGGAGGAGAGATTGGAAGCGGATCCAGGCATCCCGGAACTCAGGATCGTTGAAACGCGCGCGCTCCGGCCCCATGAGCGGGCGGATGCATCGCGGGCATCGGCCCTGGCGCGGCGGATTTCGCAGGATGGCTGTCTGCGGAATCCCATCCTTGCCCTGCCGCTGGAGGATGGCGGGGAATGGCTCGTGTTGGATGGAGCCAACCGATCCGAGGCCTTGCGGACGCTCGGCCTCCCGCATGCGTTGGTGCAGGTCGTTCGCTCGAAGAACGAAGGTCTCCGCCTGGGTACGTGGAACCGGGTTGTCTTTGACTGTGCCCCGAATATCTTGCTGGAGGCCCTGAAAGCCATGACAATGATGCGCCGGCGGGGTCCAGGCGAAAACGAACTGGAGGAGGCGATCCTGGTGGTCTTCCCTGACGGCTCGCAGTGGGGGGTGGGGGAGGCGGAGGCGGGCTTGGAGCAGCGGCTGGCCCTGCTTCATCGGGTTCTGGAGGCCGGAGAGTCCATCGGGCGGATGGAGCGCACTGAGGCCCGGAGCGTCGCCGCGATCGAAGCAATCTTTCCCGGCCTTGCCGGATTGCTGCGCTTCCGCCCGTTCAAGATCGAGGAAGTGGTGGAGGCAGGGAAGCGGGCTCTCCTGTTCCCGGCGGGGATCACGCGCTTCATCGCCTCGCCGCGCGCCTTGCGGGTGAATTACCCCCTGGAGCAACTCAGCGCCGGCCTGCCGACCGAGCAGAAGCAGGCCGAGCTCGAGGCATGGCTGGCGGCTAAGGTTCGGACCCGACAGGTGCGCTACTACCCGGAGGCGACCTACCTCTTTGATGAATAGCAGGAAGGCGGCGCGTGAGGCCGCCCGGCTGATGGATAACGGGCGGCATGGGAGCCGCCCTCTGCTAAGCAGGGATGTAGCAGGCCGGGCTCCCACGCCCGGCCGGGGGGAGGGAAGGCGCAGCTGCACGGGAAGCGCCCATCATGAGGCCAATGCGCGGCGTTTCCATGCTTATCCGAACATATGGTCCAAAAGGGGACTTTGACCGCGGCTCGATTTTTGGTACATTGGGGGCATCTTTGCGGACTGCCGCAGGGATAGAGGGATAGCCGAGACCGGCCATGCCCGGCGAGGCGGGCGCTATTTGCGCTTGCCTGCGATGGCAAAGGAACATTGGCCGGAGGCTCGGCCGCGGCGTGTAAGGGATGATGACCATCTCGATCGAGGGTCCCCAAGAGCCACCCGTGCCGCCGGAGGCGGTCCGTATTCGCTCGCTGAGCGTCGATCCCTATGGGGATGGGCGCCGGGTGCGCCTGAGCCTGGATTTGACCCCCTTCGATACGAGCCCCAATCTGGAAATCCAGGTCCAGAATCAGGCGGGGGAGCCGGTGAGCAGCGCGGCCGTTATCGGCGTGCACCAGCCGAGGCTCTCGCTTACCCTGCACCTGCGTGGCCCGGCCGGGCCCGGGGCGTACCATCTGCAGGCATCCCTCTCCTACGAAGAGCACGGTATCGTCGATCAGGCCGAGGCGACTTTCGAAATCCGCAGCCAGGGGGAGCGCTAGCATCCATGGCCAAACTAGATTCCGTCACTCGGCATGCCATCACGGCGCCTGTGTTCGATGGGACCAAGCTGCACCGCGACCGGCTCGTCGATGCCATTCACGCCAACATCCCCCGCAAGTTAATCGCCATCGCGGCGCCGCCCGGCTATGGCAAGACGACCTTGCTGGCCGATTTCACTGCGCATACGGACCTGCCCGTTTGCTGGGTGCGGATGACGGAGGCCGACAAGGATGTCTTCCGCTTCGCCAATCTGCTCAATCATTCGATGCAGAAGCGCTTCCGGCGCTTGCGCGGCAAGATCGATCTGGAGAACCTCTTCGGCACCAAGCCGGAGGCGCTGGCGCGCGTCTACGCCGAAATCATCGACGAGACCATCGGCGAGACCTTCGTAATCGTCCTGGATGATGTGCATCTGGTCAACCCTTCGGAGGCTACGACCGCCTTCCTGGACTCCTTCCTGGAAGTGCTGCCGGACCAGGTAACGCTTATCGCCTCCGGCCGCGAGGTGATCGAAGTATCCCTCGCCAAGCTCATGGCGGAAGGCGACCTGGCCGGCCTCGGACCCCAGGACCTGGCGCTCACCGAGGAGGAGATCATCGCCCTGGCCAACCTGCAATCTGGGTTGGAGCTGACCCAGGAGCATGCCGCTCGGCTGCTGGAGGAGACCAAGGGCTGGATTACAGGTTTGATTCTCTCAGGGGAAATCGCCGGGAAGGATATTCCCTCGCTGGTGTTCGATGCCCGGCCGATGGTCTACGAGTATCTGGCCTCCGTGGTGCTCAACCGCCAGCCGGATGATCTGCGGCGCTTCATGCTCGACTCGGCCGTTTTCCCGGTGATGACCGTCGCAGGCTGCGATGAGATCCTGCAGCGCAAGGACAGCCAGCGCTACCTGACGCGCCTGCTGCGGGAGGGGCTCTTCGTCTCGGC
>CAZQDE010000036.1:0-19508 GCA_964591485.1 uncultured Anaerolineaceae bacterium | reverse complement strand
ACCTCCGTAAGGGTCTTTCACCCTCTAGCCAACGCCCATGCCGGGCGCACAAGAAAGGCGGATGCGGCTCAGGGTCGCATCCGCCTTTTGCGGGCTTCTTGGAAGCCGCGGCTTGAGCTATTCCTTCACATAGGGCTGGCCATCGGCGGCCGGCATCTGGCCGCGCCCGACGACGCCCGCCAGGACGATCATAGTGGCCGCATAGGGCGCCATTAAGAGGAACTCCGAAGGGATGCGAACGCCGAGAATGGCCAGTTTGGAGGCCAGCGAGTCCGCGAAGCCGAAGAGCAGCCCGGCACCAAAGGCGCCGAAGGGATTCCAGTTGCCGAAGATCATCGCTGCCAGGCCGATGAAGCCGCGGCCGGCGGTCATGAACTCATCAAAGCGTCCCACCGATCCAATCGTGAAATAGGCACCCGCAAATCCCGCCACCATGCCGCCCAGAACCACCGCAATGTAGCGCGTGCGGAACACATTGATGCCCAGCGTATCCGCCGCCTTAGGGTGCTCCCCTACCGAACGATGACGCAGGCCCCACCGAGTATAGAAGAGACCCACGTGAAGCAACGTCAGCAGCAAGAACATGGCGTAGATGAACAGGTTGTTGTTGAAAAGTATGGGCCCAAGCAGCGGGATCTTGACCAGGCCCGGGATCGGTACCGGTTTGAAGATGCCGGGGTCGTTCAGTTCCTGGACGCGCTGCAGGAACTTGGAGGACACGAAGGCGGTGATGCCGCCGGCGAAGATGTTGATCACCGTGCCAGAGATAATCTGATCGGTCAGATACTTGATCGAAAGCACGGCGTGAATCAAGCCCAGCAGCGCGCCGGTGAGGATTGCGGCCCCCAGCCCGACCCATAAATTCCCGGCCAGACTGCCCACCAGCGAGGCCACCATGGCACTGGCGAGCATCATGCCCTCGATGGCGATGTTCACCACGCCCGCCCGCTCGCAGAGCACACCCGAGAGTGCGCCCAGCGTGATGGGAACGGATTTGTTCAGAGTGGTATTGAGCAGGCCAGCGAGGTTCATCGACTTCCCGGCCGCGGCCCAGGTCAGGAACCCGAAAATAAACAGCCCTGAAACCAGTCCCAGCAGCAGGTTGGTCCTGCGGCCGAATCCGCGCACGAGCTGAGCGCCACCGCTAAACGCGCAAAACAGGGCCAGCACGTTCAGTGTGGCGACCGTCGGCAACCGCCAGTCCGGCAGCCTTGGCTCGAAAGCACCCGGGACGAGATTGAAGGTGGTCGTCAATCCCGGTTCAACCGTGCGTCCGAAGAAGAACCAGATGGCCGCCCCGATCAGCAAGAACAGGATCCCCATCACACGCTGGCGGGTGGGTGAGACGTATTCGATCTCGCGTCGCAAAGCGGTGGTTGCCATGCTCAGTCTCCTCCCCAGCCCCGCACGAAGAAGCCCTCGCCCTCCTCAGGCAGCCGCAGCCGGTAGATGGTGCGGATGATGGCCGGTGCGGCGATAAAGGCCAGGATGAAGGCTTGCAGAACGGTGATGATGTCAATGGGAATCTGGGCTGCCACCTGCATGCGCGTGGCCCCGTTCCTGAGGGTGCCGAACAGCAGGGAGGCCAGCACGCAGCCCAGCGGATGGCTCTTCCCCAGCAGGGCCAGGGCGATGGCGTCGAAGCCATAGCCCGATGAGAACGCCATGGCCAGGTTGTGGTTCAGCCCCAGCACTTCGTTCGTCCCCGCCAGGCCAGCCAGCGCGCCCGACAGCGACATGGCCAGCACGGTGCTGCCCACGATCGTCATCCCCGCATATCTGGCTGCATGCGGGTTGGCTCCCACGGTGCGCAACTCAAATCCCCATTTCGTGCGGAACAGGAACCAATACACCAGCCAGGCCACCGCCAGAGCGATGAAGAAGCCCATATGAAACCGGATCGGAGGCCCGAAGAATTTGGGCAGCTTGGCGCTATCCTGAATGGTGGGGCTTACGGGGTTGAAGGAATCCGGCCTCTGCATCGGGCCATTAAGCAGCCAGTCGCTAAGCCGGAAGGCTATGTAGTTCATCATGATGGTGTTGATGACTTCGTGCCCTCCGGTCTTGGCCTTCAGCCATCCGGGGATGAAACCCCACGCAGCGCCCCCCAGCGCGCCCGCCAGTAGCGCCAGTGGGATGTGGATGATTGCGGGCAGCCCTGTAATCGAATAGCCCACGAACACCGAGGTGATAGCACCGACGAAAAGTTGCCCCTCGACGCCGATGTTGAATAATCCGGTTCGGAACCCCAGCGCCACCGCCAAGCTGGCGAAGATATAGGGCGTACTGGCGACCAGGCTCTCCAGGATGGGGTTGAACGCCCTTCGGATGGCCATGCTCTCGCCGGAACGGAGGGCCTCCACGATTTTCACCGGATCGCCAACCGAGCCTGTGAACAGCGCCGTATAGGCCACGCGGATCTCCTCCCAGCCGGCCCTGAGCGCCAGCAAAGGGGATTCGCTCCAACTGCTATAAACCGGCTCGGCGGTGAGCGCGATCAGGATGGCGCCCAGCACCAATCCGCTGAACACGGCCAGCAGTGGCACCAGCATCGTCTGCCACGCACGGCCCCAGAACGAAGCCTTCGGCGACGGTCCGTTGACCACTTCCTCCAGAAGGATCTCCCCGGCACCGGGCTTCCTGGATGGTTTCTTGTCTTCGCTCAAGGGACCCCTCGCTTATATCTCGGGTGATGCCGCGGCCTTCACCTCGGCTTCCGCGGCTTCCGGCGCCACGCCCGCCATCAGCAGGCCCACCTGCTCCTTGGTCGCCTCGGCGGCGTCAAGCATCCCCACGATCTTGCCTCGGTAGAGCACGGCGATTCGGTCGGAGAGCTCCATGATCTCATCCAGTTCGGGCGAGACCAGCAGTACGGCCGTGCCTTCGTCGCGTTTCTCCACGATGCTCTTATGGATGTACTCGATCGAGCCCACATCCAATCCGCGCGTCGGCTGGGAGGCCACCAGCAATCGGATCGGTCGTGAGAATTCGCGCGCAACGATCAATTTTTGCTGGTTCCCGCCCGAGAGCGAACTGACCGGCGTCAGGGGACTAGGCGTGCGGATGTCGAACTCGCGGATCCGCTGCTCCGCCGTGCGCAGGATCGCCTCCGGCTGCAGAACGACACCGCGGGTGAAGGGTACCTGGTAATATGTGTTCAGGACCAGGTTGTCGGCCACTGGGAATGGCAGCACCAGCCCATCGCGCTGCCGGTCCTCGGGAACGTGCGCGCTGCCCAGCTCGGTGATCCGCCGTGGATCGGCCCGGCTGATATCCTCCCCCTGGAAACGGATGGAACCGCTGAACGGCGCTTTCAGGCCAGTCACGGCCTCGACTAATTCCGTCTGACCATTCCCCTGCACGCCCGCGATGCCGAGAATCTCACCCGCACGGACTTCGAAGGAAACCCCATCGACGGCGACCTGGTTGCGCTCATCGAGCACCACCAGATCCTCCACTTCAAGCACCACTTCGCCGGGCTTTGCGGGCTTCTTATCCACGCCGAGCTTTACCGCTCGTCCAACCATCATCTCCGCCAATTTGGCCTGCGTGGCTTTCTCGGGCGTAGTGGTGCCGATCACCTTCCCCCGGCGAAGGACGGTGATGCGGTCGGCCGCATCCATCACCTCCCGCAGCTTATGGGTGATGAAAATGATCGACTTCCCCTGCTCGGCGAGCGAACGCATGATCTTAAATAACTCATCCGCCTCCTGGGGGGTGAGCACGGCCGTCGGCTCGTCCAGAATGATGATGTCCGCCTCCCGATAAAGCAGCTTGATGATCTCCACCCGCTGCTGGACGCCCACGGGGATGTCCTTGACATAGGCATCCGGGTCGACATCGAGATGGTATTGCTCCGAGATCCGCCGGATGCGCTCGGCGGCGCGCTCGCGATCGAGAAAGTCTCCATAGCGCAGGCTTTCCTCACCCAGCATAACGTTTTCTGTGACCGTGAAGACCGGGATGAGCATAAAGTGCTGGTGGACCATCCCAATCCCGGCGTGGATGGCATCGCTGGGTTCTTGAATCTCAAGGCTCTCCCCGCGCACCAGGATCTCCCCTTCGTCCGGGGCATAGAGTCCATAGAGAATGTTCATGAGGGTGGTTTTGCCGGCGCCGTTCTCGCCCAGCAGGGCGTGAATCTCGCCTGGGTTCAGATCCATGTCTATATGATCGTTCGCCAGAACACCGGGGAAGCGCTTAGTGATGCCGCGAAGCTCGAGCACAGGTTCCATGATCACCTTGGAAGCACTCATCGGGGGCTCTGTGTGGCCCATCGGCGTGCGGCGATTGTACCATGACCCGGAAAACCGGCCTACGCGGTCTTGCTCGAAAAGAAATAGCAGGGGCTGCCCATTTAGGGCAGCCCCTGGCCTCTTGCAGAGGTGCTCAAGTCGAGCGGCGTTGGATTACGGGTTCGCCGAAAGTTCGCCGGCGATGATTTTCGCCGCCACATCCTCGATCTCGGCTTTCAGGTCCGCCGGGACCTGATCGTCGAGCGCGTGGAAGGGTGCCAGCCCCACGCCGCCATTCTCGAGCGTACCGACGGTCACGCCACCCGCGAAGGTGTCGTTGATCACGCTCTCGATGACTTGCATGGTGGTGACATCCATGTTCTTGAGCACGGAGGTCAGCGTGATGGCCTCGTACTGCGGGTTCGTGAGCACCCAGTCGGCGTCCACACCGATGATGTAGACTCCGCCACGGTCCTCCGCCGCAGCTGCGGTTCCGAGACCCACCGGGCCGGCCACTGGCAGGATGATGTCGGCGCCCTCATCCATGAGCGACTCGCCCAGGTTGCGGCCGTCCTCCAGGCTCTCGAAGTTGCCTGTGAAGAGGCCGGTCTGCGCCTCCGGATCCCAGCCTAGCACCTGCACGTCGGTCCCATGGACCTCGTTATAGTAGCGGGCGCCCAGTGCGAAGCCGTCCATGAAGACGGTTACCGGCGGGATCTGGATGCCGCCGTAGGTGCCGATCTTGCCGGTCTTGGAGATGCCGGCGGCCAGGTAGCCAGCCAGGAAGGCGGCCTCCTGGGTGTTGAAGACCTGCCCAACGACGTTCGGGAAAGCCGGGTCATAGGCGAAGTCCACGATGGTGAACTTCTGATCGGGATTGGCCTCGGCCGCCGCGGCCGTGGCGTCGCCCAGCAGGAAGCCGACGGTGACGATCAGATCGCAGCCCTCCTCGATAAAGGCGTTGATGTTCTTCTCGTAATCCGTCTGTTGCTGGGACTCGAGGTACTTGCCCTCGACCCCAAACTTCTCGATTGCGTCCTCGACGCCCTTCCAGGCAGTGGCGTTGAAGGACTTGTCATCAATGCCGCCTGTGTCGGTCACCTGGCAGACCTTGATGGCCGCTTCGGGCTCCTCAGGGGCCTGCGCAGGCGCGCCACACGCCGCCAGCACAATTGATGCCATCAGCAAGAGCGATAGCAAGGCGAGACTCTTCTTTTGCATGTCCTACTCCTCCATCGGAATCGGGTTGGTGAAATGCGGCTAATGCATTGTGATCCGGCTACCCCCTCTCTCCACGACCCATCGGTCTGTTTGAGGTATGGGTTCTGGTATCACAGGCGAAATCATAGCACGAGATTTCATCCCTTGCAATGAACTCCCATTGCTTTGCAAGGCGGCCATTCAGGCAACCCCCTCGCCGCCTTCCAGCTCGCCATAATCGAGTACCTCGCGCGGCTGCGAGCCTCTCTGGGCTGGCCCAACGATACCCTTGGCTTCCAGTTGGTCGACCAGCCGGGCGGCACGCGTGTAACCGATGCGCAGCCGCCGCTGGAGCAGAGAGATCGAGGCCCTGCGCATCTGGCGCACAATCGATACCGCCTCGTCAAAGAGCGGATCCAATTCTCCTTGTTCCTCTTGTTGGAGTTCCTCCCAGAGCGGGGCTTGCTTCAGAGGTGCGCCAGCCGGGATGCCTTCAGGTGGCATGGGCGGGCGCGTGGCCTCTGGCTCCTGATCCAGACGCGCAAGCCGCCAGTGGCGGATCAGGCACTGCAGTTCACTCTCCGAGACGAAGGCGCCCTGCATGCGAATCGGTGCGGCGGCGTCGGGCGCCTGGAAAAGCATATCACCACGCCCGAGCAGCCTTTCGGCACCGGGCTGATCCAGGATGACCCGGCTGTCCACAGAGGAAGCCACGGCAAATGCGATCCGGGCGGGGAAGTTGGCCTTGATCAGGCCGGTGACCACATCCACTGAAGGCCGTTGCGTTGCGATAACCAAATGGATACCCGTGGCACGAGCCAACTGAGCCAGCCGGGTGATCACGCGTTCGGTTTCGTCCGGCGCCAGCATCATCAGATCCGCAAGTTCATCGATCACTACCACAATGGTATGCAGCGGGCGCGCGCCAGCCGTCTCCATTCGCCGGTTATAGTCCTCCAGGTTGCGAACGCCCTCCCGTGAGAAGAGATGGTAACGCCGGTCCATCTCCCGTGACACCCACTGCAGAGCCGGCACCACCCGCTCCAGCTCGACGACCACCGGCGCCAGAAGATGCGGGATCCCGTTGTAATACGTGAGTTCCACCCGCTTTGGGTCCACCATCACGAACTTCAACATATCCGGCGTGTTTTGCAGGAGCAGGCAGGAGATTATGGCATTGACGCATACGGATTTCCCCGAGCCTGTCGTGCCGGCGATAAGCAGGTGCGGCATGGTCGCCAGATCGGCGGCAACCGGCTTCCCAGAGACGTCTTTGCCCAGCCCCAGCCGCAGGGAGGAGGGCAGCCGCTGGAAGGCCTCCGATTCCATCACATCCCGCAAAGCGACCAGGGAGACCTCGGTGTTGGGCACCTCGATGCCCACATAGCCCTTACTAGGCACCGGGGCTTCAATGCGGATCGATGGCGCTGCCAGCGCTAAGGCCAAGTCATCGGCCAGGGCCGAGATCTTGCTCACCTTTACTTTGGTCCGGCGGCCACCCCGGCCCTCCACGAAATCTGGCTCCACCCCGAATTGAGTGATGACCGGCCCCCGGTTGATTTCGACCACGCGCGCCGGGGCGCCGAATGAACGCAGTGTCTCCTCGATCAGCTGCGCGCGTTCACGATCGAAGGCCTCGTCGGCACGCCCCTTCGCACCAGGTTCCAGAACATCGTTGATCGAAGGCAAGTTCCATGAAGGCACCCTCTCGAGCACAACCTCCGGCATGGCTCCCCCTGGCCGAAACGCTTCCGCTGGGGTGGCTGATTCGGTTGCGGCGGCTGCGGGCTGGACTTCCACCGCCTCGACCAAGGGCGGCGCCGCGGTTTTCCCGGCCGAGGTCCGGCGCGGCCGAAGGCGTTCCTCCAGTCGGGCCAGCCCCCTTCCGACCGGAGCCAGCACATCGGGCAACGTCCAACCCGTGATCAGCATGAGTCCCGTGAGCAGCCAGCCGGCCATCACAAGCATCGCGCCTGGCATACCCAGCCCTTGAACCAGCAGAGCGAGCGTAAGACCTCCCAGGATCCCTCCGCCTCCGCCGTGGCTGGCGAGCGCTCTGGCCCGATCCACCTCGAGCGCACCCGCGAATCCATGCAGGCCCGCCAAAGCCAGCCATACCAGCAACACCACTCCGATTATCTGCTCGGGGCGCAGCGAGGGCAGCCGGTCGCCGATGCGGTGCAAAATTAGCCGCAGCCCCCCTGCCAGCAGGAGTAGCGGGGCCAGAAACACGCCCCATCCAAAGATCCATCGCAGAAAATCGATCCAGATCGCCGCCAGAGAACTGCGCTGAGGGGTAGCGAGCCAAACGAGCGTGAGGCCGCCTACCAGGAGTGCGAGCAATCCAAGTAGATCCCGCTTGCGCTCTTGCGAAGCCAGCGCGGCGCGCAGACGCCCACCCCGGGCGGCCGCCGGGGCGGCTTTCTTTCGGCTAGTCGCAGCGCGCCTGCTCGTTTTCGCTCGGCTACGGGATCCTGCCGCGCGCTTGCGGCTCTTCTGGGAGGTTTTCTTGGCCACGCGCGTCTCCAGGCGGCGCGATTATAGCATAGCGCCTTCGTCGCAGGCTCGCCGCCATGCTACAATCGGCCTCGTCATGAACTCCCTGGATACTCTTAGCCGGGTGCCCTTCCTGCGAACGCTGGATTCGGATCAACTTGCCTCCCTGGCAGCTGAGCTGCCGGTCGAACGATTTGGCCCCGAACGCTACATCTTTCGGCGGGGGGAGCGCCCCGAGGCGCTCTACATCATGCTCGAGGGCGAAGCGGAGATGTTGCGGCCAGCGCCTGAAGGGGGCGAAATTTCTGTGGGCAGGTTGCGGCCCCCCGATATCTTTGGCGCAGAGGAGTTGATTGTCCGGCAGCCTCGCCAATACTCGGCCCGCGTGACCGAGCCCACCGCCGTCATACGCTGGGAGCGGGCTGCGCTTCGAGCCTTCATGAAGCAACACCCCAAGGCCCTATCGTCCTTGCGGTTTCTGGCCGATAGTCAGCGTATGGCGCGCTCGATGGACTTCCCCTGGCTACGAGAAGGCGAGATGGTCTATGCGCTCACCCGCCGACACCCCTTTGTGCTTTATCAACGCCTTTCCCTCCCCGCTTTCCTGTTGGCCGGCACACTCCTGCTCACCCTCTGGGGTTACCTGTCGCAGGGTTCGTTGGTCCTTTGGGCTGGCTTCGGCCTTGGCCTGGCCTCCGGGCTGCTGGCTTTGTGGCAATGGATCGATTGGCGCAATGATGCCTTCATCGTCACCGACCGGCGCTGCGTCTGGCTTGAGAAGGTCCTGGCGCTTTACGATAGCCGCCGAGAAGCACCGCTCCACACGGTTCTCTCAGTCAGCGTGAGCACGGATATGAGCGGCCGGATGTTTGGATTCGGGGATGTGGTCATTCGAACCTACACCGGCAAGGTCATCTTCCGCGAGGTCCCCGAACCGGAGACCATCACCGCTCTCATCGAGGAGAACTGGCGCCGTCTCAAGGCCCAGCAGGAGGCCGCCGACCGGGAGGCGCTCATGGAGGCCCTGAAGCAGCGCCTGGCGGAGGAACGAGAGGCAGGTGGCGATGAAGACTTCGTTCAGGAGACACTCGCTGCCGCTCCAGAAACCACTTCCAGAAGACCGGGGCTGGACCGGTGGGGCTTTAAAGTAAGATTTGAGGATCGGGGTGTGATCACCTACCGCAAGCACTGGGCAGTCCTGCTCCAGGCCATCGCGCTGCCCTCTGGATGCCTGATCACATTGATCCTGTTGTTAGGGCTGCACCTCGCCGGCGTTCTGAATTGGCTTTCAGCGACTTCCGCCATCTTGGTCTTCGGCAGCGCTGCGCTGGGTGCCGGCTTGTGGTGGATCTACCGCTATGTAGATTGGGCCAACGACATTTACCAGATCACGGATGAGCAAATTATCGATGTCTACAAGAAGCCCCTGGGCCGAGAACGGCGGAAGGTGGCTCCGCTCGAAAACATCCTGGGCACCGAAGTGGAC
This sequence comes from uncultured Anaerolineaceae bacterium, assembly GCA_964591485.1. Taxonomy (GTDB): domain Bacteria; phylum Chloroflexota; class Anaerolineae; order Anaerolineales; family E44-bin32; genus E44-bin32. Next base: position 10,091 of record CAZQDE010000036.1, on the reverse strand, counting down.
CGCAAGGGTTTGCTGGGCATCCTGCTCAATTATGGTGATGTGGTCGCCAATGTGGGCACCGAGCAGTTCACCTTCGAGGGGGTTTTCGACCCCGTAATGGTTCAGCAAGACATTGTGCATGCCCAGGAGACGCTGATGCAGCGCCGGGCGGAGAGAGAGCGGGCGAAACGCCAGGAGGAGATGGTAGAATTATTTGATATTTATCATGACCAATATTCCCCAAAACAGATCGATGGTGAGAATGAAGGATCGTTGAGCGATGGCTATTCGTAGGATTGTGACCCCCCCCAACCCTACCCTGCGCAAGCCGGCCCATAAGGTGAAATCCTTTGGAGAGCCGTTGCAGCGCCTGATCGATGACATGATCGAAACCATGCGCGCTGCGCCGGGCGTGGGCCTGGCCGCCCCACAAATCGACGTGGGACAGCGCGTCATCGTAGTGGAGTACGCCGAAGGCTCGGAAGAGGCTGACTCGGAGGTCAAGCCCAAACTCTACGCGATGGTCAACCCCGAGATCTTGCGCACCACTCGCGAGACGAGCGTCGGCCAAGAGGCCTGTCTATCATTGCCAGGCTACATAGGCGAAGTCGAACGCTTCGAAGGCGTGACAATCCGCGCCCAGGACCGCCACGGCCGTCCCATCCGCATGAAGGCCAAGGGCTGGCTGGCACGCATCTTCCAGCATGAGATCGACCACCTGAATGGTGTGCTCTACATCGACCGCGCCAGCCAGATCTGGCGGGTGGAGGAGGCCGACCAAGCGCAGGGAGTTCCCGTCGTCTGACCTGCAAACCATGGCGGCCGCCCCGCTTGTGCTAGAATGGCAGCCGCCATGCGCCTACAACGTCTCACGCTTGCAAACTTCCGCAACTTCAGACAGCTCGAGGTTGAGTTTCCCGCCGGTGCAATTATCGTCGTGGGGGACAACGCCCAGGGTAAGAGCAACCTGCTGGAGGCCATCCACTACCTCACCGGCGGCGTGCCCGCCCACGCTTCCCAGGATCGCGAGCTGATCCATTTCGATGCTTGGAAGCTTAGCAGGCCGTTTGCGCGAGCGGTGGGCGAAATTGAGACCCGCGACCAGGACCTGCACATCGAGATCCGTATCGTCATGGATCCAACTCATGCCAACAGTCGCCGCCTGCGTAAAGAGATTCTCATCAATGGCCAGAAGCGCCGCCGCCGCGAGCTCACGGGCCGCTTCAGCGCCGTGCTCTTCCTGCCCCATGACCTGGAGATGGTCGAAGGCGCGCCGGCCAACCGCCGGCGCTTCCTCGATGATATGCTTTCCCAGGCAGACCCCCAATACGCAGACGATCTGATCGAGTATGGCAAGGTACTCACGCAGCGCAATGCTCTCCTGCGTACCCTCCAGGAGCGGCGCGGCACCCCCGATCAGTTGGCCTATTGGGACGAACGGCTCTGCGAGTTGGCTGCCAGCCTGATTCGCCGCCGAGCCCACGCGCTGCTAGAGTTAGACCGGCTCGGGCATGCTTTGCATGGTGAACTTACACGCGAGAGCGAGCGGCTGCGTTTGATCTACAAGCCCCGACTGGCCCCGAACAACCACGCTGGCGAAGCGACTCCGCCGGCGGGCCTGGACATCGCGGCGGCCGATCTGTCCGCCTCCCTGCGCGCCAGCCTGGAGCGCCACCGGAGGCTGGAAATCCAGCGCGGCATGACACTGATTGGCCCACATCGGGATGATTTCCAGTTTCTTGCAAACGACGTCGACCTGCGACTCTTTGGCTCGCGCGGTCAGAACCGCACCGCCACGCTCTCCCTGAAATTGGCCGAAGTCGAGTGGCTGCATGAGCGCCTGCAGGAGTGGCCGCTCCTTCTGCTGGATGAGGTCTTGGCCGAATTGGATCTCTCTCGTCGCCAGGATTTGCTCTCCCGGCTCCGCGCTGCGCCTCAAGTGGTGCTTACGGCAACCGATCCAGCCATGTTCCCCGATGCCTTCCTCGCTGCCGCAACCCTCTGGCGGATCCGCGCCGGCGTTCTCAGTCCCTTTGCTACCTGAAGGCCATGCCGAGGCGCCCCTCCTGCCTGCCGGTTGACCTCTTTCCGATTAGGGAACCAGGGGGCGTTTGCCCGGGAGGCCTGGACGCCGGGGGTATTTCTCAGGCGTGGCCGCGGTCTTCTCCACCATGATCAAATAGCGGGGCTCTGCAACACGCGGAAGTTCAACCGGGATCATTCGCCGCACCTCACCACCCAAGACCGCCAGGGCATGCTCCGCCGAGTGGATCTCGGCCGGACCGGTGGCACCTTTCTGCAGCAGGGCGTAGCCTTGCAGCCTGAGCAGCGGCAGCAAGTATTCCAACACGACAGGCGCCGTCGCCACCGCGCGCGCCACGGCCCAATCGTAGTGCCCGCGATGCTCTTCATCCCGGCCCAATGACTCAGCCCGGGCGTGGATGACCTCCACCCCCTCCAGGCCCAAGACCCGCACAATATGCCGGCAGAACTCGACCTTCTTGCCGACCGACTCCACCAGCGTCAGCCTGAATTGAGGAAAGGCTATCTTCAAAGGCAGACCCGGGAAGCCCGCTCCGGTCCCCACATCTACGATATGTGCCGGCGGCCGCAGCTCGGAGATCATCAAGCAGGACAGCGAGTCCAAGAAATGCTTGATCTCGACCGCTTCAGGCTCAGTGATCGCCGTCAGATTGAAGCGCGCATTCCACGCCACCAGCTCACGGCCGTATAGCCTGAACGCCCTCAACTGCTTTTCGGACAGCTCGAGGTTCAGCAATTGCTCGGCCGCTCGGGCCAGTCCTTCGTAGCGATCAGCGAGGGGCCGCAAATTCATCCTGGAAGCCCGGGTGGACACGAATCCTCCCCACCCGCTTCCCACGCAGGTTGAGGAGCGGGCGCTCTCCGAATTCCTCCAGCGCGGATAAATTGTCCTTTGAGAGGGCGCCGAGAGCCTGCAGAATGGCGAGCGCAGCCACACTCCGCGCCCGCCCCGAAGGATCGCCATCCCAGACTTTCAGCGCCAGCCCGGCGGCTGGAGAGCCAGGCCCAAGCTCGCCTGCTCGAAGACCCAGGCCCTGGTAGCCCTCCGCGCCTCCCTTGGCAAGGATGCGACCCGCCCCTACCTCCATCAGCCGGGTATCGAAGCGCCCCGGCCCCGAGACCATATCAGGGTGAGCCAGCATGGCCTCCACTACATGCTCGCATGCCGTCGCCAAGGAGGCCGGGAGTCCCTCTGGCGACATCAGCCGGGCATAAGCGAGAGCCGCAGATCGCAGGGGGAGCGCAAAGGTGGGCGCCGAGCAGCCATCCACCCCTATATGAATCTCGCCGACCGTTAGATCGGCCATCTGCCCCAGGGTTTCGCGGATGCGGCGCTGAATGACATGCCCGGGGTCCAGATAGGATTCGATGGGTTCGCCGAGATGCAGCGAGAGTGCCAGCATGCCCGCGTGTTTTCCCGAGCAATTGTGGCGCAATGCGGTGAGCGGCTCGCCCTCTTGAATCAACCGCCTGGCTGTTGCGCGATCGTAGGGGCTGTGGGTGCCGCATTGCAGCGCAGTCTCCGAAAGACCCAGCTTCGCGAGCATCCTGCCCGCCACTTCCGCGTGGGCATCCGTCCCCGCATGCGAGGCGCACGCCAGCGCCAGCTCGCGGGGCCCGAAGCCGAAAGCATCCGCCGCGCCGCTTTCCACCAGAGGCAGCGCCTGAAAAGGTTTGGCGCTCGAGCGCATGAAGGTGACGCTACCCGCATCTCCCCATGCCTGGATCAGGCGGCCATCGGCGGTTACAGCAACGGCGACGACATGATGGCGGGATTCGACAATCTCCCCCCGGAGCGCTTCGACGATGAGTTCTTTGGCCATGATGAAAGCGTATCCTTGATCTGTTTAGGTGTCGGATCGTGGCTAACGGCCGCCCGATTCCCCCGCTTGGACCAAGTCCACCAACCCCACGCGTAACCTGGTCACCGCCATCTCGCGCCGGCTGGCGGCCACGGGGAAATCCTCCAGGAGTTCCTCCGCAAACCTCGCGGCTATCTCTTCCGGGTCATCCTCCTGCTGGAGTTTTTCAACCCGGTTCTGGACCTTGCGCAAGAAGCGGGCCATGGCATTGACATTCTCCCGCGATACCAGCCCGCCCCGCGCGCATACCATGCGTTGACTTACGAAGCCACCCTCCCGCAGATCATCCAATAGGTCGATCCAGCGTTCGATATCCGCCGTGCCCAGATAGGGAGGCTCTTCGATGGCCACAGCCTCACCGATAAAGAGCAACCCTTCCTCCTCGTCGAGCACCCACATGGCTCCAGGGTGGGGACCGGGACGATGCAGGAATCGAATCGCTCTCCCGCCTAGATGGAGGGTCATGCTGCGCGAGAAGATAATTGTGGGAACCGCCTTCTGCACCCCTGTGATGCGCTTCAATCGGTCCGCTTCGGCACCGATAGGGTGCACATTGCCCTTGAAGGTGTCGGACATCCCGAGTACTGCTTCGAGCGTGCGGTCCTGCGCCAGGATCGGGAGATCCACGACCCGAGCGCCCAGCACCCGGTCAGGAAATCCATCAATCAGAGCCAAGTACCGAGGGGAACCCAGCGTGCTCAACTGACCAAGCCACTCCCGCACATCCTCCGTTCGCAGCGGGCAGTCAACCAGCAAGATTTCCGAGTCTGAAGCCAGCGCACCGATCGTCAATCCGCCGAAGCGAGACTCGATCCACACATTGCGTGTGAGCTTGCGCATATCATCTCCTCGTTGTTTGATGAATTGCGCACCGATTATATCGGCAACGTAAAGTGGAACGTGGAGCCCTGGCCTTCCTGACTCTCCACCCAGATGCGGCCGCCATGGGCCTCCACGGCCAGCCGGCAGAAGGCCAGGCCCAGCCCGATCCCCTTCGGCCGGCTGTCGCGCGTCACTCGCGTGAATTTATCGAAGATGCGCTCGCGGTCTTCCTCGGGGATCCCGGGACCGCTGTCGCGGACGCTCACCAAGATCTCGCCATCGCGCCGCGCCGCCGCCACTGCGATCTGATCTCCGCTACGTGTGTACTTCACGGCGTTTTCCAGCAGGTTGATCAACACCCTGCGAATCATGTCCTCGTCCATCTCGATTGTGGGCAGGCCTGGGGACAGGTTCATGCGCAAGAGCTGTCCTTTGGCCTCGGCAGTGGGATGGATCTCCTCCACGGCTTCTACGATCAGCGCGCCGATTGAGGCGCGGGTCTTGGTCAAGACTGCCCGCTCGGATTCCAACCGGTTCAGGTCCAGCAGTGACTCTACAAGCCGCGAGGCCCGACGGCTGGACCGCATCGCGATGGAGAGCACGGATTGTATGGTTTCGTCTACGGGGCTTAGCGTGGCCTGCAGTACATCCAGGCTGGAAATGATATTCCCCAGCGGCGACCGCAAGTCATGGAAGATCATGGAGGTCAAATCAGTCCTCAGCTCGGCCAATTCCAGGCGCTCGGATATGTCTCGCAGGATCCACTGCAGAAAAGAGCTGGACCCGATGGCGATGCGCTTGACGTGCACTTCGACCGGCAGTAGCCGCCCCGAGCGGTGGATGGCGCGGCTGTCGTAAGAAAGCGTCTCGCCGAGTTCGAGGTTATCGAATCGCGCCGGTAGCTTCTCTTGATCGGCTTCGTGCAGGGTTTCGATCTTCCTGCCCAAAAGGGTTTCGCGCTCCAGGCCCAGAAAGCTTTCAGCGCGGCGATTGGCATCCGTGACCACACCCTCCAGATCGGTGATCAAAATGGTGTCGATGCTGTCCTCGAACAGGCTGGCGTAACGCTGGCGGGCGGTCTGGGTCTCCTCAAAGAGCTGCGCGTGCGCGATGGCGGTTCCCGCCAATCCGGCGATGCCCATGAGCAATTCGACGTGCTCAGGCGCTAAGGCCTCCCTGCGGGGATTTATCGCCTCCAGCACGCCTATTGTCCGGTCCTGCACGCGGATGGGCACACAGGCCAGCGCGCGGGTTTTGAATCCCAGGCGCTCATCTATCTCCGGGAAGAATCGCTCGTCGGCTCGTACGTCGCTTACGAAGAGCGGCTCCTCATGTTCCAGTACCCAGCCGGCGATGCCCTGGCCACGTTGCATGCGAACCCCAATCACCTGGCTCGCACCGCGGCCGCTTGCCACCCTGAAGCTCAACTCGTCCCCCCCCTCGTCCAGCAGCGCCAAGGAAGCCGCCTCCACCTCCAAGCTCCTCAGAGTTCGTTCGGTAATACGCTGAAGGACTTCCTCCAGGTCCAGGCTGCCGGTGATGGCCCGCGCCGTCTCGGCCAGCGCGATCATCGCCTGAACCCGCCGCTGGCTTTCGCTGTACAGCTGAGCGTTGGCGACGGCCGTGGCGGCATGGTCTCCAAAAGCCGAGACCACCTCTACGTCATCCGGGCCATAGGCGTCCACCTTATGACTGTCGACATTCAGCATACCGACCACACGATCCCGCACAATCAAGGGTACGCCGATCCAGCCCCGAACGAGCCGTGATTCCTCCAGGCCCTCAAAATGAGTCCAGGCCGGCTCTTTTTGGACATCCCCCACGACCACGGGCCTGCGGGTCTTGAACACCTCCACGCCAAGCGCATCGCTTGCAGCGGGGAGGCGCAACTCCAAGACGGCATCGTTGTCTTTGAAGCCCCGCGCCGCCACCGGGCGAAAATAGCCATCCTCGAGCAGGAAGATGCTGGCGCTGTCGTACTCCACCAGCCGCTCAAGCTGCTCCAGCACCTGCTGGAAGACAACCTGCGGTTCCAAGGTAGCGCTGATCGTGCGGGCGATCTCGCGCAATGTAGAGGCCAGTTCCCGGCGCTCCTGCTCCGCCCGGAAGAGACGAGCGTTGCTTACGGCGATCCCGGCCTGATCGGCGATGGCCGTCGCTAGGGCCAGATCCTCCTCTGTGAAATGGCTTGCCATGCGGCGCACTAGTGTGAGCGCGCCGACGACGCGGTCGTGGGCGATGAGCGGCACACTGATGGCCGAGCGGGGCATCCCTTCCTCGGTGTCCTCAGGGCGCTGCAGCCAGCGCGGGTCTTCGAGAATGTTCTCCACCAGCGCCGCCTGGCGGTTCTCCACCACCCACCCGGCCAGGCCATGTTCGTAGGTATCGCGCAGTTGCTCGGCGGTGTGGTCATGGACCTTGCCGGCGTAGGCAATGGCGCCTTCGGTCACCTCACCGCGCTCATCCAGCACCAGGATGCTCCCGGTCGGCGCGCCAACCGCTTCGAGCGTGAGTTGCAGGATGCGCTGCAGAAGCTCGCGCAGATCCAATTCACCCGTCAGCTCGCGGCTGATTGAATAAAGCAGTTCCAGCGAGGCCTTCGTCCGCTCTTTCACGAGTTTAATTCCGGCCTACCGCCTGTTTGAGCCCTGTGCCCGTATTGAAGAGCACAATACGCGCTTCGGCCGGCAGCCAACCCTCCTTCACAAGTCGTTTGAGACCTGCCCAGGTGGCTGCGCCTTCCAGGCAGGCCGACAGGCCCTCCACTTGCCCTAGCTCGGTGCGAGCCTCTTGGATCTCGACCTCGCTCACCACGACCCCTCGGCCTGTGCTCTCGCGCACCGCTTTCAAGACCAGCCTATCCGCAAACACCTTCGGCACTCGCAAACCATGCGCCGCCGTCCGAGGCCTGCGCCATAATGAAATGCGTTCATGTCCCTTCTCCAGCGCCCGCACCACCGGGGCGCAACCTTCCGGCTGCACCGCCACCAGCTTCGGGAGCGGACCTTCCAGCCATCCGAGCGCCTCCAGTTCCCTAAATGCTTTCCACATCCCGACCAGCCCGGTTCCACCCCCGGTGGGGTAGAGGATGACCTCTGGCAACCGCCACTTGAAGGCCTCCGCGAGCTCCAGCCCCATAGTCTTCTTCCCCTCCACCCGGTAGGGCTCTTTGAACGTCGCCACCCCGAACCAGCCCTGTTCTCGCGCCTGCTTCTCTGCCCGCTCCCCTACCTGATCCAGGAAGCCGGGCAGGCGCTCAAGCCTGGCACCATAGGCCATGACCTCCCTCTGATAGATCTCCGGGGCATCGGCAGGCATAAAGACGTAAGCCTGAATGCCGGCACGGGCCGCATACGCGGCCAGGGCGCTGCCTGCGTTTCCCGCCGTCGGCATCCAAAGCTCCCGCAGGCCCAATTCGAGGGCCTTGGCCACCGCCATGCATAGCCCGCGTGCTTTAAAGGTGCCAGTTGGATTGCGGCCCTCGTCCTTGATGTACAGATGCCTCAAGCCTAGAGCGCCCGCCAGCCGATCTGCCTTGATCAGGGGGGTGTCTCCTTCGCCGAGCGTCATTTGATGGCTGGGATCAAGCACCGGGAGCATCTCGTGCCAGCGCCAAATCCCGCGCGGGCGCGCCGCGAACGCATCCCGATCCAGCTCGCGCTTCAGCGCGGCCAGATCGTATTGGCAGAGCAGCGGCGAGACGCAGGCCGCGCAGATCGTCTGGGGTACCCTGGGATCATAGAGGCTTCCGCAGACCGGGCACTCCAGACTCTCGAGAGCGCTCATATCGAACCGAGTATAGCATAGGGAGGAAGCGGCCTTCTACATGACATAAGTACAGAATCGGCCCGGAGAACTGCGGAGAATGTATCGGCCCCCGTCCAAGACGAGGGCCGCGGTTTGTCCGATGATGAGGCCCCAGCCTAGCTCTTTCTTCTTGGCTTCAATTCCTCTCGAAAGACGAGCGTGAGCGCACCGTTGACAATGCTCACAAGCAACGCGCCCAGCAGCCCCGCCCAGAAGGATTCGATCCGATAACCATACCCGCTGCCGATCCAGGTCCCGACCAGTCCGGTAAGCCAGAAGAGAGCCGCATTGATGATCAACGTGAAGAGCCCAAGCGTCAAGAGGATGAGCGGACACGTCAGCAGTTTCAACAGCGGCTTCACAAGTGCATTGACGACCGTGAAGATCAGCGCCATCACCAGATAGGCCCACCAGGTTTGGGGCTGAGCCTGGATTCCCTGAATCCAGCCTGTCCCCACGGCCAGATAGAGTGCGACGGCGTTGATCGCCAACCGCAAGATCAGCCTGTTCATACCCTATCTTTTCCCAGATCCATGTCCAATGGTATCACTCCAAGAAGATCTCCACCCGCTGACCTTCTTCCTCGTCCACGATGTCGACAATTTTGCCCATCATGCCACGGTCGAGCGCCTCTGCGAGATCTTCCATCATCGTCTCTTGCTCGGCGTCTGGAATGAAGCGGGCCCCCATGCGCATGCCCACATTGACCAGGCTGATCGGCAGATTCACCCTCACCGATTCCTTGCCCGTGCGCAAATCCTGTACTCGCACACGCAGCCAGCGAGGCCCCTGCCCCCGCTCGGCGCGGTCGGCGGCCTGTTGCTTCCCAAGTGCTGCGATCAGCCGGGCACCCTCTTCCGCGGTGATCTTGCCCTCTTCGATCATTTTTAGAATCTTCATTCGTTCCTCGGAGGACATCTCTGCCCACCTCCTCACTTATCCTAGGATGATTTCGACCCGCTCGCCACCCCAGGTCTCTTCGACTTCGACTTCAATCGGCTGTCCAAGCCGCAGCGCGTCGTCCAGGCTCCGCAACAGCGCATCCATATCGGCCAATTGGCGCGAGGGCGCCCATGATCGGAGCCTGCTGAGCACCCATCCAGCGCTCCGAAGCGGCAGCGGTAGGCTAAAGCGCAACGAGCGCGGCCAGCCCCGCTCTGCCAAATCGACCCTCACATGCACCCAGGGCGCACCCAACGCGGCGCCCATGATAAGGCTCCCCAGCCCCCCAATCAAGATCAACGGCCCGGCGCAGATCCACCATAACCCCCCTACCCAGCCCAGGGCGCTCCCGGCCCCGAGCATAGCCAGCAGGATGCTGAACACCTTCCACCAGCGACCCCTGTTCCTATCCATTTCTTGCCTCGGCCGCTCGCCATCGCCATTGCCACTGAGCCTGAGCTCGGCCTCCGCAACATCGATCTCGCCCTTTTCGAGCAAGCTCAGCACTTCACGGGCATTTCTCTTCGAGTCCATCGGTAAACTCCCGTCAGCTAATCCGCCGAAACTGGGCCAACATGCTGGGGCATCCGGCCGTCCTCAATGCCGATGACCGCCGGAACACTGAAAGTGACCAGC
>CAZQDE010000035.1:0-20706 GCA_964591485.1 uncultured Anaerolineaceae bacterium | reverse complement strand
CATGTGTTCCCGAAAGGTATATGGCCTTTTTACAGAAAGAATGTTGCACAATCTTTCTGCTTGAAATGAGAAACAAGTATTCTGTCAACCCTACCCCAGAACTCCTCATGTTTCTTCCCATAAGCTGTTGCTATCTTGCTTTCCAACTCGTTGTGATGATCAAGCCGTGTAAGTAGACCTTTCAACAGCCCTGGTCGGGTGTCTTCAATGTAGCGCGTCAGCCAGTAACCACGCACATATTGGTACACTATGGTGTCCCGGTCTCCAATTCGTAGCGCCTCATTCCCTCCAGGGCTGGTTTTGTGTGACCAATGCTCAAATACCTCAAGCGTTTCTTTTCGTACCGTTGGCTTCTCAAAGTATCTATCCACCGTCACCATGGCCAATCCTTCCTTCATCCACGTTGGCAATTTGAGGTGCGATATGAATGCGTGAACCAACTCGTGGCATGTGATGCTTTGCACCTTCTCGTCAACATCTTGTTTGACAAAGATTCGATCCCCTATGCTTCTGTCGCCAAGCTGTATGAGGTGCGGCGGCTTCACTCCAACTGCCCTCCTTTGACCGTAGCTCCGCTCCCAACCACCGGCATACGGCCAGACCTTCCTCGCCCGAAAAGCCCAGAGAGGCATGAATGCCGCCAGCAAGATCTTCCGAGGCCAAGGAGCCGAGTGAAACACAAAGCGAAGCCATGAAGTCATAACGTAGACGCGACAGTCCTGTGGTGTATCGAGTCCCCAATTCTCATGAATGAGTCGCACGCTCTTCTCACAGGCTTGCCGAATCAGTTCGGCTGCATCTCGTTCCTCTGCATCGAAGAACAGAGTGAGTCCATTGATTGACATTCTTTCCATAAACAAGCCTCTTTCTTCTGCTTCACATGGCGGCCAGCTGGGCCGCCTAGCAACTAATTATCCTGATCATCATCCGCCATCAACGCACAGCCGATAGGAATAGACGGAGGATATTGGCGCGCCTCGCTTCATATCTTGATTCGCGCCGATGTACATCATTGACCTTCCCCCTGAGCACACATATAGAGAGTCGCGGGGGTGATCAATCCTCCGATTCCATCATAGGCATGCATGCCAGTTATGCAAGGTCCCTTTGGTGCCCACTTGCTATGCCCCCTGGGCACCTGCTCTATGCTATCGCCGCACCATGCGCAGCATATCCTCGCTCATTGGCGCGCCAAATTGGCCCTTGATGAACCCATCCATTTGCGCTACCCTTGCGGAGCCCTTTGCCAGCGCGGGGCACGTGGCAGACCCCCCGCTCACCCCATCGCCGCAAAAGATTCGAGCAGTACGGACGACGAATAGCACGCCTGCGGCCCGGATTGCGGCAAGCCATCAGGGAGAGACCGTGAACGCGATTGAAGTCAGGGATCTGCGCCGGGTGTATCGCGCCACCATCGGCGTCGTGCGCCGGAAGATCAAGGAGGTGGTTGCCGTCGATGGCATCCGCTTCGATGTGCGGCCAGGCGAGCTCTTTGGTCTCTTGGGCCCCAACGGCGTCGGAAAGACCACCACGGTCAAGATGCTCACCACGCTGCTCATTCCCACAGGAGGCACGGCGCGCATCCTGGGCCACGACGTGGTCAAGGAGGCCAGCGCCATAAGGCCACGCATAGGCTTCATCTTCGGTGGCGAGCGCGGCCTCTACTGGCGCCTGTCAGGCGTGGACAATCTGCGCTACTTCGCCAGCCTCTATCATGTGGACCCGGATACGACCCGCAAGCGCATCCCGTACCTCTTGGATTTGGTCGGATTGGCCGACCGCGGCCAAGAAAAGGTCGAGGGGTATTCCCGGGGGATGAAGCAGAGGCTCCACATCGCCCGCACGCTCTTGCATGACCCCGAGGTTCTCTTCCTGGATGAACCCACCATGGGCCTCGATCCCGTTGGGGCGCGTGAACTGCGCCAGGTGATTCGGAACCTTCAATCCGAGGCCAAGACCATCCTGCTGACAACGCATTACATGTTCGAGGCGGATGCGTTATGCGATCGCATCGCCGTCATCAACCATGGCCGTCTCGTTGCGCTGGATACACCTGTTGCGCTGAAGAAGCTTGTGAGCGACCTCTCGGTGATCGAGATCGAGGTCTTCGGCATCCAGGAACAGGCCCTAGAACGAATGCGGTCGTTGGATTTCGTGGATACCGTGGCCGTGGAAGACCTAGACCAGAAACAATCCCTGCGCGTGCATTCCGCCGCAGGATCGGAGGCGATCCCGCCACTGCTGGAGGCCCTCGATGGCGTACGGATGGGAAAGGTGGTGGTGCGCGAACCGACACTCGAAGATGCCTATATTCGCCTTGTAGGGGAGAACGTCTGATGAGCCGGAAGTGGAAGGTCTATCTCCGGGCGACGTTGATTGCCGCCGAGATGACCCTGCGCCAGAACGTGATGGATGGCTTCATTATCTTCACCGTCCTGATCCAGCCGCTGCTGATCGCCCTCCTGGCGCTCTGGATGCTCAAAGCCGAGGGCGGCGAGCAAGTCATCTTCATCGTCGTAGGAAGCGGAATGACTGGGCTCTGGAGCAGCCTGCTCTTCATCAGCGGCAACAGCATCACTTCCGAGCGGTGGACCGGCACGCTGGAGATGCTCGTCGGCCAGCCGACGCCGGTGCCGGTCATCGTCTTCGGCAAGAACTTGGCCAACGTCTGCCAGTCGCTCGGCTCGATGGTCGTGGCCTACCTGCTCTCGGCTGTGATCTTCGGTTACGAACTGCAAATCGCCCAACCCCTGCTGTTCTTGATCTCCCTTTTGCTCGGCATCATCGCCTTCGTGACCTTCGGGCTGATCATCGCACCCGTGTTCGTGATGAACCCTGCCGTGCAGGGGTGGCAGAATGCGATGGAGTTTCCGGTCTACATTTTGAGCGGCTTCCTCTTCCCCATCGCCCTGCTTCCAGATTGGACCACGCCTCTGAGCTACATTCTGGCTCCCTATTGGGCCGCCCGCGCCCTTCATGGCACCTCCAGCGGCGGGGCGTCCTTTGGCGAGGTGCTCTTCTCCTGGGCGATGCTGCTGCTCTTCAGCGCCTTTTACGCCGGGATCTCGGCCTTCCTGTTCCGCAAGATGCTCCACAAGACCCGCGTCGACGCCACGCTCGGGTTCCAGTAGATGGGCAGAGAAGCATGAGACGCCTGGCCGAAAACCTGCGCATCTTCTTCCAGGGCGCGCTGCTTTCTTACGTGGCGCTCTTCGCCTGGCTGCGGCCGATGACCTACATGGCCTCCAAGGTCATCATGCCGCTGAACCAGTTGCTGTTCTTCACATTCCTGGGCATCTCAGCCACAGGGCGAGACAGCGCCAGTTTCTATGTCATCGGCAATGCCATGCAGATCGCCGCCATCAACGGCATCTATGGCGTGACGTTCAGCGTGGGCGGCGAGCGCTGGGCAGGGACACTCCCATACCTCTTCGGCGCGCCCGCAAACCGCATGTCCGTCTTTCTGGGACGGGCCTTCTTCCATGTTCTGGATGGGATGCTCGGCGTGGTCCTCGCCTTCACGTGGGGCGTCGTTCTTTTAAGCCTGGACCTGGCCCAAAGCGATCCTCTGGCACTTGGCCTGACCATCCTGATCACAACCCTCAGCACATCCGGGCTCGGATTGCTTATGGGATGCTTGAGCCTGATCACCCGCAATATCATGTTCGTGAACAACACCGTTTACTTTCTGCTGCTCGTCTTCAGCGGGGCCAACATCCCGCTTGCTTCTCTTCCCAGCGGCGTGCGAGCCTTCTCGATGTCACTGCCACTCACGAGGGGAATCGCAGCCGCGAGGGCCATCATCGCCGGCAAGGGCCTCCAGGAAGTGGTTGGGCTGCTCATGGGAGAACTGGCGATCGGGCTATGCTACGCCCTTGTCGGTTACACTCTCTTCCGCCGGTTCGAATTCCAGGCCAAGCGCCGTGGCACGCTGGAAGTTTTTTGAGGCATCCCGGGCTGCGCGATGGCTCCATCCATTCGATGAATGGCAGCGGCTGAGGATATGTGCTCCCGAGGCTGGACTTCCGGTCAGAACCCGCGCAGTGGAATGGGCGTGAAGACCAATACGAAAAGCACGATACCGAAGATGGCGAGCGCTCGGCGGCCCGGCGTGAGCGGCGTGATCTCATCTCGCGGCCGCGCATAAGCCCTGCCGAGCAGGAAAATCAGCAGGGCCCAGATAAACCATCCCGGCCAAACCGACCCCATCAGCAAGAGTGCCAGCACGATGAAGGGAAGCAGCTTGCGGGTACGGTCGCCGATCAGGACGAAGATCGTATGGCCTCCATCCAGCTGGCCGGCCGGGATCAGATTCAGGGCCGTCACGAGCAATCCGGCCCACCCCGCCCAGGCCATATGGTTCAGCAGAACGTCCTTGCCACCATAGGGGATCGGTGTCCCCAGGAATATGTAGCGCAGCCAGTAAAGCACGGGCGGCATGCCGCCGTAGGAAACCGGCTGCGGAAGCAATTCGCCTTTGGCCAAATACTTCGCGGCCAGATACAGCAGCGAATTGCCCTCCAGGCCGCTTCCCGCCCAGGCCTGGGGGTCGGCCGGCAATCGGCCCATCTCAGAGGAGACCAACCCGAATAGCAGGATCGGCAAGGCGACGATCAGGCCCGCAAGCGGCCCTGCGAGCCCGATATCCAGGAGCACGTTGCGGTCCCGAGGCGGTTCCTTAAGGCGGATGAAAGCACCCAGCGTGCCAAAGAGGCTTCCTGGGAAGGGCAGGAAATAGGGAAGCGTAACGGCTGTGCGGTGAACTCGCGCGGCGATGTAATGGCCGAATTCATGCGCCATCAGGATCCCCAGCAGGCTGGCAGCAAAGAGGACGCCATTCCCCAGATTGGCACGGATGGCATCCCAAAGACCACCCTGTGGATCGACGGGGCCGGGATTGCCGTAGAGGGCGCCGGCCAGGAGCATGCTGCCAAGCGTGGCTACGAAGAGCGCCGCGTTCACCCAGGGATTGGATGGCTCTGGCTGGATGACCCCAGGCACGGCCAGGATGACATCTGTATCCCCTTCCTTCCGGAAGAGCAGCGTAACGCCCTCCGCGGAGAAGATGGGATCCAGGAGATCGAAGGCCTGTTCGGAGGGGGTGACAAGCCGCCCCCGGAAGCGCGAGACGAAACCCTGCCGCGCATCCCCGGCGGTGAGATCGGAGATCGCCATCACCCGCCCGACCGCCAGCCGCAGGCGCTCCGTGATGTCTAAGGTGTCCGCTGGGAAATGGTTACTCACGCTACTCCTCGTCATAGAAAGGCGGGAGTGGATGGGAGTCGAACCCACCGCGGCCCGCTGCGCGGCCCGCCACCGGTTTTGAAGACCGGGGAGCCCACCGGGACCCAACCACCCCCGCGTATTGATGAAAGGATACCGCGCCGCCTGTCCTCCGACAAGACTCGGCCGGCCGGCGATGCCAGATTGCGGAGAGGCTGCTACAATCGGTCGAACCTGTCAAATTCATCAGGAGAGAGCTCCCTGGTCAAGCAACGACCTGCGCAGTCCATCTCGCATGGGCAGCCCAGCCCACCAGGCTGGCTGCCGGCCGGACGAGGGCCATCGATGGGCCTCTTGCTGCTCATGATTCCTCTCCTCGCTGCTTGCGCTCCGGGCGCCCCAGCAACCCCATCCCAGCAGGCACCCACCTACCTGGCCCCCTCTCTCCCTGCCCCAAGCACCACCACGCCCGCCGCTGCAACAGCGACCAGCCTGCCCGCAACGCCCACGCTGTCACCCATCCCACCGATTACTGCGAGCGACTGGCAGCGTGGACCCGAGGGGGCGCGCCATACCCTGCTGCTCTATTGTGATTTTCAATCGCCTCCCTGCGCCGCGTTGGCCGATACGATCCGCGATTTGCAGCAACTCCGGCCCGGGGATGTCCAGCTCGTTTATCGCCACTTTCCCCTCATGCCACTCAACGACAAGGCCGTCCTGGCCGCTGTTGCGGCTGAGGCCGCCGGCCTTCAGGGCGCCTTCTGGGAGATGCACGACCTGCTCTACACCGAGCAGGGGGCATGGGCCTCCCTGACGCCGGAGGCGTTCCCAGCCTGGGCGGTTGAAGCCGTCGGCCGATTGGGGCTCGATCGGGAAGCGTTCGAGGCCGTCCTCTCCGATCCCGTTTTGGCGCGGGAACTCAAAGCAGCTTTCGAGGCCGGCGTTGCCGCCGGCATTCCTGGAACCCCCTTCCTGTTCGTGGATGGCCAATGGATGCGGGCGCGCCCCACGCTCGCCAATCTCGAAGCGGCCTTACGCCTGGAGGATCTCCAGTCGAAGCAATACGCCGGCTGGCCTGGCTGGGAAGTGCCATCAGAGGACCAATTGATTGCGCATCTGCTTTTCGATACCGGGGAGGTGACGATCGAGCTCTTCCCTGAATCGGCCCCTCTGACCGTCGCCAGTTTCGTCGGCCTGGCACGCGACGGCTGGTTTGATGGTAGCATTCCCCATCGCGTCGTCCCGGGCCGCTACGTGGAATTGGGAGATCCAACCGGAACAGGTTATGGATGGCCGGGTTACTTCCTCCCGGAGGAGATCGACCCCGCGCTCCATTTCGATCAGCCTGGCGTCGTGGCGGTGGCAAGCGTCGGACCGGGCACCGGAGGCAGCCAATTTGCCATCACCCTGGCGCAGCAGCCGACTTGGGAAGGGACTCGAACGATCTTCGGAGAGGTCATTGAAGGCCTTGAGTTGCTCAGCTCGCTGGAGCCACGCCAGCCCTTGGAAGACCTCTTGAAGCCTCCCGCCGCGAGGTTGGAGCGAGTATGGATCGAGGCACCATGAATCCTGAGCCCCATCGCCGCGATACCCTCGATGTTCTGCTCTTTATCGGGAGCTTGCTCATCTTCTTCTTGTGTTTGCTGGGCGCGGGCGTCTTTATCCTTATCGCCGGATTCGCAGGCGTGGCGGGCAATGGCGCGCAGGCATCGGCTGGATGGGGGATGGCTGCGACTCTCTCGCTCCTGGGCGCGCTCGCGCTGCCCGCAAGCTACCACAGCTTCCGCGCCCTTGAGGGCCGCCCCGCCCGCGCCCCCCGGCCGGGTGTGGGCATCCCCATTGCATGGATCGTTGCCTTCGTCCTCCTGCTCTGGGTAGGCGGCAGGATTGAGAGCGACGCTCCGCTGACGGCCGCGCTGCGGGCAGGGCTGCATTTTCTGACTGCCGCCGCGCCTGTCGCAGCCGCGGCATCCCTGGCGTTGCGAGGCGGGCCCGAGCTGAGCTGGAAGCGCGTCTGGGGGCATGTCCTCAGCGGGATCTGGATCTCTCCGCTCCTGGCCCTCATTCTGGAGGCACTAACGGCGCTCCCGCTGCTCCTGCTGCTCTTCGCCCAGATCTGGACCGGCCTGAACGGGCGCGGCGTCCTGGAAACCCTGAGACCGGGCCAAGCGCTGACGCAGGAGCTTCTGCAAGCGGGGGCCGAAGAGATCACCCGCCAGCCCTGGATCTTGGCGCTGGGCCTGTGCTACGTCACATTGTTCATCGCAATCATTGAAGAAGCCACCAAATCGATTTCCATTTGGCCGCTCCTTCGGCGCCGGCCATCCCCACAGGCTGCCTTTGTGGGCGGCGCCTTGGCGGGTGCGGGGTATGGCTGGTTCGAGGCCTTGTTCCTCGCCCAGCCCGGCGCCGACTGGTCCGCCGTGATGCTGGCTCGCGCCGGCGCCTCCATGATGCATATGGTGACAGCGGGGATTACCTGCATGGGAGTGGCACGCGCGGCGCAAGCGGGTCGAGCCGGCCCGGCCGTGCGGGCATTCCTGTCGGCCGTCGCTCTGCACGCCCTTTGGAATGCAGCCGCGCTCGGATTCGGCCTGGGGGTTTGGGTGGACCAAACCCCGGAATTCCTGGCCGGCAGACCGTGGGGGAAGACCGTGGAATTCGCTTCGGCTGCTGTGCTGCTGGGGCTTACGCTCGCGGCCCTGATCGCCCTGGCCAGGCTGCCAAAGGCAGCCCCACCGGAAGCCGGCGAGGCGCTACCCCTCGAGGGAAAGGCACGGGGCTAATCGCCCTCGGCGTGCTGCATGCCGCGCCGGACATGGTGATAGATGTAGTATGCCATCCCCGCCACGATCACGATGGCGATGGGGATGTCGAAGGGCCGCATGATCGCCCGCAGTTGCTCCCATCTCGAGCCAAAGACATAGCCCCCATACGCCAAGGCACCGCACCAGACCGCGGACCCCACAAATGTGTACAACGTGAATGGCGCCAGGCGGGTGCGGGAGACTCCCAATGGGAAGGAGATGAAGGTCCGGACGATGGGAAGCAATCGCGACAGGAATGCGGTCCAATCCCCCCATCGGGCGAACCATCGGTCCGCAACCTCCAGGTCCCGCGGACTGATCATGAGATAGCGGCCATAACGGTTCAGCAGCGGACGCCCACCCCAGGCGCCCAGCGCGTAGGAAAGCAGCGACCCGATCGTGCATCCCACGCCCCCCCATAAGGCGCCATGCCATACGGCTTCGAGCGCCGTTCCGCCCCTCGCTTGCACCAGGAGCCAACCTGCGAGGGGCATGGTCACTTCACTGGGGATGGGAATATTGGCGCTTTCGAGGGCCATAATGCCCACGACGCCCCCCCAGCCCATGATGCCAAAGACTTCCATCAAGAACTCTACGATCTGATGTTCAAGCCAGAGCGGCATAGATTCCTCCCGAAAAAGCATTGGTCGGCTGCTCGCCGGCCGCCCGCATTATAGCCCAAATCGTCGCAGGTTTGAGCGGTTCAGCCGCTCAGCGCACACAGGACAAGCGGCCTGCTTGACACGCCCAGGTCGCTATGCTACATTACCGCCGCTTTCGGGAAGCCCTCTCGGCGCTTGGCTCCTGTCCGAGGAGATCCAGCTTGTCCAAGTCACGCACCGATCACATGGTCGACCGCCTGCGCGATTTGCAGGCCTCATCGCCCGACGTCGAAGCCTCCGCGGTGGTCAGCGTCGACGGGCTCACGATGGCCTCGGCGCTTCCGGAATCCGTTGAAGAAGACCGCGTAGCGGCCATGTCGGCGGCCATGCTATCGCTGGGCGAGCGCATCGCCACCGAACTCGGGCGCGGCAATCTGGATCAAGTCTATATTCGGGGCAAGAATGGCTTCGTTATTCTTACTGCAGTCGGCAAGGAAGCGGTCCTCACCGTCCTCGCCCGCCCCCAGGCGAAGCTGGGATTGCTCTTTATGGATATGCGCCGCACCGCTGAAGATCTTACGGAATTGCTCTAGCCTTTTGCGGTATTCGATATGTCCCCGACGGCTGCCAGCGGGCACCACCTCCCCAATTTCTTTGCCAGCGCATTGTTGCAGGGATTGGAGGACTTGCTAGGAGCCCACGGCGTGCAGGCATTGCTCCGATTGGCGGATCTCGGTCAATGGGTGCAATCACCCCCGGACGTCAGCCTTAGCGCCGAAGTGGACTTCGCAGAGTTTGCCACTCTCCAGGCCTCCCTGGCGGACCTTTATGGCAACAGATCCGCGCGCACGATGGCGCGTCGAGCGGGCCGGGAGATCGCCCAACGCATGGCCGAACTGCTTGCGGATATTTCTTCTCTCCTCGAAGAGCCGGCGTTCAAGGCCTTGGAGGTCGAGGAGCGCGGCGCCCGCCTTCTCGAGGCTCTCGCCCAGGCGCTCAACCAAGCCAGCGGCCGCCAGGATCGTGTAGAGTACAATGCAGGCTCATTGCGCTATGTCGCGGCGGCATGCCCTGATTGCTGGGGCCGGACGAGCGGTCAGCCGCTCTGCGCTGTCACTTCCGGCTGGCTGGAAGGACTTCTCTCCCTCCTGGATGGCTGGGAGTCGGCATCTATCCAGGAGGTTGCGTGTGTGGCGATGGGGGCCGATCGCTGCACCTTCGAGGTTAACCGGCACGGCGGTACCTAGGCATTTTCACAGGTGCCTATGGGGATCCTCCTGCCCAACGAGGGCCGATGCGAGATCTAACGGTTGTCATCCCCACATATAATGAGGCCGAAAACCTTCCCCTGCTCGCCAACGCCCTCTGGAAGCTACCCATACCCGACCTCAAGATCCTCGTCGTGGATGATGCCTCGCCAGATGGCACTGGGCAGATCGCCGATGCGCTTGCCGAGCGTAACCCTGGCCGCATCAACATCATCCACCGCTCTGGCAAATTGGGCCTAGGCACGGCCTATATCACCGGGTTTATGCGGGCACTCGAGATGGGAGCCGAGGCGGTTGCCCAGATGGACGCTGATTTCTCCCATTCGCCCGAGTACCTCCCGTCCTTCATGGAGTTGCTCGAGTCGTGCGATCTCGTGATCGGTTCCCGCTATGTACCAGGGGGCAGACTGGATGAACGCTGGGGAGCCGGGCGCGTGCTGCTTTCATGGTTTGGCAATTTCTACGCCCGGACCATCCTCCGGCTCAAGGTGCGCGATGCTACCGGTGGGTTCCGTTTGTGGAAGCGCCAGACGCTGGAACGAATGCCTCTGGACCGCATCCGTTCGAATGGGTATGTCTTCCAGATCGAGATGGCCTACGTGGCCCAGCGCCTGGGCTTCCGCATCAGGGAAACACCCATCTATTTCGAAGACCGGCGCATTGGGCAATCGAAGATGTCCTTGCGCATACAGATGGAGGCCGCCTTCCGTGTCTGGCATCTGCTCTGGATGCACCGCACATTGCGGCCGCTTGACAAACCCATGAAGGATTAGACCACCTCCTCCGCACGCCAGCTCTCCGCCAGCTTCAGCCAATCCTCCACCGTGAGCTCCTGCGCCCGCCGGGTGCCATCTACACCGGCCGACTCGCATAAGGCTCTAGCCTGCTCGGCGTTCAGCCCGACTGCGCTGGCGAGCGCATTCCGAAGCATCTTGCGGCGCTGCCCGAAGCCCGCTCTGGCCAGCGCGAATAGCGCCGGCAGATGCTCCCTCAGCTGCGGATCCATGGGCCGTATATCCACCCGCAAGATGGCGGAATCCACTCCCGGAGGCGGATAAAAGGCCCCGCCCGGTATGACGCCGGCAAGACGCGGCTCCCCGTAAAGCTGGACGCTGAGCGCGAGCAGGCTCATCTTTCCTGCTGGCGCCACGATGCGCTCGGCAACTTCGCGTTGGATAGTCAGCACGATCCGAGATGCAGCCTGCTTGGCTTCCATGAGCTTTCGGATCAGGGCGGAGGTGATGTTGTAAGGGATATTGGCGACCACAACATAACCGGGCGCCGGGAGGATGGTGGAGAGGTCGATCTCAAGGATGTCGCCCTCGATGAGCTTTACATTCATGCGACCGGCGAGAATCTCGGCCAGGATGGGCATCAGCCGGGAGTCAAACTCCACTGCGACCACCCCAGCAGCGGATTCTGCCAGCCGCCCGGTAAGCGCTCCCAGCCCTGGCCCGATTTCAAGCACCCATTCCCCTGGCTGCAGGTCGGCTGCCTCCAGAATCTGTTGGCGCACACCCTCGCTCACGAGAAAGTTCTGCCCCAAACTCTTCCTGGGGCGGATGCCAAATCGCCGCAAGACCGTGGCGGCCTTCAGCGGTGAGAGGTCGCCTTCAACCATCCGATCCTCTCCAGGCAATCAGCATGGAAACGCAGGGCACGGAGGCCAAGACTCCCGGCGCGGGCCTGCGTCTATGCGGCGAAATCAGGGCAGAATCCACGGGATCTGATCCAAGGGCGGGACGGGTGTGAGGAAGTACAGAATCGTCCAGTCATGCCAGGGTTCCCAATCGCCGTCCGTGAAGCCGAGGTCAATCCAATCCCGGTCGGCGAAACCCGCGCCAATATCCTCGATGCTTCCCGGTCCGTAGCCAGGGACATACACAGGCCAGCCCTTCATCATGTTGTACCAGCTTCGGATCACCCCGATCACGCCGCGCTCCACCGTCCGTCCGCTGGCTGTGTATTTGCCGCAACCATCCACGCCCAACCGGCAGGGGGAATAGGATGTTGCGTACACTGGAACGGCGCGCCAATATTCGATCGTGCCATGGGGCGTACTCAGAGAGCGAACCACAATCTTGGTGCCATAGGCCAACACACGCGGCTCAGGCTCAACCACCTCAATCGCTTCCTCGGTTTCACGGGATACTTCCTCACCATCCTCGATCCGGACGCGCACGCGTTTTGCCCGCACGCCATACGACCCAGCATCCCGCACCTCGAGGCTATCCAGCTCTAGGTCCTCCGCAGGCGCATAGACCGTCTCGAAAGGGATCGGCTCCAGCTCAACCAGCCATCGCTCCTCCACGCGCACAATGCGTATTGGGCCATTGTCGGGGAGCGGTTCGCTTTCATCCGGCATGACGTAGTCTTGGCCCTGAAGGGAAAGTCCAGCATCCGCAATCGCATCCGCTACGGTTGGGCCGGCGGCCCAGCTGGCGATAGTTTTGCCATCGGCTTGAATTTGCACCAGGCGTCCGCGATGGAGCTCAACCCGGCGCATCTCACCAGGCCGCGACTCTGGCGCCTGCGAGAGCCGGTCGCCCTCTCGCAGGCGGAGCCCCCCCTCCCAGAGAGCTTGGCCGAGGGTCGGCGCGGCTGAGCGGATAACCCTGACACCCTCCTTAAGCCTGACGAGGATCTCGATGCCGCGATCGATTCGCAAGTCATGGATGGGGCGGCCATATACTCTCTCGGGCTCTTCGAGAGGCTCGCCATTGACCCAGACCCGGTCTCCAGGGTACAGGGGGATCTCGGCCTCGGCGAGAACATTGGCCGGGATTTGTGACGCCGTGTGGACCATCCTGGCCCGTCCGCCATCCCATACTCTCACCGGCCTGGCCGGGTCAAGGCGCAGCACCATCCCCCGTTCGAGGGGCTGATCAAGGGGATGGCTCAGGTAATCGGAGGGATGAACCGACAGGTTGGTCTCATGCAGCAGCCCGGCGACGGTGCGGGCATGCGTCCAGACCCAGCGAGTCTCGCCATCCAGTATCAGCCGGACCGGCTTGGCCGTGGCGGCATAGACCAACCCCAACCCGGCAAACGCCAGGAGGATTGCAAGCGGACGGGAGTACCGCCGCAGGAGGTGGGAAGAAAGCCGCAGCCAGGCCATCGGTCGGCCGCGAGTATACCAAACCTGATCCCCGGAGATGGTCCTGCCAGCCCAAGGAAGCCGCCAAGGAGTATGTAACGCTTTGCGTGAATGAGCATCCAAGAAAGGGTATGTAGAAAACTTTGATCCGGAGGATTGGGGCATGCCGATCTATGAATTCGCCTGTGAGCACTGCGGTGAGCCGTTCGAGGAGCTTGTCCTGCGGCCTTCTGCCGAGCAGGATATCCGATGTCCTAAATGCGGAAGTCAGGCGGTGCGCAAGAAGGTCTCGCTCTTCTCGTCCCACGGCTCAGGCCCATCGGCCCGGGCCGCTGCTTGCACCACCAGCACTTGAGGGATCCCTTCCTAGCCCAACCGTGTGTTGGGCCGCTCAGGGAACACCAACCCAAATACGGCACGCGTCACTCTCAAGAAAAGCGAGTGCCCGGGCCGGTTTACCGACGGCACCCGAAGAATCGTCCTTACCGCTGCTTCCTCTCGGACCTGACGGGATTCGGAAGCCTTCGCCGCGTCGGACCTGCCCGAACACTCGTCCAAGAGGATAACCGCCCCGGACACGCATGTCAATGAGCTCTCCAGCGAGGAATACCCGGGAGAAAGACAAGACACCGCACAGGCGGTGTCTCAGGCGGAGAGGGTGGGATTCGAACCCACGGAGCCTTGCGGCTCACGCGCTCTCCAGGCGCGCGCGTTAGGCCAGACTACGCAACCTCTCCTCGTTTTCAGGCGTGACTTCAGGTGCCGGCGGCCATTATATCATGGCGCATCGGGCGTCCCGGGAATCTGCAGCAAGTAGAGAGCTCCGTCGACGGAGGACCGGAAAACCAACCTTCGGCCCCCAGGCGATACCTGCCAGTCATTCGACTCGATAGGCAGCTCGACCCGATCGGCTCCGGCAAGCTCCCATATATCTCCTGTCTCCGGATTCCACTGCCACAGAGCGGGATTGGGCTGGCTCATCTCCATCGGCATCAGCAGCAGCTGACCGTCAGCCCGCCATCGATAGCTTCCATACACCGGGAACCTCTCCTGGAAGGTGCCATCGCTCTTTAGCACCCATAATCCATTCCTGCCCGGCTGTGGATCGAAGGCCAGGGTGAGGGCGATCCAGGAACCACTCGGCGAGATCGCAACGCCTCTTGGGCGCTCGATTTCCATTAATCGCAGGGCGGCGCCATCTTTGACCGACACGCGCCACACTGCTGCTGGATCGGGTGGCGCAAGCCGGCCGCTCACCAGCATATGCTCATTCCCCAGCCATCCCAGGAATTCCCCTCCATGTACGGTGATCAGCTCGCGAGGTTCGGATCCGTCGAGGTTGGAGATCCATATGGCCCGCTGTCTACGATCTGGGAATCGAATGCCCTTCGTCCCAACCCGCCATGCGATCTTGGAGGCATCCGGAGAAAAATGGATCTCGCGGCCGCCGCTGGGCACGCTCCATCGCTGGCCATCAGCCCAACGCTCGACGTAGGTGATCGCGCCTGCAGGATAGGCCACCAGGGACCAATCACTCGAGAAAACACCCAGCCGCTCGGTTACCAGATCCACCACGCCGCCGGAGGCCGGGACACTATACAGGCCCGCCGGGGCTCCCTCTCCAGGCCGGTCAACGAATAGCACCCACTCCCCGTCCGCCGACCACGCCGGATAGGCGCAGCAACCATCCGGGGTGATCTTCACAGGCTGCGCAATGCGACTGCCGAGCTTTCTTGGTTCAATCGCCGGCGTTGGTTCCGGCAGGGGAGTTTCCGGAGGGGGTACCCCCGGCGATTCGGTGCGGATGCCACCGCCTGCGCTGGCGAGGGCCACCTGCGCGAGCGCCAGGCTCATCCCCAGAAGAAATGGCAGGGTCAGGTGCCGCATACGGCTACCAATCAAAGGGCCAAGGGCGCGCATAGTCATTAAGCAACGGGTAGCCGAACCGAGTCTCGGGTTGCTCCTGCAAGGTCACCCAGCGGCGCGGCTGATCCAGGTCTTGTGCAAATCGAACCGGCTCGGCACCCGCGAGTGCGATTCGCTGCCAATCTGCCCCGATCAAAGCCAGAGGATTGTAGGCTCGCGTATGAGTCTCCGCATCCCGGATCTCAAGGTGCAAATGGGGACGCGAAATGCAGGTTAGGTCCGGATCGCCGCTCAGCGCCACAACCTGGCCGGCCCGAACTCGCTGGCCGACTCGCAGATTCGGTCGCACTAACAGATGACCGTAGAAGGAAGCATACCCATTGTCGTGATCGATCATGAGGTTATGGGGAGCCGCGCCATGCCAGCTATCCACCGAGGCGACGACGCCATCGCCGATCGCCACCACGGGAGTGCCGCAAGGTGCCGCCAGGTCCACGCCAAAGTGCAGGCCTTGCCCGGCGTAGTAGACCGTATAGCGGAAGCGGTAGGCGAACTGGGTGTTGCCATACGGCTGTATAAGCAACCAGCTATCTGGACCGGGCTCCCCCTCGAAAGGCAGGTTGAAGGGAGGCTCAGCGGATTGGGCCCTGGCGGCCTCCGCCTCGGGGAACGCAAGCGCGCCGGCCACCAGGATGCACAGAAGTGCGATCCCCACAGGCGAACACTTACACGCTCTACGCGGCAGGGTCATGGCTTCGCGCAGCCTCTTGAGCATCCATTCCTCATTCCAGAATCGTTGGCGGCCCTGGTGGGAAAAGCGCATCCAGGATCTCCGGAGCGTAGCGGCTCACACTCTCACTGGATAGGCCATTCGCCTGACAAATTTCAGCGTATAGATCTGCGGCTGGCCGCTTGACGCGCCTCTGCGTTTCACGCTCCAGGCCCCAAAGCCCGAAACGCTGCGTCCAGCCTCGCTCCCACTCGAAGTTATCCACGAGCGACCAGTGGAAATAGCCCCAGATCCTCCAGTTGTAGTTGGCTGCCTTCCAGAGTTCACGCAGGTGGCAGACCAGATAGCGCGATCGGATTTGGTCTGAGGGATCTTCCACACCGTTTTCCGTGATATAGATGGGGAGATCTTGACGATGTGCCCATCGGAGTGCTTCCCAAAAGCCTTCAGGCTCGTTAGCGATGAATCCCGTTGGGCTCACATCGGCTTGCTCGGGGTAGTCTCCCGGCCGGAGAATATCGCCCGGGCGCCAGGGATCCAAGCCCACGCGTTCGCGGGTGTAGTAATTCAGGCCGAAGAAGTCTTGGGTTCCCCGGGCCTCAGGCACCTGCTCTCTCCAATGCAGAAATCGAAGCCGGCCCTCACGCAGAGCGCGGGGAAAGAGTTCGTTGAAGGTCGAATGCCGGAACGCGGCCAAGCCGTGGTCAAGCGGGTTCCCGGGGCGGCGTGGGGAAAAATCCCGGAAATGATGCGCCACCCCCACACGTGCCGCTGCCGAAAGCTCATGAATGGCGCCGCATGCTGCGGCATGGGCTCGAACCATGTTTCGCGCCACCTTCCAGGCGAGCCGCAAGTCCCGCTCACCGGGAGGGAAGACCCCCTCGACATAAGCGGAGTAGATGTAGACATTCGGTTCGTTAATTGTGATCCACAGCTCTACAAGATCTTGCAGCGCCCCCACGACCTTCCGGGTGAAGCGCTCGAACCATCCGATGACCTTCGGATTGGCCCAGCCCCCCTGCTCTGCCAGCCACAGTGGATTCGTGAAGTGGTGCAGGGTGACCATGGGTGTCAGGCCCCGAGATCGCATCCCTTGCAGAATCGTGCGGTAGGCATCGATCGCCTCCTCGTCCCATAATGCGGGATGAGGCTCAATGCGACTCCATTCGATCGACAATCGATGCGCGTTCTGATGCCCATCCACGGCGCGGTCCAAATCCTCCTCCCAACGGCCTGCCCACCACTGGCAGGCTTCGCCGGACTGATGGCCGTGCAAGATCCGGTCCGGCTCATGCTCCCATGCCCACCAGTCGTTGGCCGAGTTGCCGCCTTCGACCTGGTGGGAGGATGTAGCGCTCCCCCACAGAAAACCCTGGGGAAAATGCAGCATTGCCCGTATCATGCATCAACTCCGGGGAGCTACGGCTCCCGAGCAGGGATCCGCTCGATCTCGAGGAGCGAAGTTCGCACGCCCGTTGGCACGAAGCCTAGATCGAATGCATCCTCAAAGGAGCCGTAATCGTCGTCGACGACCCGGAACAGGATCTTCAAACGCTCCTCCCATAGCCGGCTGATGAGCGCCGACAAGACGGATCGAGAAAAGCCTCGGCGCCGTCCTACCTCATCGGCTTCAACATACATCTCGGCTGCAGAAGTGCTCTTCCAGTTCAAACCCGCCGCCGCGAAGCCGCCTCCACGCGCCTGGATTTCGAATCGGGGCCAACCCTCCTGGTTGCGCTTCTCGACCGTTAGCACGTTGATCACCGGCTCGAACGCCCGCGTATCGA
Organism: uncultured Anaerolineaceae bacterium; assembly: GCA_964591485.1. Taxonomy (GTDB): domain Bacteria; phylum Chloroflexota; class Anaerolineae; order Anaerolineales; family E44-bin32; genus E44-bin32. The sequence goes on along the minus strand of CAZQDE010000035.1, from coordinate 3,326 downwards.
GGCGCAGAAGATTTCCCACTTGCACCCGTTTACACGCGAAGCCGCGCTCGAGATGGGGCTCCTGCTCGACAGGCAGCATCACCAGGTGCGGACGGGCGGGATCCAAAGCAGCCTCAAGCAGCGCCATCAGGCTCTCGCTCGTCGCAGCAAATGGGACAGCCAAGGGCCGGAAGAGATCCAATCCCGTCTGCGCCACCGCGAGAAATGCGCTGATGACCTCTCCCTCCGGGAAGTATCCAAAGAGCCGGGTCCTCTCAGGTGGATGTTCCAAGGCATAGTAGGCAGCCATCGCGTCCGATACAGCCTGGGGATTAATCAGGCGCCGGACGACGTGGCGTTCTTCGATAGGTATGGAACGAACATGTGACATGATGGGCCCGATTGTAGCCGCTCCCGCCTGCCCTGCAAGAGCCAGCCAGGCTTGGCTCATGGATTCAATATCACGGATTCTGCATACACCTCGATTTCCGCAATTCCGGGTCCCAGGCTGAAGAGTGTGATTTCGAAGCCATGTCCATCGGGCGGGACCTGCTGCAATACCTCTTCCCAGAGACGATATCCGACAACCTCCGAGTCTCGGTCCAGGCCGAACACCAGAATCCGCACCTCGACCGCACCGGGCGTCTGACCGGCCTCTTGGGTTGCGAAGACGACCTCCCCACGAACGGTCGCAGTTCGGCCCAGATTTTCCCATTGGACCGATTGAATCTCGGCTGGCACGAAACTTGGAGCGTCCAGGATGGCTTCGGTGGCGGCCAGCAGGGATACATGAGCCCCAGCAGGGGCTTTCAACCTTTCAGGGAATACCGCCATCAAGGGCATCCGAGCACCCTTTTCGAGCCGGCGGAGCGGCGCATGTGCTTCTTGGGCAGCAATTCTGACACCCTGATCATTCAGCAACTCGAAGACTGCCGTGATGCCTTCCACGGGTCGATCCAGCGGGTTCTGGACAAGTGCCAGGCATCGGACGACACCCGACATCGATTCGAAACAGCGTGCTTGCGAAAGCGAAACCGGCATGGGCGTGGGCGTCGGCAGGAGCACATCTACCGGTTGCCCACCCTCGCCGGGGATACGCACCTGCTGCCCAATGCTCAGAAATTGTGGGTCGATGCCTGGATTGGCGAGCACGAGATCCTCGAGCGAGACTCCATAGCGCGCTGCGATCAACAACAGGCTATCACCCGCCTGGACGGTGTGCACGAAAGGCGTTGGAGTTGGTCCGGGCGCATCCACTACCCCGCTCGCTGTAGGCAGGGGTGTGCTGGTCAGCCCTGGGGTGGGACTGGACCAAAGCCGCAGCGTTGGGCTCGCCGTTGGCGTCAGGGCCGCGCTTTGAGGAGCACAGCTCACGAGCGCGAGGTGCGCTGCAAGCGCCGCACCGATGTGCATTTTGGTCATGACGCTGCATTATACCAATGGGGGGGTAGCGACTGTAGGCCCGCTATGCTAGACTTCCCGCAAAGGTGGGGATCATAAGTGGCCGCTGAATCGCCCGCGCAACTGACGGAAGCAATCGCCGCAATCCGAACCGGGGACCGGCATCGGGCCCGCGAGATCCTCTCGCGCCTGCTGCGAAGCGACTCTTCCAACAGCGAATATTGGATTTGGATGAGTACCGTTGTAGATACGCCCCGCGAGCGCATCTACTGTCTCGAATCGGCGCTACGCATCGACCCAACCAATCGGGCCGCCATGCGCGGGCTGACGATCCTGAGCGCCAGGGAACCCTCGGAGGCCGAGATCGCCCAGGCCTTGCGGCCCAAGCGCAGGGAGTTCGACCCTATCCAGCCCGCCATCCAGAAGACGGTCGAGCAGGCGCCTGGCCCGGAGCCATCGCTCCGAGAAAGCCCGTTCGCGCCGCGACGAGGCGGGCAGTTCCTGCGATTCCTCAGCACCGCGCTGATCGGCGCGGCGGTCATTATCATCATCGCCGGCGTCACCTACTTCGTCGCCCCGATGTTCCGCCCACGCTTCTTTGGAGCCGCCTCGACTCTGCCGCCTGCCAGCCCGACCGCCACCGACACCCCTCTGCCAGGCACACCCACCGCCACGCCCCTGCCGGCGGCCACCCGCATCATTCGAACCCCTGTGCCCCTCGAAGTCGCGGCGACACCGCTCAGCTTGCTCGTCGATGCCACAGCAACGGCAACTCCGGTAGCCGGCTTCACCCCCCATCCCAGCTATGAGGCCTATGGTTTCGGCGTAAAAGCCATGCAGGAGGATGATTACGAGCAAGCGATCTTCTTCCTCCAGCAGGTCGTGGATGACAACCCCGAATGGGCGGATGCACTCTACTTCCTGGGAAAGGCCCAGCGGCTGGCAGGAGATATCGCCGGATCTATCAAGTCACTGGATATGGCCTTGAAGCTCGACCAGGACTTTGCACCTGCCTACCTGGAGCGTGGCAGGACGCTGCTCCTCCGCGATGAGCTGGCAGCGGAGCGGGACTTCTTCAGCGCGATCGACAAAGACCCTGGCTTCGTGGAGGCCTACGAGGAATTGGGAACCTATTATGCTGAGCGGCGTCTCTGGCAACGGCTTGAGACCTACATGCAGAGGGCGGTGGACGAGGGCGCCGGCTCCCCCCGCGTGCTCATCTATCTCAGCGAAGCCAAGCTAAATCTGCTCAAGTACGACGACGCACTCGACTTCGCACTAGAAGGCAGCGCCGACGATCCCACGATGCTCGACGGCTACTTGGCCGTGGGCAAGGCCTATGTGGCCTTGGGCAATTACACCCTCGAGGATGCCTACTTCACCCAGGCCATCTGGCCGCTCCAAACCTATACAACCTACCGCCCTGATGACCATCAAGGCTGGACGGCGCTCGGCAGCGCCCTTCTCGGGATCGACCAGATCGACGCCGCGCTGACGGCTCTCAACTGGGCTTTGGATCTCAACGACCGCTACGCGCCCGCCTACCTTGCGCGTGGACGCCTCTATACGCGACTGGGCCAATATGAGGTTGCCCATGATGACCTGCTAAGCGCCCGCAGGTATGGGCCCGAGACCTTTGAGCTCAGGTTGGCCTTGGCCCAGGTGCTGTATCATCTCGGCGGGTACCAAGAAGCTCTGGCGGACTACCTCGCCCCGGCGATCTCTGAGACGAACCAGATCAAGGATGTGGCAGTGAAGGAGCGCCGGCTAGCGGAGGCCTATGCGATTCGCGCGCTGATCTTCGAGACCAATCCTGACAACCTAAGCGACGCCATCCGCCACTGGCAATGGGTTCTCGAACTCGAGAACGCACTCCCTCAAACCCGGGAGCTGGCCCAGACTCACTACGATGAGCTCACGGGCGTGGGGCCCACTCGCACACCTAC
>CAZQDE010000034.1:16078-20729 GCA_964591485.1 uncultured Anaerolineaceae bacterium | reverse complement strand
GGCTTGCGGCCACGCAGCACAACCGACGGATGGGGGAAGAAGGTCAGGACCACCGAGGGCACGCCCGCCTGGCGGGCATGCTCCACCATCGCCTTCAGCAGCGCCTGATGGCCCAGGTGGACGCCGTCAAAGGAACCGATGGTCAGGCTGGAGGCGGGCAGGCGGACTTCACAGAGATTACGAATATGCTTCATACCGGTTTCAGCGACCGAAGACCTTGCGCGGCTGCCATTGCTCCCCCTGTTCCACGGCCTCGAGGATCGCCACCAGGTCGCCATCCGGACCGATGCCGCGCGCCATACCTGTGGCCGGCTCTTCGGCCTCGATGCGGTTGCCGTTAAGGACCCGCTTCAGTTTCTCGCCGCTCACCTTGACCACCGGCAGTTCCGGAAGCGCATCCGCCGCCGGCCGGACATATTGCTCCCAATCTCCGCTGGCCAACGCCATCTCGAGCTTGTTCAAGGAGACGCAGTCTTCAAGCGTGAAGGGGCCGGCCTTGGTCCGCCGCAGGCTTGCCAGGTGTGCCCCAGTGGCAAGCCGCTCGCCAAGGTCGTTCGCCAGCGAACGGATGTAGGTTCCGGCCGAGCACTCGATATCCAGCAGCAGATCCGGTGGCCGGTAGCTCACCAAGGAGAGATGATAGATCGTCACCGGGCGTGGCTGGAGGTCCACCTCTTCGCCCTGCCGGGCGAGCTCATAGGCCTTGCGGCCCTTGATCTTGATGGCGCTATAGGGCGGCGGGGTTTGCTCGATCTCGCCCCGGAACTCAGGCAACACTTCCTGGATGTCCTCCAGGCGCGGGGCCGCGCCCGTCACACGCACGATACCCCCCTCCGAATCGTAGGTCTGGGTGCTTGAACCAAAACGGATCAGCGCCTCGTAGCGTTTGGTCGCTGTCGAGAGAAACTCGCTGAGCCGGGTGGCCGACCCTAGGCAGAGCACGAGCACGCCCGAGGCACGCGGATCCAACGTGCCAGCGTGGCCCACCTTGCGGACTCCAGTCCCCCTGCGCACGATGCTAACCACCCGGTGAGAGGTGGGGCCGACGGGCTTATCAACCAGGATGAGTCCGAAACGTTTCATGGGGTCTCCTTCAGCGGGGTGATCTCCGCCGCCGTAGCGGCAAGCACACGGGCCGTGACCTCCTCCAGGCTACCCTCGAGGGTTGCGCCTGCGGCCTGCTCATGTCCCCCACCTCCGAAGCAAGAAGCCAGCCGTGCCACATTCAAACCAGGTTCCGAGCGCCAACTCACCTTGACCTTGGCCCCCGGCTGCTCGACGAAGATGATCGCCACGCGAGCCTCCTCGATGGTGCTGAGGATGTTGATCAGGTCGGCGTCATCCGAGCCCGGGTAGCCAACAGCCCGGCGGTCGTCGAGGGTTAGCGAGGTCCAGATGATGCCATCCTGGCGAGCGAGCCTGCTCAGCCCCATACCCCAGTAGCGGGCGCTTACGAAGCTGCGGCGATGGAGCGATCGCTCGTAGAGCTGCGCCATCGGCGCGCCCAGGCGCATGAGATCTGCCGCCGTTTCAAGCGTCTCAGGACGCACATTATGGGTGCGGAAGCCGATGGTATCCGTGATTAGACCGGTCAGCAAATTGGTGGCGATGGGCGGCTCGAGCTCCACACCCCAGAGAGGCAACACCTCGCATAGCAGCTCGGTCGTGGCCGCGGCCTCCTCCCGCACCAGGTTGACGGCGGCGAAATGGGTGTTAGTGGGATGGTGGTCGATGTTGATCTCGATCGGTCTTGGCAACGAAGTGGGCGCGAAGCCCGTGCGCTCGGGGTCGGAGCAATCCAGGATCACCAGCAAATCGGCAGCCGCCGGCGGTGTCTTGACGACCTTCTTGCTCCCGGGTAAGAAGCGGAAGCGCCCCGGCATGCCCTCGATCAGCACCGGCGTAGCCCGTTTGCCAAGCTGCTCCATGGCCAGGCTGAAGGCCAGCAGCGAGCCCAGCGCATCACCATCCGGCCGCTCGTGCGTGAGCACACCAATATGCGTCGCCTGCGCAATCCGCTCGCCAGCCGCCTGGACCTGCCGCCTCACTGGATCTCGTCCTCCTCACCCCCTGTCTCTTGATGCAATTGATCGAGCAACTCTTCGATGCGCGCCGCTCGCGCCAACGAATCATCCCAGCGGAAGCGGAGCTGCGGGAAATGCCGCAATGAGATGCGCCGCGCCAGCTCCCGCCGCAGGAAGCCCTGGGCAGAGCGCAGACCTTGCAGGACCTCCTCGGCCCGCTCCTCCTCGCCAGTCGCCACGATGTAGATTGTGGCATAGGCCAGCTCGCGGTCGACCTCCACACCGGTGACGGTCACCATCGCCAGGCGCGGGTCAGCGACCTCGCGCTGCAGGATATCGGCGAGTTCCTCCCGGATGCGGTCTGCAATCTTTCGGGCGCGGCTGCTACTGACCATGGCGCTCCCCTAGCTTACCGGGACGGTCTCTTCGGTGTAACATTCTAGGATATCACCTTCCTCGAAATCGTCGAAGCCCTTCAACCCGATCCCACATTCGAAACCTTCCCGGATTTCGCGCACATCGTCCTTCTCGTGCCTGAGCGAGGCGATGGGGCCCTCAAAGAGCACCTCTTCACCACGGAGCACGCGCATGCTGGCGTTGCGTCGAATCTCGCCGGAGAGCACCTTGCACCCCGCCACATTGCCCACTCTCGGGATGCGGAAGACCGCCCGCACTTCGGCGCGGCCCAGCACAACCTCGCGCTTCTCGGGTTCCAGCATGCCCTTCAAGGCCTTCTCGACATCCTCGGTCAGGCGGTAGATGATGTCGTAGATGCGGATATCGACGCCTTCGGCCTCGGCAGCCCGTCGGGCGGCCTGATCTGCCTCCACGCTGAATCCGACCACGATGCCGCCCGATGCAGCCGCCAGCATCACGTCGCTCTCACTGATGTTGCCGGTGTCGGCGTGTAGGATGTTGACCTTGGTGTCCTCGGTGCTCAGCTTCTCGAGCGAGGAGATAATGGGCTCGAGGGATCCCTGGACATCGGCCTTGACCACAAGGCGCAATTCCTTGGCCTCGCCGGCTTTCAGCGCCTCGAAGACCTGCTCGAGGGTGGGCACCCGGCCGGGGCGCTTGGCAGCTTGCGCCTCCTCCGCACGCGTGGCGGCGATGGCGCGAGCATGGCGTTCCGAATCGACGAGCGTGAAGAGCTCACCCGCTTTGGGCACATCCGACATGCCGAGCACCGAGACCGGCGTGGAAGGCCCTGCTTCCTCCAGCGGGTTGCCCTGGAAGTCGAACATGGCGCGGATCTTGCCGTGGGCGGTTCCGGCCAGGACTACGTCCCCGGAGCGCAGCGTGCCGTTCTGGACCAGCAGGGTGGTGACAACCCCCCGGCTGCGGTCGAGCTCGGCCTCGATCACCGTGCCCACGACCTCCCCCTCCGGGTTGGCCTTGATCTCGATCGAGTCGGCCACCAGTAGGATCGCCTCCAGCAGATCCTCGATGCCCTCGCGCAGCTTGGCCGAGACCGGCACGATCATCGTATCGCCGTCCCACTCATCCGAAACCAGCCCAATATCCGCCAGCTCTTGCTTGACCTTCTCGGGGTTGGCGTTGGGGCGGTCGATCTTGTTGAGCGCCACCACCACGGGCACGCGCGCCGCCCGCACGTGGGCCAAGGCTTCGCGTGTCTGGGGCATGACGCCGTCGTCTGCCGCCACCACCAGCACGGCGATATCGGCTCCCTGGGCGCCGCGGGCGCGCATGGCCGTGAAGGCCTCGTGGCCCGGCGTGTCTAGGAAGGTGATCATCCGGCCCTGATGGCTGACCTGGTAGGCGGAGATATGCTGGGTGATACCGCCCACCTCGCCCTCGGCCACGTTGGTGGCGCGGATGGCGTCCAAGAGGGTGGTCTTGCCGTGATCGACATGCCCGAGCACCGTGACCACAGGCGGCCGATCCTTCAACTTGGCCGGGTCTTCGTCCTCGATCAGCTGGCGCCAGCGCGGAAGTGCTCCGACCTCCTCGGCCTCGGCCTCCACCGGCGTGGAAGGCCTGGCCTCGAAGCCAAACTCTTCGACGATGATGGCCGCCGTTTCGTAGTCAATCTGCTGGTTGATGTTAGCCATCACACCGCTGGCCATCAGTTGCTTGATGACATCGATAGGGCTGGCGTCGATCATAGATGCCAAATCACGCACGGTAACCGAGGCGGGAATCTCGATGGTTTTTTGGCCGTTCTCGCTCATATCACACCTCCGGATCGATCACTCCGGCCGTGCCGAGCGAGCCGACCGGGGGAATTAAGATCCTGACATTCTTCCGGGCGAGCCTGACTCGGCACAAACAGCGACGAAGGCGATCGCTTCAGCCATTCTGCTCGTCTGCTAGATTTTGCATGTGCGCTTCCAGGGCCTGACGGTCCTGAGCGCTGAGCTCCGTTCGTAGGGCGCGCGCCAGGGATCCCTTGAGCGCCCGCTCCCAGCAGGAGCGCCGAGCGTGGATATACGCCCCGCGCCCGGGTGCCCTGCCGGTGGGATCGATGGCGACGCCATCAGGCCCGCGCACCACGCGGATGAGTTCTCGCTTCTCCCCGACCTCGCGGCAGCCCACGCAGGTCCGTTGGGGCTTGTGACGGCCGCCCCTGGGGCTCATGCCGGTCTCACCCTCATGATGCAGGATCT
>CAZQDE010000034.1:0-15978 GCA_964591485.1 uncultured Anaerolineaceae bacterium | reverse complement strand
TTGTGACGGCCGCCCCTGGGGCTCATGCCGGTCTCACCCTCATGATGCAGGATCTATGCAGGATCTCGCATGGGTTCTAGAAGTCCTCCAGATCCCATTCACCGGTTTCGCCTCGCTTGCGCCGCCGTCGCACGACAGTCTCGCCAAGCTCGGGGTCGAATTCGACCACGCGGGCCTTGCGCTTCTTGCGCTTCTTCTTTTCGAGGATCTCCTCTTCGGCTTCCTCTTCTTCCTCGATGACCGGGATATCGAGCGCCTCCGCGCCGCCCATCTTCTCGAAGAGTTCTTCGAAGGTCTCCTCGATGATCTCCTCCGGGGCCTCTGCGGTCGCCGGCGCTTCCACTACCTCTTCGGAGACCGTCGCCGGGACCGGCTCCTCGAGGGCCTCGGCTTCCTCCTGCATAGGCTCGGCCTCGGCCTCCGTCTCCTTCGGCGCCTCTTCTTCCGCCAGCGGCAGCACCTCCTCGAGAGCCTCCTCGACCGCCTCGGCTTCGACCACCTCTTCCACCGGTTCCGGGTAGGCAAATTCGTTCAGCGCCGAGCGGATTTCCTCCATCGACTTGGGGCCGACGCCCTCCAGGCCGAGGATCCTATCTTCGTTGATCCCCAGCGTTTCCAGCACCTGGCCGGCGGTCTCGTACCCGGCCTCGTTGAGTATGTTGAAGACACGCGTCGAGAGGCTGATCTGCTCCAGCGGCACATCGTAGGCTGTGGGCGGGATGCTGGCCCGCACCTGCTCCAGCCGTTCGCGCTCGGCCTTGCGGATCTCATCGCGGCGGCCCTCGAGCTCAGATTGGACGCGATCGACGAAGGTCCGCAGCACCTGATACTCCTCCGGCGTGACCGGGCGGCCCTCCTCCTTCTTGGTCAGGATGGCCTCCACCTGCTCGATAACGGCCGCCTGCTCTTTCGCCAGCTCCTTGAAGGAGGGATCCTTGGTGATCATGGTAAGCGATTCGACCGCCGCCTCGGGCAGGCTCTTAATGTCGATACGCCAGCCGGTGAGTTTGGCCGCCAAGCGAGCGTTCACGCCGGCGCGTCCGATCGCCAGGCTCAGTTGGTCCTCGGGAACGACGACCATCGCCGTGCGGCCGCGCTGTGGATCTTCATCCAGGTAGACACCTGAAACGCGCGCCGGGCTGAGTGCCTTGGCGATGAACGTGGCCGGGTCAGGATTCCACTCGATGACATCGATCTTCTCATCGTTCAGGTCGCGCACGATTGACTGGATGCGGACGCCGCGCATACCCACGCACGCGCCGACAGGATCGACGCCGTCCCGCAGGGCAGCCACAGCCACTTTGGCGCGTTTGCCGGCCTCACGGGCGATGGCCTTGATCTCCACCAGGCCCTGGTTGATCTCGGGCACTTCCATCTCGAGCAACCTGCGCAACATATTGGGATGCGTGCGCGAGACGACGATCACCGGGCCTCGCGGCGACTTGCGCACTTCGAGCACGTAGGTGCGGATGCGGTCACGCACGCGAAAATGCTCGCCGGGAATCTGCTGATTGCGAGGCAGGATGGCCTCCGCACGGCCCAGGCCGACCGTCACGGCGGCAGGGGTGATGGAGTGCACCGTTCCGTGCACCATATCGCCCTCGCGCTCAATGAACTCCTCGTACTGGGCATCACGTTCCGCTTCCCGCAGCCGCTGCAGGATGACCTGCTTGGCGGTCTGCGCCGCCACACGCCCAAAGTCTTTGGGGGTGGAATCCACCATCAGCATGTCGCCCACCTGGGCCTCGGGTTCGACCTCCCTGGCCTCTTCCAGCGCGACCTCGGTCTGGGGATTTTCGACCTCTTCCACGATTTCCTTCTCAACCAAGACGCGCACATGCCCCGTCTCGGGGTCGATCTTCACCTGCACATCCTGCGCGCTGGAGGCGTTCACAGAACGGCGGTAGGCGGAGATCATCGCCGCCTCGAGGGCTTCCATCACCGTCTCACGCGGCAGGCCGAAGCGTTCGGTGATCTCGTTGAAAGCCAGGGTAAATTCGCTTTTCATGGTTCGTCATTCCTTGGGTCCAGTTCGGACCCCGCTTTATATGCAGAAAAGTGGGGAGCGCCCACTTTTCCGAACCAGCACTATTTCGGAACACTTGCGCTTGGAATTCTAGCATACGCATGGCGAAGGGGCAAGAGGCGCGGCCCGCCGAGAATATTGCTGCCACCTGGGAGGAGGAAAGGATCCTTGCGTTCCCAATAAGGCATCCGCTAATTTCTCGCGCTAGCTGCGCGATTTGCGCCCTAGCTCTGCAGCCTTCTTCGGAATTCTTCGAATTCAGCGCCCTTCCCCTCCCGATCTGACCACTCCTTTACTCTTTGCAGATCGATGGATTTGGAGAGCGCCACCAACAATGCCTGCTCGAGACTCTGCCTATCTCCCCAGTGGTAAAAGGCTGCCAGTCTGTCCTTCACCGCGTCGGTTGGAGAGATGATCCTTAGCATGCCGGTAGACATGTCCAACTCAAGGATCTCTCCGATCGGATCCTCCCCAACACTGGGAGGTCCGCTCATGAACTCAACATAGAAGGAGGTTCCAGGGTGATGATAGTATCTGTCCTGCCGGTGAAAACCAATCTCCTGCATTGCCGCTTCCACCCGTTTATGGTCCAGGGCGAAACGAGCAATAAAATCCAGATCCTTGGAAATATACTTGTTTTCGCTATAGATTGCGACGCATGCGCCACCGGAAAGCACAACTTGTATACCGTGCTCCCTAAGATGGGTATCGATATAGGCAGCAAGTTCCCCCTGGCTCATCTCGCCGACAGATTTCAAAGCGGCTTATCTCTCTTTCTTGGCCTGCGACGGTTCATCCACAACCTTTCTTTGAGCTCCTGTGGATAATAGCTGAGGGTCTTTTCAAGCAAGGCTCTCAATTCCCTCAGGAAGGGGTATCTAGGGTTAAATTCATAGACACGCGTCCGTCCAACTTTTCTGCTCACGAGGACGTTTGCATTCTCGAGCCGTTCCAACCGGTTCTGGATAGCGAATAGGTTAACGCCATAGAATCTCGCTATCTCCGTCGCATAGCCTTTTTCCCTGGCGACGAGAAAGACTAGGACTTGCTCACTGCTTCTAGATCCTAGAATGGGCTCAAGCATAACTCACCAGCAGTAATGGTTATATCACCCCGGCCCTTGGTTATATAACCAAGCTCCTTGGTAATATAGCATAAATTCTTCAAGTGTCAATATAGGTCGTCTGGCTGTCTCATCGCACCTTTCCACTCAATCCGGCCCATGATGAGGTTATCTGGCTCCCTCCCCAAGCAGAAGGCAACACCAGGACCTGCTGATCCCCAGGTCTGCCCTCGGGGGAGCGCTGCCATTCTGGGGCTATGGAGCCCGGCCTTCACCCTCCCAGCCCAAAGATCATCGGGCTGAAGTAGGGCACCAGCCAGATCGCCCAGACGACCACGCTGAAGCGGTGAAAGCGGGTGATCCAGCGCTCGTCCTTGCGGACCAGCACCAACGTGGCCCAGACGGCATGGATGGCCATCAGGACTATGGCCACCAGTCCGGTCAGTCCGTGCAGATCGGCGGTCAGACCGCCGGCCATCTCCATCATGAGCCCCGTCCCCCAGGTGTCGCAGACGAGCCCCAGCCAGAAGAAGGCCAGGTGCCAGGCCTTCAGCCAGCCGGCGAAGCGCTCGCTCCAAACGCCGATGCTGTAGAAGACGAGCGCCAGGGTGATGATGATGGTTGCAATGGATGACATGCCTGTCTCCTGTCCGGCCTTCGCCAGCGATTGCTTGCCATGGGCGCGTGGGCCGCTGCCTGCATTTGCGATTCGGCAAGATCAACCCGGAAAATGAGCGAGGAGAAGGGCTCCACGAGCCCCTCTCCTTCCCATCCCGCTCGCTGCCGGTGACCTGCAGGCAGGCTAGCGATCCAGCCGCCGGATGCTCCACCAAACGGACAGGTAGAGGGCACCTGCCATGGCCGCCAGCGCCAGGGCCCGGTACCCAAGGATTTCGGGCGGAGCCCTTCCCGCAGTCGAGAGGGCGAGGAGTTGCAGCATCAACGGACCCGGCGTCCAAGTCAATGCATCGCTCAGCCAAACAGGAAGCAGGCTCCCGCCCAAGTATGCGGCTATGGACGGAACGAACACGAGCAGCAGCATAGGCGTCGCCCACATGGCGGCGGAGGCGGGGTTGTCCGCCAGCATGCCGATGAACATCCCCAGCGCAACCACAAAGGCCACATTGAGAACCGCGGCCAGTGCAAGCACATCGGCGTGAACCACGTAGCGCCCGTTGAACAGCATCGCCACGCCCAGGGCCAGCAGGCAGTACACAGCGCCCACCAGCCCCTTGCCCAGGATGACCTCCCTATAGCCCGCCGGTGAGATCACCAGCGCCTCCAGCGTATGGGCTTCCTTCTCCTCGACCATCAGCAGGGGGACGAGCGAGGCACCGATGGTCGTCATTGCAATCATCACCGTGAGCAGGCTGATTCCGATCTGGCCCTGGATGTCCGCATCCGGGTAGAGGATATGTCCCTCGGTTTCGATGCGGAGCGGCACGCTTAGCTCCTCGCTCCACTGCTCCTCGAGCAGCGCCCGCGTCTCCTCGATCTTGCGCTGGTCCGCCCAATGAGCATGGTACCCGCCGAGCTCGATCGCCCCACCCCGCTCGGCACGCACGTCGAAGTCGGCCGGGATTTCCAGGCCCAGCCACGTGCCCGGCCGGGAGGTCACTATGTCGCGCATTGCCTCCGGCGAGTCCACTACCTGCGCCCGAAGTTCCTCCTGCTGCAGTAGCGTGCGCAGCGTCTGCGAGGAATCCGCAGAGTAGATCACGGCCGCCGGGCGCCAGCGCAGCTCCAGCAGCCAGGGGATGGCTGACCCATTGAGGATAACGATGATCGTACCCAGCAGGATGGAGAGCAGGAGTCGGCTCGAGAGCGCCTCGCGCATGTCCTTGGCGAAGATCGCCCACAAGATGCGGCCGGTCGAGCGCCGCGCCACTTTCACGCCGGCGGGGCTGAGTGATGCTCCCGACAGAGGGCTTGCCGTTGCCTGCATCTGCACGCTAGCGTCGCCGGCGGAGCCGGCGGGCCGCGGCCCGCTCTCGAGCCCCGGGGGCGATGCCGCCCTCTGCGTACGCGCCGCGGCCGGGCGATCCCGCCGCCTGAGTAGCCACAGCACAACCAGCAGCACCGCCAATGCCCAGAGCAGCAGATAGCCCAGCCACAACAGAGGCATCAGCGGATCAATGGGCCCGGCGAAGGCATGTCTCCAGACGGTGCAGAAGGCCACCGCAGGCGCGAATCGCAACACCTGAACCAGGCCCGCCGGCATCAGCTCTTGCATCAGCACGATAAACATGGGCAGGAGCATGGGGAAGAGCACCACCCAGGACCACAGGCTCAGTTGGCCGCGGGTCTCGATGAAGGAGCCGAGCAGCAACCCTAGCGCTATGGCCAGCAGGGAGAAGGCCAGCAAGCCCAGGATGGCCAGCCACCAATGGACAACGATGGCATGGTTGAGCGCCAGCGCGATGCCGCCCGCGACGATAGCGTAGACACCACCCGAAAGCGCCTTCCCGGCCATCACATGCATCTCGCTCGCGGGTGAGACGAGTAGCATCTCGAGTGTGCGCTCCTGCTTCTCGGCCATCATCAGATGCGGCACAAGCGCCACCCCGATCGTGATGAGCGCCACTGCTCCTGCCAGCGAGGCCATAACCCCGGGCCCATCCGATTCGGGAAGCATGGACAGAGTCTGCACCTCAAATTTGAGCGGTACGTCTTGTTCGAGAAGCCCGCCGACGGTATCCTTCACCCGCTGTGTCAGTTCATCGGCTGTTCTTGGATCGATCCAATCCATGATGTAGATCTCCAGGGTAGCTCCCTGCCCCGCATCCGCCTGTGCTTCGAAAGCCTCCGGGATGACCAAGCCCACTTCTGGAAGGTCCGAATTCCGGAGGCGGGTCTGCAATTGATCCAGGGATTCGAGTCCTACGCGGGCGTCCACCGCAGGGCTCATCTCGAGGCGCTCGCTCAGGAAAGAGCCGCTCTGGTCGTACACCCATACCTGTAGAGGCTCGTCACGCGATCCCAGCACTGGAAGCATTTTGTACATGACGACGATGAACAGGGCGGTGAGCAGCACTGAGATCGTATTGCGGTTGCGGACCGCCTCGCGCAAGTCCTTCAAGAAGATGGCCCAGATCACCCGCAAATCCACACGCCAATTCCGCATATCCATCATCCACTCACTTTCATATGCAGGCGGTGGTGACCACCGCCGCAGCACCTGAGGCGTCCTGCTGCGCGCAGAGCGCCAGGTACATCGCCAAGGATAGTAGAAGGCCGGCATCTGGCCCAGCGGCCCGCGACTGGCTCACACGCAAACTCGCCTGCCGCTTGAACCATCCCGTCCAGAGCTCGAGCTCTAGAGCCGTCTCACCGGCCTCGTCGAGCAGCGCCCATGTTTGCCCAAGTATGCTGGCCCTCCGCCAATCGAACCGCCGCCCCCCGGGGAGCCGCATCTCGCCCTCAACCATCCATCCGAAGATGAAGCTCGCCGCCAGAGCGCCGCTTTCGCGCTCATAGGCCACGACGCGATCCCTCAAGAAGCCCCGACGGTCCAGAAGCCAGGCGTCCTCGCCCACGCGGGCCAGGGCCTCATCCGAGAACCAGCGCCGCCAGACCATCTCGCCCAGCAGCATCTCGCCGCGCCGCAGCCGATAGCGCTCGCAGGTCCATTTGGGCTGCTGCCATTCGAACTCCAGCCTTTCTTCTGCAGCGGAGTCGTTCATCATCTCCCCCTTTCAGCGCTTTCGAAATTCCGGCCGGTCAACTGAAGGAAGGCCTCCTCCAGAGAGGTCTCCTTCCCATAGCGCGCCTTGATCTCCCGTGGTGTATCCAGGGCCACGATGCGGCCGCGGTCGAGGATGGCCACGCGGTCGCTCAGACGGTCGGCCTCCTCCATGTAATGGGTGGTAAGGAACACCGTCACACCCGAGCGGGAGAGATTGGCGATCAGAGCGCGGATGTCGCGTGCCACGCCTGGGTCGAGGCCCCGCGTGGGCTCATCCAAGAACAGCACCTTGGGCCCGTGCAGCAGAGCGCGGGCGATGAGCAGCCGCTGTTTCATCCCATTGGAGTAAGCCTTCAGGGGGTCCCTGGCCCGCTCGACCAGGCCCACAAAGGTTAGCACCTCCTCGATCCGGCCTCGATCCGTACCGTAGAGCCGCGCCGCGAAGAGCAGGTTGTCCAAGGCACTCAGGCGATCGTAGAGGTTTTGATATTCCCATACCACGCCGATCTGTGGCTTCAGGCGCGCCCGTTCATGGACCACATCGCAGCCCATGACCTTGGCCCAGCCCTCGGTAGGGCGGAGTTGCCCGGTGAGCATGCGGATGGTCGTCGTCTTGCCGGCGCCATTCGGACCCAGGAAGCCGAAAATCTCGCCCGGCTTCACCTGGAAGCTGATGTGGTCGACGGCGCGCAAACCGTTGTAATCGCGGGTCAATTCGCTCGCTTCGATGGCTAACACGCTTCACTCCTTTTGCCCTTGCCCCGGGCCTCGCACCTGCCCCGGAAGCTTCCGATCCGCCACAACGCTATCGAAAAAGCGAGGCCAGGTCCACAAAAATCCGCCGAACGGCATCCCAGGCGATCTGAATGGCGCATTTTGGGGCCTGGAGTCAGCAGCCCCACAGCGGTACTTCGCGGGATCCGCCGCGCCAAACGGCAATTGCGGCGCCAGGGATGGCGCCATTCACAGGGTTAGAAGAGCGGCGAAAGGGATGTGGACCAGGGGTTTAGAAGCCGAGCAACTCGCGCAGCTCGGCGGCGGCGGCTTTGCTGAGCGGTATAAGCGTGCCGGCGGCGTCATTCAGCCGCAGGTTGAAGCTGTTGCGGGTGAAGGGGATGACCTCCTTGACGTGCTGGAGGTTGACCAAGTAACTGCGGTGAGAGCGGAAGAATCCGCTGCGGGCCAGCCGGCCCTCGATCTCGCTAAGCGTGAACTGGGTGGGGATGCGGCCTTCGGGCGTGTGCAGATAGGCCCGGCCGGCCTCCGCCTGGGCAAAGTAGATTTCCGCCGGGCTGACGAGCACCACGCTGCTCTCCAGCCGGATGGGGAGCTTGAACGCCTGGTTCGCCGGCGTGGCCTCGCCGGCCATCAGGCTCTCGCCCAGCCTTCCATCCCTCAAACTTCGTACTTGGTCACAACAGGTCGAGAGCTGGGTGCCCTCCGAAGCCAGGATGAGGATCGCCGCGCCCTCCTCCGCCAGTCGTATGAGCAGCGCTTGGATGAGCGCGATGGAGGCTTCATCACAGCGAGCGAAGGGCTCCATGAGCACCAGGACTGGCGGCGCGTGCAGGATGGCACGCCCCAGCGCCAGGCGCCGTCGCATACCCGAGCGCAGGTCGCCGATAGCCGCCCGCTCCTGATCGGCGAGTCCCACCCAGGCCAGGGCCTCCCGCGCCCGGCTGGCCGGCAGCCCATACAGGTGGGCATAGAACTGAAGATTGCCCAGACAGGAGCGGCGCAGATAGAGGCCATCTTCGGGGAAGAGCACACCCACCTTGCCGCTCAGCGCCCGGCGCTCCCGCCAGGCATCCAGGCCCGCCACCCGCACCACCCCCGCGCTGGGACGGGCCCGACCCAGCAGCAGGTCGATTAGCGCCCCCTTGCCGCTGCCCGCCTGCCCAACCAAGCCGAGCACCTCGCCCGCCCCTACTTTTAAGGCGGGGATTTGCAGCACAGTTCGTTGGTCGACGACCTTCTGCAGGTTGCGGATCTCGATCATGGGTGCGTCCTGGATGTGAACCCGGGCAATCTGAGCAGGCCAAACGCCCGAACCCCGCACGGAAAAGGCTACAGCGGATGGAGGTGGGGCGCAAGCCCCAACGCCCGCCTGGCAAATGGACTGGACCTTGTCAACTCTGGCGGGCGATAAAGTCAAGAAGCACGCGGTTGAACGCCTCGGGTTGATCCACTGTCGTTGCATGACGGCTTTCCCGAATGATCGCCCACTCCGCACCACGAATTCGGTCCAGCAGCGGCGCCTTCTGCTCGAACCGGATGTAGTCGTTCTCTGCAGAGACCACGAGCACCAGGCAGCGGATCCCTTCGAGTTGATCGGTCACGCTCCAGCCGACGATGAGCGATCGCTGCAGCACGTTCAGCCAATCCTTGATGCCTTTCACGATGAACTCAGAGCCGCAGTTGACGAGGGTCAGGCTTCTCACGATCTCCGGACTGTCCACGGCCAGCTGCAGCGCCACCATCCCGCCCAGCGAGATCCCAGCCAAGTGGCAAGGCGCGATGGAGAGAGAGGTGATCAGCTCTGCGATATCCCTGGCGAAAAGCGAGACGCTGTATGGCCCTCGTGGCTTGTCAGAACGACCGTAGCCCCGCAGGTCTGGTGCGATGACTTTGTAGAAGGGCACGAAGAAGTCAATTTGGTACTGCCAATCGCGCGCGCTCGACCCCAGACCGTGAATGAGTACCAGAGGATCACCCTGGCCCGCTACCTCATAGCACAAATTCATGCCGTTGCACGACTTCCAAGGCGGTGGTCTCCCCTCTGGTCACACCATCTTGGACAGCCTTTTCATCTGGAACCCCATCGAGTCGCTTCACATTCACCATTACCTCAAGTCACAGCGCAAAGAATACCTCGTAGATGGTCGTCGTCTCTTCTTTCTCCAGCAAATATGCGTCATCTTCGGGATAGTACTTCGCCTTCATAGGCTCCATTCCAGCGAACTGCTTCATCGACTCCATCGATTCCCAAATCGTTACCAGGAGAAAGTGGGCGACATCCTCATCATCTCGGCGCAGGAAATGAATATGCTCAAGCCCGGCTACAGATCCATAGTCAGGCGCCGCTCGCACCTTAAGGAATTCTTTATACGCATCCGCATCAACCAGGCGCGTTCTGCCATGCCACATTCTGGCGATCATCGATATCTCTCCTTCTTGGAAAACGAGAATGTCGGTTCGCGTGCAATTGTCGAAGGCATCTATGCGTTGGCCTGGTCAGATGCGGGATGAACGGGAGGCGGATCCGCCATTCTGATCGCTTCCTGTTCAGAGGTGCGATTCTCGTCTTTCTAGGGATGAGGCGATGATAAAGAGCACCGCCGGTGGAACGATAAAGGCCCAAAAGATCAAGAAAGCAACCAGCCATTTGCCCTTGATGATCACCCAGGCAATTTCACGCAGGAACATCAGCCCGATCGTCAGGATACCTCCCGCCCGTTCCTTCCACCAAGCCAGTAGGAGGCCCAATATGGCCAGCCCCCAAAGACTGAGCAGGAACCAATCCTCGGCAGGGACCGGCTCCGTTGCGTACGGGTCGGGTGTGAGGATCTTCATTAGGGTGAGGGCAAAGACCATCAGGCTCCAGATTCGTGCGAGCCAGCGGATGAGGCGCGATTTCCGGGTGGGGGCTTTCATCTCTTCCATTTGTTATGCTCCTTATCCTCATCAAGGCCGGCGATACGCATCACCCCGTGCTGGAGCGTGCCCAGCCCCGCAACAGGTCCACCAGCTTACCTTCGCGGCTTCCAGCCCACCCCACCAGGCCGAGTGCCTTACCGTCGTGCGCCTTCGAGGGCGGATTTGCCGCCCGGCTCTCTGGTCGATGACCTTCTGCAGGTAGCGGGTTTCAGTCGTGGGTGAATCCTGGATATGAAACGGGGCGTGGGGGACACCCCGGTACCCGAACCCCGTACGTGGAAGGCTACAGCGGATGGAAGCTGGGCGCAAGCGTCAACGCCCGCCAGGGGTCGGCGGCCTGCGCCGGGAGGGCCTCGCGGGCCGCGGCTCGGCAGAGCCCGCACCAGCGGGTCAAGAGCGCTTGCATCCACAAGGGGCCCCTCATCCCCGCTGGGAGCGTGCGCCCCAGGGACCGGTTGTCTTCTATCGGTCGCCGGCCTAGGCCGCACTCCCCAGACTGCTCTTTCCAGAGGCGAAGGGTTGCACCGCGGTGCCCTGGGAATTTGACGCCGCAGGCCGGCGGGTGCAATATTAGGAGTGCCCGCCGCCAACCTCGGCGTGGGCAGGCTTTGGATGAGGAGGTGCGGCATGCACGCATGGACCCGCGCTACTCGCCCGAGGCGAAGAGCCCTTCTCTATATCACATGCGCCATCGCAGGACTTCTGGCGGGATGTAGCATACCCTTGGCCCTTGGACAGGCCACCGGCGAAGATGGCATCTGTGCACAGGAGATCACGCCCGAAGCCATGGGCATGGACCTGGATGCGGCCGCCCGGCCGCCCTTCCTCGTCGAGCAGGGTGGCTTGCCGATAATCACCACACTGGGGCTCGAATTGGCACGCCAGCGCGCCTCCGTCTTGCTGGCGGTGGGAACCTTCTGCGACGAGGACCTGCCCCCTGCCATCGCCCAGGTTCTCGAACAGGCTCTGGAATTGCTGCACCGGGGAGAGACGTCGCAAGCTGTCGCCCTAATGCGCACCTTGCTGGCGCAGGGCGCGCGGCGAGAGGGACGGAGCCCAGGCCTCGCCCGATCCTTGCCGCAGGCCGTCCCGAATTGGCGGGCCGCAATCAAAGCCACCCTCGATTTCGCCAGCGAACTGGCGGTCATGGGCGAAGAGGGGGCGGCAGAGCAAGTAATGGACCAGGTCAAGGGCTTTTTCCATGAGAACGCCCTGCGAGATCTCGAGAACGCGGATCTGGATGAATGCCTCCGGATCGCCAAGGAAGCGACCCTCCTTGGAGATGATGAAGTTGAGCAGAAGGCTTTGCAGCGGGCGCGGAACATCGTCAAACAGCGCTTGGAAGAAGCCCTCAAGGACTTCGACCCCTGCCTTCCCAACCCGGATGTGATCCGCCAGGATATCAAGGACCTGCTTAACCTCCTTCGCGACGCGATCCTCATCGGGGTAAAGGGGACCTATGGGGCAAATGAATCGCTTCGCGATCAGGTGATGGCCAAGGTACAGAAGGCGATCGAAAACCTGGACCGCCTGGCACGCGGCGAGCCGCCCCAATGCGGCTACATGGTAGAGTTCACCCTGGAAGGCGCCGCCGGCTGGGCCACGCTTACCGGGCGCCTGCACTCCTGCTCCGGAGTGGAGGGCCCCTGGACGGGCTCGCTGGTGCTGCAATACGACGATGGGATGAACTGGCGCTGCAGCGGCTCGACCACCTTGGAATACAGCCTGCCCCAGGACGCATCCACCGCTGGCGGCACACTGGTCTTCCCGCTGGCCTGCGTATCTGTGGAACGCGAGTGTGTGGTTAATAGCGCGTCCGAGGTCAGCGAATATCTCTTCGAGTTCGCTGCGGATGGATCGCAGGTCACCATCACCATCGGCTCCAATGGTCAGGCCTCGCTCACAGAAACTTGCTACTTCGATCCCGAGGACCCAGACACGGTCCATATTCCAGCGATGGCTTTCTTCTTTGGGGAAAACATGGTCACAGTCCCACTTCAGGCCTACCAAAAGTGTCCTTGAGGGCTGGATGCGCGACCGCACGATGACATTGTTGCGTAGAGCCCTAACTACGCTGTGCCTTCGCGAGGCAAACCGTTGGAATGGCTGCTTTCGAGTTCTGGCCGCGGAGATGTGCCGCCGTCTGCCCGCCAGATGATCACCTATTGGAACCGTGGGCCTTCTTCTGGGGCGAGAACACCACGCAAGCCGCGCTGGTGCCCGATGAGAGCTGCCGCCAAAGGCATGCTGTCGAGGGTTGTCGTTTAGCAGGAGCAGCGGAAGCGGCGGCGAAACCGCCTTATTCTGCATTCCATTGGGCATGAATCGGGTGATATTCCGCGGTTCCAAACCCTTCCCAGCGAGTATGCATCGCGCGATCGATCTCGAGCTCAAACAAGACCTCATCTGGACTGGCATGATGCTTCGCATCCGCGAGAACCCTCGATAGGAGTTCTTGGTCCTCTATTCGCCTTGCCCTGCCCGAGAGATAGAACTCATCCGAATCCGGCCGATCTTGAGGAAATGCCTGCAGTGCATAGCGGCCGTCACGTTCCAGATCCCACCTCTTGGGCGAATCGGGCAAGATCAGCACATAAAGACTATCCTCGCAAAGAACCGGACAGACCGGATGCAAGCGCGGCGCGCCATCCGCTCGAAGGGTCGCGAGAAATGCCAAGCCAACGCCATATTGAAAGAGCTGTTCTTGGCCCTTTTGGGTCAAGTCAGGGGATGATTCGGCAAATTGCTTCCAGGTCACCATGCTGTTTCTCCAGACGGTGATGGGGGGTCTATCGGAGTGGTTGGCCGCCGCCCGTCTTGGCTCCGAAAGGTTTACTAGCTTCAACCAACATCGGCGTTTTCACGCCGCGTGACTACCGTGCGCAGCACGGACGGCCATATCTTGCGCTAGCTGGCGCTCGTCAGATTGGCCTGAAACCGATTGGGGTAAGCGAGCAGCCGTGTAAGCGTCAACCCCGTTACGATGGAATAGGTAAGCACGGCAACAACAAAGGAAAGTACGGCGGACAGGTTGATCCATTCTGTTATCAAGATGAGCCATACTCCCGCAGCAGCACCGATGGAACTGCCCAATAGCCAGAATGACGATCTCGATACTTGTCGCCTTAGAATGAGCCATTGCGGCAGTCCTACGGAAAATCCTATTACAAGGTACCCGGCAGTTAACGCAGCCACGGATTCATCATCTGCAAATTGCAAAAAGGTATCTGGGATGTTATTTATGATGAGAAGGGCAAGCGGCAGACCCACAAGGACGGTGAAGATCCACAATCTGGAGGTATTGAGGATCCATCGCAGGGCGATCCATTGAGCAAGCCCAATAGGGAGCGCGATGATGAGCGTGGATGCAACGATGCCCGACATGAGGATCTTGGCCGGGATCACGAAATACGCCGCTCCCGAGGCACCAAATCCCAGAATATTCGCAACAAGCCATAGGATGAATGGCCTGCGCAGATCACTCGATTCTTGAGACATAGGTCACCTCCATCCCTTGGCCCCATCTTACATGTCCAAGCTCATCCAGTCCACCTGACGCGCTTGAGCCACATGGGTCACTCCTTTTGCGGCAAGATGCCGGGGGGGCTTCCGGGTTGCGGCCTGGGAAGGCGCCCTTCAGCCTCCCAGCCCGAAGATCATCGGGCTGAAGTAGGGTACCAGCCAGATCGCCCAGACGATCACGCTGAAGCGGTGAAAGCGGGTGATCCAGCGCTCGTCCTTGCGGACCAGCACCAACGTGGCCCAGACGGCATGGATGGCCATCAGGACTATGGCCACCAGTCCGGTCAGTCCGTGCAGATCGGCGGTCAGACCGCCGGCCATCTCCATCATGAGCCCCGTCCCCCAGGTGTCGCAGACGAGCCCCAGCCAGAAGAAGGCCAGGTGCCAGGCCTTCAGCCGGCCGGCGATGCGCTCGCTCCATACCCCGATGCTGTAGAAGACGAGCGCTAGTGTGATGATGATGGTGGAGATGTCTGCCATGGATCGGCTCCTGTCTATGCAGTCCCATGACCGCGTCGGCGATGGGAGGAGGGTTATGCTCGCGCCTGGCCAGGTATCCCCCGCACAAGGCACATTGTCTATAGGTTGTCTCTCTCGCTATGGCCCGCCTATTCTAAAGCCGCTTGGCAAGAAAATACCGCTGATGCCCGAGAGGGAATTCCTGCAGTTCACCAAAGACCTGATAGCCATGCTGCTCATAGAAATCCGGCGCCTGAAAGCTGAATGCATCAATGTAGGCGTTCCTTGCGGCGCGCCGGCGGGCCTCCTCCTCGGCAAACATCAGCAGGCGGTATCCATGGCCTCGGCTGCGGAGGTCCTCTGTGACCCACAGCAAGTCGATGTACAGCCAGCAATTCCGCGCTATCGAACGGCCAATCATCCTTGATGAAACTGTCCAACACCGATGACGCGGGACGGAAATCAGGGGCAATCCGGCGCAGAAGGTTGGTCAATCTGCCTGGCTTGAAATCTGTGATCAGGTCTTTTATGATCTCGCGGTTATTCATTGGCATTTGCTCAAACGCTTGTTCTTTTGTGGCTTTGTATCATCCTTGTGTGGACGAAGTCATTGTACGGCTGCCCAACGGATGGCGCATCAGCCCCCGCATGGCTGAAACGGCGGATGAAACTTGAAAAGACACCCTCAAAAACGAGACAGGCAACAGCAAAACTCTCGCCGTTGCGGTCGGCTGCATGCGCTGGTTAGGCCGGCTCCTGCCCAGCAGCAACTACCGTTCTTCCAGGCAACTGCCACAGCAGCCAAACCAGCAAGCCCCCTGTAACAATTCCGACCACGGTACCCGCCAAACCAAATCCGAGGATGAGCCCTATGGTCTCCGATAATCCCCTCATCGGCCCTAATCGGTCCAAAGACCGAACTACCGGCACTGTGAGTGCCCAACCCAACATACTCCCCACCATCCACCAGCCTGACCGGGATATTCGACGGCGCAGTACCAGCCACTGCAGAGCGCCCAGAATGATTCCAACCAAGCCATAGATAATGACCAGGTTGACCTTTACCTTGCCACCATATGACGCTCCCCAGATGCCAACTAGCGTTCCGCCTGCGGCACTGGCGGCTGCCCACCACCCGGCTTGAGATAAGTGTCTCCGTAACACCAGCCATTGCAGTGTGCCCATCGCTGCTCCGAGCAACCCAAAGATCACTATCTCCGCCATAGCCTTGTATAGAGCTTCGCTAAAGGCATTTAGCACCGCATCTGCAAGAGCGAAACCCACCGCACCGCCGAGGCCACTAGCAAGCGCCCATTGTAACCATACGAACCAATCAACCGATATTCGCCTTTTCTTGGTCATCGCTTGCCCTCCGATCTTCACACTTATTCCCCTCAAGGCATTGAATCAGCCCCAAAGCTGGCCTAACGCCCTCGAGCTATGCGGCGGCTCGGACGCTCCCTCATTATGGCGTATCCAAAGACAGCTGCAAGCTCGCAGGAAAGCCCCGATGACCCCGTCCGTATCAGCAAGGGGTTATTGAGCCTAGAGATATGGTATTGGCAA
>CAZQDE010000033.1:0-23264 GCA_964591485.1 uncultured Anaerolineaceae bacterium | reverse complement strand
CCCGCGCCCAGGATATAGAGTGTCGCCTCAGGTTCCAGCACTTCGATGAACACCTCCACGGCGCCGCCGCAGAGCCCTACGCTCTCAGGATCATCTTGGGTTGAAAACACGTAGCGTTCCAAGCGGCTCCGCCGTTGAGCCAGCGCCTCACGGGCATGCTCGATCACTCGCAGCTCCAGCGTGGCGCCTCCGACCGTCCCCAAGATCCGGCCATCCTCCCACACCAGCATCCTGGCCCCCGCATGCCGCGGGGCCGAGCCACGCACGGAAACAACGGTTGCCAGCGCCACCCGCTCGCCACGAGCCAGCGACTCCAAGGCAGCCTGCATCACGCGCTCAAACTCTCGCATCCGCCCTCATCCCTCGAGATTGTCCGTATCATACCCCACACTCGGCCGACCTTTCCATTGGGCCGTGGCCGAGCCCCAACCGGGCTCAATTACGACCCTTCCGGGTTATAATCGCTACCATGCGCTATTACATCTGGACCGCCGGCTGTCAGATGAATGTGGCCGACTCGCAGCGCCTCGCCGCCTCGCTCGAAGCATTGGGCTACGAGCCCTGCGACCGCGCCGAGCAGGCCGACGTCATCGTCCTCAATACCTGCGTGGTCCGCCAGAGCGCGGAGGACAGGGCGCATGGCCGTCTCAGCTCGCTCCGTCCCCTCAAGCAAAAGCGGCCCGATCTGGTCATCAACCTGATGGGCTGCATGGTGGGCGTGAAGGGCAGCGACCGCCTGCGTCATGTCTACCCCCACGTGGATGTGTTCTCTCCGCCCTCGGATCCCGAGCCGCTGCTCAGATACCTGCTCGCCAAGACCGGGAAGCGGCAATGGCTGGATGAGACTCGGGGGCGTTTTGCCATCATGGACGAGGAGCTTCGCCTGCCACAGCATGAACGCGGCAAGCTGGTATCCGCATATATTCCAATTGTCTACGGCTGCTCGCATGCCTGCACCTTCTGCGTGATCCCCTACCGGCGAGGGCCGGAGCGCAGCCGACCTATGGCTCAGATCCTGGCTGAGGCGCGAAGTCTGGTTTCGCAGGGCGTGCGCGAGATAACGCTCCTGGGCCAGATTGTCGACCGCTACGGACTCGATCTCGGCGATGGGACCAGCCTACCCGCCTTATTGCAGGCTCTTCATGAGATCGATGGCTTGGAGCGCATCCGCTTCCTCACATCGCATCCAAATTGGATGAACGATGAGCTGCTCGAGGCCTTCGCCGAACTGCCCAAGGTCTGCGAACACATCGAAGTGCCAGTCCAGGCAGGCGATGACGAGATCCTTCGCCGCATGAAGCGCGGCTACACAGCCGAGGATTACCGCCGGTTGATCGCCCGCATCCGAGCGTTGATCCCCGGTGCCGCCATCGCCACGGATATCATCGTCGGCTTTCCCGGCGAAACCGAGGAGCAATTCCGACGGACCTTCGACTTACTCACAGAACTGCGATTCGACGTGGCGCATCTGGCCCGCTATTCCCCTCGCCCTCAAACCGTATCCGCGCGCCGGATGCAGGACTCCGTCCCCGAAGAGGAGAAGATGCGCCGCTTCCGCCTGCTGGAGGAATTGCAGACAGGGATTGCGGCGGAGATCAACGCCGGCTACCTGGACCAGATCGCCGAGGTGCTGGTCGAGTCGCAGGAAAACGGGCGCTGGCGTGGCCGCACCCGCACCAATAAGCTGGTCTTCTTCGAAGACGAAGGCGAGTGGCTCGGGCGCTTGGCGCCCGTCCGCATCACCTGGACCGGCCCCTGGAGCATGATCGGGGAAGTGGCCCTCAAGGGAACTGGCCTCGCCCAAGAAGCCCAGGCAGAGGAAATCTGGGCCCATCCCCAGCTTCCCTAGCCGCCTTGCGCGATCCCGCGAGCCTCCATCCCCAGGACCTTATCCGCTTCAAGACGCCCCACTTGACCCCAGGTGTGCTCGGATGTAGCATGCAGAGCGAAGGAGAAGAAGAGCCTGCACGATTTCACGTGTGGGTGCTCACAGGAGGCAACGCCATGACGCATGCTCCAGCCCGTTTCCGCCTGCTCAGCGTCACGCTGATCCTAGCTGCTCTCGGGGCGGCATCCTGCAATTTCCCCGGCCTTCAGGCGACACCTGATCCCTTCCCGACCTACGCGGCCCAGACGGTGGAAGCACGCCTTACAGAGGCTGCAGGGCAGACGCCGCTGCCATCCCTGCCGCCGGCGGCCACGGTCACCCCAGAGCCGGCCTCCCCAACGCCAGAGCCGGCCTCGCCGACCGTCACCAACACACCCATCCCCACAGAGACGGAGGTCCCCTGCGACCGGGCGGCCTTCATCGCCGATGTGACCATCCCAGATGGCACCATCCTTTCTCCCGGCGAATCCTTCACCAAGACCTGGCGCCTGCGCAATACCGGCTCCTGCACCTGGACCTCGGGGTATGAATTGCTCTTCAAAGAGGGGGATGCCATGGGAGGGCCGGCCTCCAAGCAGCTCACAACCGGAACTGTCGCCCCCGGCCAAACGGTGGATATCAGCGTCGGCCTGACTGCCCCGAACACCAAGGGCTCCTACAAAGGTTTCTGGTGGATCCGCTCCAGCTCGGGGGTCATCTTTGGCGTCGGGACCTCAGGGGATGTGCCCTTCTACGTCGAGATCAAAGTGGCCGAACCCACCCCCACCCCTTACCCTGTGCTCTCGAGCGGGAAGTTCGATCTGAAGCAGACCTATTCCGTGGATCTTGACACAGGAGAAACTTCACCCTCCAGCGGAGCGCGAGATCTCTGGTTCCGGGCGGTCTCCGCGTCCGAGAAATACCTCGTTCCTCAAAATTCCGCCCAAGTGAAGCACATGGGAAGTTCGCCGCCGAGCCTGGCTGACTGCATGTCGGCTTCCCTCTCCACCGCCTCCATCTCGTTGGACGACATCTCGGAAGGATCCTGGCTTTGCTACATCACCAACCAGGGCAATTACGGTCGACTGGAGATCGAAGACATCCTAAGCAACGGGACACAGACCCTCAAGATCGACCATAAAACTTGGGACACCTAGACGCCGGGAAGGACTTGAGAAGCCCCCCCCTGCGCAGATTCCGCTCCCCTGCCTTCCGGCGGGGGAGCTTCGATTTCGTCGCTGGCCTAATCTTGGCGCGCCGATGAGGTTTTCTCAGACCTGGCTGCATACCGAAGCGTGCGAGGCCACCCTTCAGTGCTACAATCAGTGCGCAATGTGATCTCCAAAGGAGTGAGAGATGCCAGCGAAGCCGCGCTTGTTCCTCATCGATGGACATGCCCTCGCCTACCGCGCCTACTTCGCTCTGACCGGCGCGGGTGGCGGGGATCGCTGGATCACCAAGTCGGGCGAGCCCACAGCAGGGATCTACGGCTTCACTTCCGTGCTCTTGCGCCTGCTCGAGCAAGAAGCTCCGGAGTATCTCGCGGTCTGCTTCGATGCCGGAACCTCCTCCAGGGATAAGCTCTACCCCGAATACAAGGCCACTCGAGACAAGATGCCCGATGACCTGCGCCTTCAACTTAAGCGCATGCGCGAGATGGTCACCACCTTTGGCATACCCATCCTCGAGGTGGAGGGATACGAGGCCGACGATGTCCTCGGAACCGTGGCCCGCAAGGCGGCCGAGCAAGGCGTGGAAGTCGTCATACTCACCGGGGATCGCGACCTGCTTCAGCTTGCGGACGATAACGTCACTATCCGCCTGGCTGGCCGCAAGCTTTCCGAAGCCATCGACTACGGTCCCAAAGAGGTGCGGGAGCGTTACGGCGTCGACCCGCCACAGATCGTCGACTTGAAAGCGCTCATGGGGGATGCCAGCGACAACATCCCGGGCGTTTCTGGCGTCGGCGAGAAGACTTCCCAGGCATTGATCCAGCAATTCGGGAACCTGGATTCCATCTATGAGCACCTGCATGAAGTTCCCGGCCGGTTTCACAAGAAGCTCGAGGCCGGACGCGAGCAGGCCTATCTAAGCCGCCAGTTGGCCAAGATTAAGACCGATGTGCCGGTTTCCTTCGACCTCGAGGCTTGCCACGCCGCGGGATACAACCGAGATGCGATCGCAACCTTGTTCCGGGAACTCGAGTTCCGATCCTTGATTGACCGCATACCCAGCACAGGTGAGAAAGCCGGTCAGCTAAGCCTATTCACAACCAGCCAGCCCACCGAAACCGCCACCCAGCGAGTCACGATCGTTCAGGATCGCGAATCTCTGCAAAGGCTTCGCCAGCGCTTAGACAATGCCGATGCCATCGCCTTCGACGTGGAGACGACCAGCACCGACCCTATGCAAGCAAGGCTTGTGGGTATATCGCTGGCGCTCGAGCCTGAGGAGGGCATCTATATCCCGGTCGGCCATGAAACCGCCTTTGCGGGGGGCGAGCAACTCCCTTGGGCGGCCGTCCAGGAGGCGCTGGAGCCCGCCATGACAAACGCCGAGATTCCCAAGGTTGGGCACAACCTGAAATATGATTTCCTGGTGCTCAGCCGGTATGGCCTCGGCGTCGAACCCCTGGCCTTTGACACCATGATCGCAGAGTGGCTCTGCGATCCCGCCTCCCGCAATCTGGGGCTGAAGAATCTCGCCTGGGTTCGCCTGGGCGTGGAGATGACCGAGATCGAGGAATTAATTGGCCGGGGCCGCAACCAGCGCTCGATGGCGGAGGTGCCAATCGCCGAGGTGGCACCCTATGCAGCCGCCGATGCTGCCGTCTGCCTTCGCCTGCGCCCCCTCCTGGAGGATGAGTTGCGCCAGAAAGAGCAATGGCACCTATTCGAGACCCTGGAGATGCCGCTCGTGCCGATCCTGGCCGAGATGGAGCGCGCCGGGATCGCCCTCGATACTACCTTCCTCGATGAACTCTCGGCAAAGATGGCCAAGCGGCTTGAGGAGATCGAGGCCCGCATTTTCGACATCGTCGGGCACAGCTTCAACGTGAACTCGACCCAGCAACTCTCTTCCGTGCTTTTCGATGAGCTGGGCTTAGAACCGCCCGACCGCACACGCAAGACCGCCTCGGGTCACTACTCGACGGCGGCCTCCGTGCTGGAGGAACTGCGGCATCAGCATGAGATTGTAGACCTGATCCTCGAACACCGGGAGATTGCCAAGCTCAAATCGACCTACGCGGATGCTTTCCCAGATCAGGTTAACCCCGAGACCGGGCGTGTTCATACCTCCTATAATCAAACCGGCTCGGTGACAGGAAGACTGGCATCCTCCGAACCCAACCTGCAGAACATCCCCATCCGCACCGAGCTCGGCCGCGAAATCCGGCGCGCCTTTACCGCCGAACCCGGGAACTTGCTGCTGAGCGTAGATTACTCACAGATCGAATTGCGCATCGTGGCGCACCTCGCGCAGGACGAGGCCATGATCCAGGCGTTCCTCGAAGACCAGGATATCCACGCCACAACAGCCGCGGCCATCTCAGGCGTGCCCCTCGATCAAGTGACACCCGCAATGCGGCGGAACGCAAAGGCGATCAATTTCGGCCTGATCTATGGCATGAGCCCCTATGGACTCACCCGGACCACAGACCTGACCTTGGCGGAGGCGGAGAACTTCGTGAAGGCCTATTTCGAGCGCTTTCCGGGCGTCAAGCGCTACCTGGAGCGCGCGCAGGCGGAAGTTGCCGAGGTCGGCTACGTCTCCACGCTTCTCGGCCGGCGGCGCTACTTCCCACAGCTTCTGCGGGGCGCGACCGTTCCAGAAGTTGCCCGCGCCCGGGCGCTGCGGGAGGCCATCAACGCGCCGATTCAGGGCTCCGCAGCCGATATCATCAAGCTGGCCATGCTCCAGCTCCCAGAAGCGCTCGAGAGCCAGGGCCTGAGCGCCAGGATGCTGCTCCAGGTGCATGATGAGCTGGTCTTCGAGTGCCCTCGGGACGAACTCGCGGCCACGGCTGAGATCGCCCAAGCGCGCATGCAGGAGGCCTATGAACTCTGCGTTCCGCTCAAGACGGATGCGAAGGCCGGCGCAAACTGGGCCGACATGCAGCCCATCTAAGTTATGCTATACTCGCCTCGCCACCCCATGAGCGACACATACGGCCTATGACCGACCGCGTGGAACTGTTCGAAGAATCGATGCGTCTCGGTCACTCCGCAGCCTGGGATTTGGAGTGGGATCGAGCCGCCGAGTACTATCGCAAGGCCTTGGCACTCAGGCCTGACCATCCTGGCGCGCTTACTGCCCTGGCCCTCGCCTTGCTTGAGTCCGATAAATATCCCGAGGCCCTCAGGGTCTATGAACACGCCGCCAAGCTTTCCCCTGAAGATCCCATTCCCGTCGAGAAGACGGCCGAGATCTTCGAGCGCATGGGGAACACGAAGCAAGCCATCGCCCGCCGGCGCGTGGCTGCCGATCTACACCTGAAGCATCGCGACGCCGAGAAGGCGATCGACAACTGGTCTCACATTGCACGGCTGCTCCCCGGTGACCTGAACACCCGCTCCCGCCTGGCCGTCACCCTCGAGAGGCTAGGGCGGCGCAAGGAAGCGCTTTACGAATATCTCTCCGTGGCCTCCATCCTGCAATCCGCTGGCAAGACCGACCGGGCGATCGAGGCCGCCCAGCGCGCCTTGCGGCTGATCCCGGGCGAGAAGGAGGCCGCCCGCTATTTGCGACTGCTGCAACAGGGCAAGCCCCTGCCACCCCCCTCCGAGCCACGCGGCTCCACCGCACCCTTGCGGATCGAGGCGGTCAAGGATTACTTGAAGGCTGAGGATCAGGAAGAGACCCCGGCCGAGGACAGCCAGCAGGCGGACCCGGAGGCCGCGGCACAGACGCAGGCCCTCACCATTCTCGCCGGTCTGGTATTCGAAGAACCCCCCGGCGAAGAGGGTGGGCTTGAGCCTGCCGATATGACCGAGCTTGCGGAAGGTCGCATCAGCCGAGAGCGCAAGGGTCTCGCCCAGCCACAGATGCTCCGCTATCTGGGCAACGCCATCGATCTGCAAACCCGCGGCAACACCCGCCAGGCGATCAAGGAATTCGAGCGCGCCATCCAGACTGGCCTCGACCACCCGGCCGCTCACTACAATCTAGGCATCCTGCTCAAGAACATGGATGAGCGCGAGGAGGCCGCCAAGCATCTGGTGAAAGCTCTGGGGCACCCGGAACTCGACCTGGGGGCCAATCTCGCGCTGGGACGCCTGGCACGCATGCGTGACGATTTGCCCGAGGCGGCACGCTACCTGCTTCAGGCCTTGCGAAAGGCCGATAGCCTTTCCGTGGATGAGAGCCAGTCCACCGAACTGAGCCAGCTTTACGACACCATCCTGGCCTCACTGAACGAGGGCGACGAGGAGACCCTCGACAAGATCGTCGAGAATACCCTCAGCTTCCTGAGCGGGCCCGAATGGCTGGAGCGCCTGCGCCAGGCACGCCGCTCGCTCCAGGGACAGGCCGAAGGCCAAACAATCGTCCCCATCGCCGAGATGCTGGCCGTGGGCGGGTCGGAAAAGGTGCTCGAGGCCGTTTCCCGCGTCGACGATTATGCCTCCAAGAAGCTCTACACCGTCGCGCTCGAGGAGGCGATGCTGGCGCTGGATTACGTCCCGACCTACCTCGGGTTGCACAAGCGCATGGCAGAGATCCTCATCCAGCAGGGCAACACCGCTGGCGGCATGACCAAACTGCGGACCATCGCCAAGACCCACCGCATCCGCGGCGAGCTGGCACAGGCCGCGAACATTTATGCCCGCATCATTCAACACTCGCCGATCGATATCGCCGCCCGCAGGCAATTGATTGAACTCCTTGCCCAGCAAGATCGCATCGAAGAGGCTCTCAAGCAATACATCGAGCTTGCGGAGCTCTTCCGCCAGATGGCTGAGATGGATCAATCACGGCAGGCGCTTGAAGAGGCGCTGAATCTCTGCCAACGCGGCGGCGTGGACAAAGCCTGGACGCTGCGCGTTTTGAACCTGCTGGGAGACATCAATCTCTCGCACCTCGATTGGCGGCAGGCGCTGCAAATCTTCGAACAGATCTGCGAATTGGATCCCAGGAACGAGAAGGCCCGCTCACAGATCATCGATCTGAATCTGCGCCTGGGACAGGAGAAGCAGGCCGCGGCCTCCCTCGACGTGCTTCTCGAGCAGATGGTCGAAGATGGACGCGCCGGGGAGGCCCTGATCATGCTGGAGGATCTGGCTCGGGATTACCCCGGGAAGCAAGTCCTGCATTCCCGCTTGGCGGAAGCCTATCGGGCCGCAGGTCGCACCGCAGATGCCATCGCCCAATACGACGCCCTGGGTGAAATCCAGCTCGATGCGGGCCAGATTGAAGATGCGGTGCGCACCATTCAGACCATCATCAGTCTCAACCCGCCCAATCTGGAGGGCTATCAGGAGTTGCTTCGCAACATCCAGGGACAGCAATAGGTGCTCCATTGACGACCAACTTCCTGGAGGAACTGAGCTTCTTCATCGAGCGCTTCGACTGGCTCAGCGCCATCGATGTCCTCCTTGTAACGCTGGTTGTCTTTTTCCTTCTGCGCCTGATTAGCGGCACCCAGGCGGTGGTCCTGCTGCGGGGTGTCATTGTCCTGGTCATTACCATCGCCCTGCTCTCCAGCCTGCTCAATCTGCCCGCCTTCTCGTGGTTGCTCGCCAACGCCCTGCCGGCGCTGCTAGTGGCTATCCCGGTTATCTTCGCCCCCGAGATCCGCCGGGGCCTGGAGCGGCTGGGCAGGACAGGCAGTATGTTCGCCTTCACCAGCGAGCCCGACCAGGTGGAGCATCTGATCGAAACCGTCTGCTCGACAGCCCAGCGGCTATCCGACCGCAGATATGGAGCCCTGATTGTCATCGAGCGTGAAGTCCCGCTGGATGAATACAAAGAAACCGGCGTAGCGCTCGACGCCAAACTGAGCCCGGAACTCCTGTTGCAGATATTCCACATTAACACCCCGCTGCACGATGGGGCGGTGATCATCCACGAAGGGCGGATCGCCGCTGCGGCCTGTGTCATGCCGCTCTCGGCCAGCGGAACGCTCACGCGCTCGCCCGAACGCCAAATGGGGCTGCGGCACCGTGCCGGGCTGGGCATCAGCGAAGTCAGCGACGCCGTCTCGGTCGTCGTTTCCGAGGAGACCGGCGGCATCGCGGTCACGCACA
This sequence comes from uncultured Anaerolineaceae bacterium, assembly GCA_964591485.1. Classification (GTDB taxonomy): domain Bacteria; phylum Chloroflexota; class Anaerolineae; order Anaerolineales; family E44-bin32; genus E44-bin32. Next base: position 14,153 of record CAZQDE010000033.1, on the reverse strand, counting down.
ATGGACGCATCATCCGCCGCCTGGACCAGGCTCGCTTGCGTAATATCCTTATGGCGTTTTTCCGTCCCCGGCCCACAACCTGGATGCCCCCCTGGCTCGAGCGCCTGCTCGCCCCGCGGCGCCGGGATCGCGGCCAGGATTAGAGATTGTCGCCTATGATCAATTGGTTGCGTGAGAACTTCGGCACACTCACCCTTTCCTTCCTCCTGGCCATCGCCGCCTGGGTGGCGGCAATCAGCACCCGCGACCCCATTCAGGAGCAAGCCTACCCCGAGCCCCTGCCGATTCTATATCGCGGGCTTCAAGAGAATCTCCTGCTCACAGGGGATGTGCCCGAGCAGGCCGAAGCGGTTCTGCGCGCACCGCTTTCCGTATGGGAAGCCCTGGTGCCTTCCGACATCCAAGTGGTGGCGGACCTCGAAGGGTTGGGGGCCGGCCGTCACCGCATTGCGCTCAAAGTCCTGCTGCAGCGGAGGGCCGTTCAGGTGACCGCATTGGATCCGGCCACGATTGAGATCACCCTGGAACCTCTCGTGTCCAAGACGGTGGGATTGCGGATGGAGATCATCGGGGAGCCCGCCCCCGACTACGAGGCCGAAGAGCCTGCCCTGGACCTCCAGGAAGTGACAGTAAGCGGACCGAAGAGTCTGGTCGATCGCGTCGATGCAGCCGAGATCCATCTCGATCTGACCAACCGCCAGCGGCCGATCGATCAGGAGCTGCAGATCATCCCCGTGGATTTCGAGGGTCAGCCGGTGGAGGGTCTCACACTGAGCGCCGAATCGGTCCGCGTGAGCCTGCAAATCACCAAGCGAGAAAACATCCGGCGCCTGGTCGTGGTGCCCATCATCGAGGGCCGTGAGGAGTTGGAAGCGGAGGGCTGGTACCGCCTGGTCCGAATTGTCCACGATCCCCCCGAGGTAGCTGTCTTCTCCGAGGATCCTGAGGCGTTGGAGGCGCTGCCGGGCTATGTGCAGACCTTGCCGATCGACGTGTCGAACGTCACAGAATCTATAGAGCGCTGGGTGCCCTTGGATCTTCCGCAGGGCTTTTCGCTCATCGGCGTGCAAAGTATCAAAGTAACGGTCGAGATCGAGCCCATCATGACCACCACTGCGATCAGCAGGCCGGTCGAGGTCGAGGGGTTGGGCTATGGTCTCTATGCTTATCCCTCCCCCGAGCAGGTAGGGTTGATCCTCTCTGGCCCTGCCGCGGTGTTGGACACCCTCACGCCTGAGCAAGTGCATGTGGTCGTGGATGTATCCACCTTGCCGGTCGGAACCCACGTGCTCGAACCGCAGATCCTGGATGTTCCTGAGGGCGTGACGTATGATGCGCCAACGCCGGCGACCATCGAGGTTGTCTTGACCTTTGTGGAGCGTCCGACGAGCACGCCCACTCCCTCCCCTTGAGTACACATGACACGCCCGCTGATCGCCATCATCGGCCGCCCAAATGTCGGCAAATCGACCCTCTTCAACCGCCTGGCGGGGGAGCGCCTGGCAGTTGTCGACGAGGTGCCCGGCACCACGCGCGACCGCCTCGTGGCCGAGGCTGAGTGGCGCGGGGTTTCCTTCGACATCGTCGACACTGGGGGCATTGACCCCAGTGCCTTAAGCCGGGGCGAGCCGCTCTCCGTCGGATCCGCCGAGTACATCGCCCACATTCGCAGCCAGGCCGAGATCGCCGTCCGCGATGCCGACGCGATCATCTTCATGGTGGATGTCGAGAGCGGAATCACGCCCGCCGACCAGGAGGTGGCCGGGCTCTTGCGCAGGCTGCAGCGTCACGTCGAGGGTGAACGCTGGCCGCCCGTCGTGCTGGCGGTGAACCGCTGTGACAATCCCCAGCGGCGGGACGAGGCGCAGGTCTTCCACGAATTAGGCATGGGTGATCCCATTCCCATCTCGGCCTTGCACGGCAGGGGCACGGGGGATCTGCTCGACGCACTCGTCCAGCGCCTTCCGCATCCGCCGGAGGAGATTCCCTCAGCCGAAATCCAGGAGGAAGAGACGGGGCTGCAGGTCGCCATTGTTGGCAGGCCCAACGTGGGCAAATCCAGCCTGCTCAATCGCCTGCTGGGCGAGGAGCGAGTGATCGTCTCCCCCATCCCGGGCACCACCCGCGACGCCGTGGACACCTATCTGGAGTATGAGGGCACACCGGTCACCCTCATTGACACGGCTGGCATCCGACGCCGCGGCCGCATCGAGCCGGGCGTGGAGAAATATTCCGTGTTACGGGCTCTGAAGGCGATGGAGCGCGCCGAAGTCGTGTTGCTCCTAATCGATGCCACCGAAGGCGTCACCAATCAGGATGCGCATATCGCCGGAATGATCCTTGAGAAGTTCAAGAGTGTGATCACGCTGGTGAATAAATGGGATTTGATCCCCAAGGATGCCTATACCCTGGACGAATATGGCCTGCACGTGCGGGAAGCGCTCAAGTTTCTCGATTACGTGCCCCTGCTCTTCATCTCGGCCAAAACCGGTCTGCGGGTGGGAAAAATCCTTCCTCTGGCCCTGCAGATTCAGGAAGAGCGCCTGCGACGGATTCCCACGGGTGAACTGAACCGCTTGCTGCGCAAGGCCCTCAACATTCACCCGCCACCCACTCGCAAGGGAAAGCGCCTGCGGGTCTACTACGCCAGCCAGGTACGCACCGCGCCTCCTACCTTCCTCTTCCATGTCAACGATCCGGAGCTGGTGCATTTCACCTATAAACGCTTCCTGGAAAACCAGATTCGGTCGGAATATGGCTTCCTCGGAACACCCATCCGGCTCTCCTTCCGCAAGCGGGGAAAGGCTGCTGGCTGAGTCGTGCAGGCCGCAACCAGGGTATGCCTGCATGTTATAATGCTGCATCATGTCCGATATCCCCTTGAAGGATCCTGCGCCCCCTGAGTGGGGCGCGCCTGCGTCTCCCTCGATAGGGCGGCGGATCCGCTATTTCTTCGCCGAGGTCCTTCAAACCCTGGCCATTGCGGCGCTTCTCTTTATGGCCGTCAATCTGGTGACCGCCCGCATTCGTGTGGAGGGCATCAGCATGGAGCCGAGCCTGCACGATGGTCAATTTGTGGTGGTTAACAGGCTGGCCTACCGCTGGAAGCAGCCCGAGCGAGGCGATATCGTGGTCTTCCGATTCCCGCTCAACCCTGACCGCCGCTTCATTAAACGCGTGATCGGGCTGCCAGGGGAGCTCGTCGCCGTCCAAGGGGGGCAGGTGCTCATCAATGGACTCCCGCTGCAAGAGCCCTATCTCTCCTCAGCCCCTCGTTATGCCGGGCAATGGCAACTCGGACCTGAGGAAGTTTTCGTCCTAGGAGATAACCGCAATAACTCCTCTGATTCACAGAATTGGGGGGCGCTTCCGCTCGACTCGATCATTGGCAAGGCCATCTTCGTCTACTGGCCACCCTCTGAGGTAGGCCTGATCCCGCACTACGATCTGGTCCTGGCGGCCGAGCAATAGACCTCGCCGGACTCTGACCCAGAGCGGCGGTCATCCACCCTTGGACCTCTTGTCGCCGGGCCTAGTTTTGAGCTACCATTGGCTAGAAGGTCGATCGCGAAGCCCTGCGATGCGGCCCCGCCGCTCCTGAGAAGAGGCTGATGCAAAGCGAGCCCACCTATCCGTGCCCAGAATGCCAGTTTGGCACCCTGCGCGGCCGCCAGGCCTTCTATTTCACCCAGTTGCGCGGTCAGCCTGTGTGTATCCCTGACTTTCCCGCCTGGATATGTGATTTCTGCGGCTACCGCGAGTACGATCCGCAGGCACTCGCCAACCTTCACGCGATGCTTTGGTCCTCACGACCTATCGGCAGATCACAGCGCGCGCTGCGCACCGATGCCGATGGAGAGACCGCTTCCGCAAAACCCGATCCGCCCCGGCGGCCCTGATCCGCCGGTTAACCTAGGCCACCACCATCATGATGGACGAGCGCCCCGATCCCAAATCCCCTCGGGTCATCGTGGTTGCAGATGTCGACTCGAACGCCCAGGCGATCGTCGAGCGCATCCTGAAGCCCTCCGGCTTCCATGCCTGGGTGCGCGGGGAGCAAGCCCCTGAGCCCGATGTGCTTGTTGTCGACATCACCCAATTGCGGGGCAACCCCCTGGCCAGTTTGCGGAATTACCGTTCGACAGGCTCGGAAGCCCCCGCTATCCTGCTCGCCGCCCATTTCCCGCTTTCACGCCTGCGTGAACTCTTCCAGCTAGGGGTCGGCGATTTCCTACTCAAGCCATATCGGCCTTCTGAACTGTGCCAGGCGATCGCCGATCTGGCGGAAGCCCGCTCATCCCGTTCGGAGCGCGATGAACTTGCCGGCCGCTTCGAGCACCTGCGCGCGCAGTTGCGCCGCAGAACGGACGAGATTCGGATGCTCAGCCAGATTGGCCGGGTGGTGGCCAGCTTGGATGACCTGAGCGCGATCTTGCGCAGCGTGTGTGAGGCTGCCGCCTTTATGACCGACGCGGAGGAGTCGGCCATATATCTCGCCGATCCCCACAGTCGGGAATTGGTCTTGCGCGCCAGCAAGCAGGCCGGCGAGCGACACGCCACCTTGCAACGCCTGCGGGTGAACGATACCCTCGTGGGGGAGGTGTACCATACAGGCCAGCCCGTGCTGCGCCAGCCCTCCCCGCAAACCGGCCCAGTCAAGGTTCAAACCGGTTTCCTGGTCCAATCGACTGTCAATGTCCCACTTAGAGTGGGAAAGAAAGTTGTGGGCGTGTTGGGCGTGTACAACCGGCTCGCCCCGCGAACCTTCAATGAGCACCACACGACGCTGCTCATGGCTCTCTCGGATTGGGCTGGGGTGGCTCTGGAAAAGGCGGCCCTTAAGCGGGCACCCGAGCCCCCCCCGAGCCGGCCGGCACCCGAACCTGAACAGCCCATTTCCGCCGCTTCGCCCGATCTGGCGATGGGTGTGCAGGAAGTGGTGGATCAATTGCGCAGGCTGTTACGGGGCCCCGAAGCCGGCGAGGATGATCGGCAGTCTGCTCTGGAGGACATCCTGCACCGCCTGGAATCCCTCCAGGAAGCGCCCGTCATCCGCCTCGATCCTCAGCAGACACGCGAATTGGTGGATCTGCATGGCCTGATCAAGAAGGTCGTGGAGAAAATGCAGCCAGAAGCCCGCAAGCGCGGTCTCGAGCTGATCGCCGAGCGCGGGAATCCCATCCCTCTGTTCAAGGGCGAGCGCGAGCGCGTGCGCCAGGTCTTGGAAGCACTCATCGCGGCCGCCATTCGGCGGACCAAGCGCGGGCGTGTCGTGCTCGAGGCACACACCTTCGAGATCGAAAAATCGCGCAGCCGGGAATTTCCCCTCACCGTGCAGGTAGATATGCCTGACGGCAACTGGGCAGCCGTGCGGGTGTCCGACTCCAGCGCGGGTCTTTCGCCCGATACCATCCGCGCTATCACCGCGCCCGAGACCAATCCCTTGGAAGGGAAAATGGGGCCTGGACTTTCAATGGGAGAGATTCGTCTGATCGTGGAGAGTATGGGTGGTGTGATGTGGTACGAGCACACCCCTGCGAGCACCTCGATTACATTCGCACTCCCCACCCACTGAGGAGCGCCGCATGATGGCCGCTAGACCGATTTCTGTCGAGGCATACACCGCCAGCCACCGCGTTTTGGGGCGCATAACACCCACCGCCAGCGGGCTATTCAGCTACCTCAATATCCCCACCACATCGTATCTGGAGATTGAGGGCGCCCATCTCATGCGCCTGCACCAACCCGGCAAGCTGGTCGCCCGCTATCCCCACATCTGGCTGGTAAAAAGCGAGTTGGTTTGCGTGCTCTTGAGCAGCCGGGGCGAGATCGGGCCTACCGGCTTCGCACGGCGCGGCTACACCACTTCTGTGCCGCATTGGGTGCGGGTAGTGATGGGCGGCTACGAGTTGAAGGGCGTGGTTGAGACTCCCGGCAAGTTCGATTTCGGCTCGCTCATGTTCGATAGCGATCGCTATTTCGTGCCGATGTACAACGCCGAACTCACCGCCATCCTCTTCCCGAATGTGCGCGCTGAGAGCCCCGCGATCCTCTTTAACCGCCGCATGGTGGACGGAATCGCCCTGCTGCCAAAAGATGATATCCCCAATCCAGGCGGCAATCCACCGGGCGCTTCTTCTTAGTTAGGCCGCACGAGAGCCGATGCGCGCGGCCGGGTTCTGCCCGACCGCGACTGGTCAGACGAAGGGGGCAAAGGGGGCTCCATGCCGCTCGTCTGGTTCGCCCTGGCCTGGCTGGCTGGCATCGTAGCCGGCTCCAACCTGCCGTTGCGGGGATGGCAGTGGGGGCTCCTGGGCGGCGCCTCTGTTCTCCTCGCAGCCCTTTTCCGGCGCGTGCGACGAGACCGCTGGTCATTCGCACTCTGCGCCGCCCTGTCCTTGGGCGCATGCCGGTTCCACCTGTCCGAACCCCGCATTCATCCTGGGCACATCGCCTTCTACAATGACTTGCGCCAGCAACTGACCATCACAGGCGTGGTGGTCGAGGATCCCAAGGTTTTCGACGGCTATGTCGAGCTCACGCTTGCCGTCGAGCGGGTCCGCTCCACCCCCCTGGCATTGGCGCGCCCCGTCGAAGGCCGCGCCCTCGTCCGAGCGAGCCTGGTCCATCATTGGGCGTATGGAGACTGGGTGCGGGCCGAGGGTTACCTGGAAACACCTGAGCATGGTGAAGATTTCTCTTATCGCGACTATCTGGCGCGCAGACGCATTTTCAGCATGATGCCGGTCGCGCATGTTCGCCTTCTAGGTCAGGGAAACGGCAACCCCTTGCTCAGAACCATTTATGGCATGCGTCAGCGGCTGCTTGGCACCCTCTATAACCTATTTCCGGATCCTGAGGCCTCCTTGCTGGCAGGTATCCTGCTAGGCATCGAAACCGGGATCACGCCTGAGGTGCGGGATGACTTCGACCGCACAGGCACAACTCATATTATCGCCATCTCCGGCTTCAACCTGACGCTCATCGCAGGCCTCTTCATCCATCTCTTCCGACGCTGGCTGGGCAACCTTCGCGGCCTCCTGCCCGCAGCTTTCGGGGTCGTGCTCTACGCCTTATTGGTGGGTGCCGATGCGGCCGTCATGCGGGCCGCCATCATGACCCTCCTGGTGCTCTCGGCCCGGTTTCTGGGGCGCCAGTCGCACGGGTCGAACTCCCTCGCCGCCGCTGCCCTGATCATGACCGCCCTCAACCCACGCATGCTCTGGGATCTTGGCTTCCAACTCTCGTTCGCGGCCACCCTCGGCCTTGTCCTGTACGCCGAACCTTTGCGGAAAGGCTCCATTGCTGCCTTATCGCATTTCGTAGATCAGGTGACGGCCGAGCGCCTTTCGAACCCCCTCTCCGAATTCTTGCTATTTACCGTCGCGGCACAAATTACAACGCTGCCAATCCTGGCGGCCGCCACCGGCAGGCTCTCGCTGATCTCCTTGGTGGCCAACCCCATCATCCTGCCGCTCCAGCCTGGACTGATGATCCTCGGGGGCCTGGCCACGCTGAGCGGAGGACTCTGGCTACCGTTGGGAAGGCCCGCTGCCTTTGCTGGCCTGGCCGTTCCCTGCTCTTACCCTCCGCGCCGTGCGCATCCTGGCGCAGGTTCCGGGCAGCACTCTGCCGCTGGGCGCTAGCCGTTTCACTTCGATCACTCTTTACTACGCCATCCTCTTTGGAGCCACAGCCTGGGCCTTCATGCCCGAAGAGCAACGGCCCAGACTCGGCGCCATGCCGATACCATTGCCCTCGCCCGCCCGGTGGGCTCTCCCAACGCTTGCGGTCGCGGCGGGGCTGGTCTGGCGCGCATGGTCCGGGACGCCGGATGGCCGCCTCCACCTCACAATCCTGGACGTCGGCGGCGGGGATGCGGTCTTGATCCAGACACCGCAGGGAGAGGCTGTGCTCATCAACGGCGGGCCCAGCCGCCGGGCACTCTCTGAGGCGCTCGGCTCCCGCCTGCCGCTAGAGCGCCGTCGCCTTGCATGGGTGGTCCTGGCGAGCGCCGATAAAAGGCAAATCGCCGGTCTGGAGGCCGTGCAGGGGAGAATGGACGTTGATCATGTACTCGTCGCCGCACCGCTTGCATCGCAAACCAGCGAGCGCATGATCCAGGGGTGGAGAGAGCAGGGCACGCCCATAGATCAGGGGCGGATCGGCCAGCGACTGGACCTTGCGGAAGGGCAATGGCTCGAAGTGATGGCGATTGGCGATCAAGGTGCCACCTTCCTCCTTCAAGCCGGCCGGGGCCGGCTCCTGCTGCCCGTTGGGGCAGATCCAGATACCTTGCCGCTGCTCAGAAGGCACGCGGAGATGCGCGGCTTGACCGCCTTATTGCTCCCTGCCTGTGGCCATCCAGCCCTCAATCCGCCAGGATGGATTGACTGGTCCAATCCTTGGCTGCTGTTGTTCTCTTGCTCGGGAGGCGCTGGCGAAGCGGGCTTGTCCACCGAAGTGGAGGCCGCGCTCCAGGGGCGCACCACCCTACGAACGGACCTTCATGGCGATATCGAGATCATCACCGACGGCCTGCGCCTCTGGGTGCAAACCTCGCGAGGGAACGCGGGCAAGTAGCCTTTACTATCCGCGTATAATCAGCATCACCTGCCCGGAGAAAGGTTTTGCCATGCTATCTGTGGAACTTCCACCCCGTCATGAAATCCCCGAGGAGCGCACCTGGGATCAAGCCGCCGTATTTGAGAGCTGCGAAGCATGGGAGGCTGAATATGAGGAAGTGGCTTCCCTAATCGACGGCTTCCCAAAGCGCTACGCCGACTATTCGCACGGCCCTTCCCGTCTTCTTGAAACGCTGGAGGCGGCCTTCAGATTGCAGAACCGGGCCGAGCGGATCGTGCTCTGGGCCGGGATGGCCGCCAGCGTCGATGCCGCCGACCCTGAGGCCGCGCAGCGAAACTCCCAGGCACGGGGTTTGCTCAGCCGTGTCCGCAGCGCAGTGGCCTTCCTCGAGCCCGCATTGCTCGCACTGGGAAGGGACACGTTGAGCCAATGGATGTCCGAAGAGCCCGGCCTGGCCGTTTACGAGCATTACTTCGATAACCTCTTCCGTCGCCAGCAGCACGTCCGCTCAGCGGAGGTCGAGAGTTTGCTGAGGCAGGTCCAGGACCCATTTTCGGGCCTGCGTTCGACGATCCGGATGCTCACCGACGCGGATTTCCAGTTTGCCCCCGCGGAGGATGCAAACGGAGAGCAAGCCCCACTCTCCCATGGCACCTATATGCGCTTGATGCAATCGCCCGATCGGCAGCTCCGAAGAAATGCCTGGGAGAGCTATCACGACCTCTTTTTCCGATTCCGGAACACGCTGGCAAGCGGCCTGGAGACTTCCATTAAGCAGAGCGTCTTCCTGGCCCGCGCACGCCACCACACCTCCACGCTTGAGGCTGCCCTCTCCGAGGACAATATCCCAACCGCGGTCTTCCACAACTTGATCGAGGTCTTCAAGGCAAACCTCCCGACCTGGCATCGCTATTTCGAGACCCGCAAACGCATCTTGGGCGTCGCTTCGCTGCAGCCCTACGATATGTGGGCGCCCCTTACCGAGGAGCGGCCGCAGGTATCTTACGAAGAGGCCGTCGAATGGATCTGCGAAGGGTTATCTCCGATGGGCTCCGACTACGTGGAGGCTGTGCGGCGCGGCTGCCTGGATGAGCGTTGGGTGGATGTATATCCCAATCAGGGGAAACGGCAGGGTGCCTTCTCAACCGGCGTGCCCGGGACCCGCCCGTACATCATGATGCACTTCGGCGACACACTCCTCTCTCTCAGCACCCTGGCCCATGAGCTGGGACACTCGATGCATTCCTATCTCTCATGGAAGGAGCAACCGCTGGTCTATAGCGATCACAGCCTATTCATCGCCGAGGTGGCCTCTAATTTTCACCAGGCAATGGTTCGGGCGCACCTACTGAACCGCAGCGATGAGCCGGTTTTTCGCATCGCCGTGCTCGAGGAGGCCATGTCGAACTTCTATCGTTACTTCTTCCAGATGCCAACCTTGGCCCTTTTCGAATATGAAATCCACCAGCGTGTAGAAGCCGGGGAAGGCCTCAACGCCGATTTGATGATCGAGCTTATGCACGGGATCCTCAAAGAGAGCTATGGGCCAGGGGTCCAGCTAGATAGTCAGCTGGCTGGTATGACCTGGGCAACATTTGGGCATCTCTATGTGGACTTCTATGTCTTCCAGTACGCAACCGGCATTTCCGGGGCCCACGCCCTCGCCCGCCGGGTCCTCGAGGGCGAACCCCAGGCGCCCGAGAACTATCTCAGCTTCCTGAAACTCGGAAGCTCTCGCTACCCATTGGAGGCCTTGCGCGTGGCAGGTGTGGATTTGGAACAGCCCGGTCCGGTGGAAGCGACCTTTGCCACCATGGCTGGCTATGTGGAGATGCTTGAGCAACTAGCCCGGGAGGTCCAGTCCAATAGGACTGAGAAGGCCAACAGGGGCTAGCGCTCGAGGAGCACGCTTACGTAGAGAATGCCGTTATCGATATCCTGCGCGTGGGATACAGGCCGCCAGCCTTCCTGGGCGAGGGCCACCATGCGCTCGTTCACCTGGGCCTCGAGATCGCGGAACGCCGCACGAACCTCCGGCACCTGATCGCTCATGGTTTCAAGCAGGCCGGGCGTTCTCAGCCGCCGCGCCAGCACAAGCCACTGAAAGCGTCTTGCATCCTCCGCCATATCCCTCGTCCTCCAAGCTGGCCCCTTGCAGGGTGAGCCGACCGGGCATCCCTCCCGCCCGAATCGGCTCACCCAGGCAGCGAGGCAGTCTTCAGGCTGCAAGGATCATGCCGCTTGCTTAACTTCCTGGGAGAGATACAATCCGGCTGCGAGGCGTGCCTTGACCCGCTTTCCAGGCCTCTCGCTCAAACCTAGTCCACCGCACACAATCACGGCCTCCTTCCCAGCCCGTTCCCCTAGTGGAGGATCGCGTCCATGGCTCCGGACCCCTATGAACAGCTGGCTTCCCGGCTCAATGCACTTCCTGATGGCTTCCCTCGCACAGCTGAAGGCCATGAATTGCGTCTGCTGCGCTATCTATTTCTCGAGCCAGAAGCTGAACTCGCCGCCCATCTCCGCCTCACGCTTGAAACCCCGGAGCAGATCGCAGAGCGCCTGGAGCGCGACCCTAAGGCTCTGCGTCAGATGCTGAAGCAAATGGCCAGGGAAGGCCTGATTGCCGCCGGCAAGACCGATCAGGGCGTGGGATATGGGCTGATGCCGTTCGTGGTGGGCATCTATGAGATGCAATCGGGACGCATCGACCGCGAGCTCGCCGAGCTTTTCGAGGCCTACTACCAGGCCGCCTTCCATGAGGCCATCGCCATGCAGCCCCCGGTCCACCGTGTGGTCCCGGTGGGCGAGAGCATCGCCATGAACAGCGAGATCCGGCCCTACGACAGTGTGCGGCAGATCCTCGATGAGGCACGCGCCTGGGGCGTGACCGATTGCATCTGCCGCAAACAGAAGGCCCTCATCGGCGAGGGTTGTGACCATCCGATGGATGTATGCATGGTCTTCAGCGCCACCCCAGGTGCCTTTGATCGCAGCTCCACCATCCGCAGCCTTACCCACGAAGAGGCCATCGCCACCCTTCAGCGCGCCGCCGAGGCCGGGTTGGTTCATTCGGTGAGCAACAGTCAGACAGGGCACTGGTATCTCTGCAACTGCTGTACATGCTCCTGCGGGATCCTTCGTGGCCTGGCCGAGATGGGCGTCTCGAATGTGGTGGCTCGTTCCTCTTACGTGAATCAGGTGAATGAAGATCTCTGTGTTGGCTGCGAGCTATGCGTGGAGTATTGCCCCTTTGGCGCCCTAAGCTGCGAGGGCCTCGCCTCCGTGGACGCAGCCCGCTGCACCGGCTGCGGCGTCTGCGCCGTCCACTGCCCGGAGGGCGCGCTGGCGCTCGTCCCTCGCCCCGAAGCCGAAATCGCGCCGCCACCGCCCGACATGATGGCTTGGAGGCAGGCGCGCGCCAAGAACCATGGCCTCTCCCTTGAGAATATACTCTGATCGATGAAGCCGCCCAAGTCCCCCGGCCGAATGCTTGCCCTCCCCGATCGCAAGAAGCCCTATGTCATGGCCCACCGGGGCAACCGGGTTGCCTTTCCCGAGAACACGCTCTCAGCCTTTCGCCAGGCCATTTTGGACGGCGCTGACATCCTCGAGACGGACCTGCACCTATCCCGGGATGGAGTCTTCATCTGCATTCATGACCCAACCGTGGATCGGACCACGAACGGCCAGGGCGCCGTGGCCGAAATGACCCTCTCAGAGCTCAAACGCCTGGACGCCGCGGCGGGACGTCCGGATTGTGGACCCGAACCCATTCCTACCCTTGACGAATTGGCAGCCTTGATCCCGCCCGACTGCGCCTTGGCGCTCGAACTGAAGAGCGACCACTTCCTTGAATCGGAGGTCAATCACCGCCTGCGGGACCTGCTCGACCATCACGATCTGATCGATCGCACTGTCGTCCTCTCCTTCAGCCGCGCACGGCTGGCGGCGGTCCGCAAAGCAGCTCCCGAACTGCCGACCGGATGGATCACCGCCTCCCACCCCTGGCCGGTGCGAGGTTTTGAGATGGTCGGGCCCTTCTGGCCCCTGCTGCTTGCCAACCCACTCTACGTGCTCTGGGCTCACGCGCTCGGGCAGCTGCTCTGCCCGCTCGACCCCACCCCCGAACCGCGCCTCTGGTATTATCGTTTCCTGGGATGCGACGCGGTGCTGAGCGATGATCCCGGGCTCACCTGCCAGGCGCTGGGCCGGGTGTCCTGCGCCTAGCACACAGGGTTCCTCGACCTGCAACAACTCAGGAGTGCCGATGACGGTTGATAGCTTCAAGTTCCTGCCCCGCATAATCGCCACTTACTATCGAATGGCCGAGGTCGAGCGGCGACTCCCCATCCCCTGGACACCGCTTCCCCGTCCGCTGTCCGAGTGCACCGTCGGACTGGTCACCTCCGGAGGCCTTTACCTGCGTGATTCTCAGCCCCCGTTTGACCTCGAGCGCGAGAAACAGCAGCCCACTTGGGGAGACCCGACATACCGGCCTATCCCGACCAATGTCCACCCGGCTGATTTGGGGGTGGGCCACCTGCATTACAACGCACGTGACGCCGAGGCTGATTTCAACATCCTGTTGCCCATCGAACCTCTGAAGAGATTGGCCGAGAACGGTTTCATCGGGGCTGTGGCCCCGGAACATTTCTCCTTCATGGGCTTTCAGGGCTTCCCCCCAGATACCACGGCCTGGGAGAAGACCTATGGCCCGGAGGTAGCCGACCGTTTCGTGCATGCTGGGGTGGATTGCGTGATTCTCACTCCGGCTTGACCAGACTGCGCCATCAACGTGCCCGTGTTGGCACGCACGCTCGAAGCCGCCGGACTGGCCACCGTGGTCATCTCCATGATGCCCTACTGGGCCGAACGCATAGGCACTCCCCGCACCCTGGGCGTAGAATTTCCCTTCGGCCATCCGCTCGGCCAGCCGAGGGATGCCGAGATGCATCTGCGAGTCCTCAGGCAGGCGCTCGGATTGCTTGAGCAGGCTGAAGAGCCAGGGACTATCGTGCACAGCCCGGAAACCTGGCCGGAGCCTGTGGAGGAGGCTACCCGCGACTGGCAACCCCCGCAGCCCTCCCCTATCATTGCTGCGCTGCGACCGCGCTTCCGGGAGATCCTGCGCAAGAGTCGTAGAGGATCTCCGCCCCCATCATGATTGTTCAAAGGACTAGCAACATGCATCGAACCCATCATACCCTTCCCGTTGCCCTCGCGCTCGTCGTCTTGGTGTCGTGCGGCCCAGCAACTGGCCCCAGCACGCCCGCTCCTGGACTTGCCCCCTCCTCCCCGATTATCAGCGAGGTGATGGCGGGTACGCCCGGGAACAACAATTTCGAATTCATCGAGCTTCATAACCCATCCGATCAACCGATCGATTTGCAGGGATGGTCGCTCTGGTACCGGCTGGCCACGAGTGAAGAGGACCTGCCCGTCTATGAATGGACCCGTCCGGCGTTGATCCCTCCCCGGGGCTTCTACCTGCTTGTCCGATCTGGGGAAGAGATTGGGCGAACACCCGACGCACGCTTCGAGCAGAGCCTGAACACATCAGGGGG
>CAZQDE010000032.1:0-27836 GCA_964591485.1 uncultured Anaerolineaceae bacterium | reverse complement strand
CAGCAATGCCGGCGGCCAGGCAACCCCCGCCGGGAGCAAGGCCAAGCAGGAACGAAGCCCTTTCGTGGGCGAGGGGCTGCTCGTCCCTTCCGAGTTCCGGGTAGGCTGCAAGAGCCCCGCGGCGACGCGCGGGCCCAGATGGATGGTTGCCCACGCTCGTCGGGACCGCCAGCCTCGTGCGGGCGGATCCGTCGGGCTGGACAGAACGCGGCTTATAGGCTGGCCCGATGGCAAGAGACTTCCGAGAAGCCATGGCTTCGGAAGTCTCTTTTTTTTGCGCTTGGCCTGCGAGAATGGAGGATAAACTGCGCATAGATATAGGACCAAAGTACTGACCTTAAAATTTCCCGAACCTGGTTGCAGAAGTGGGGCGAACTGGTATATACTGTGGGCACTTGTGGGATAAAGTGGGGTGAAGTGGGACGCCGGCGATAACCGGCGTCCCACCGTTGGAAGGATGATCCGAACACATGTTCTTGGGTCAATACACGCACACCATCGACGAAAAGGGCCGCCTTACCGTCCCAGCGCGCTTCCGGGAGCAATTGGTCTCGGGCGCGTATGTGACCCAGGGCTTCGAACGCAACTTGCTGGTTTATACCACGGATCGCTTCCAGCGGTTGGCACAAAAGGCTTCCTCGCTCACCACGACGGATCCCGAGGCGCGGGCCGTCCGCAGGGTGATCTTCGGCGGCGCCACGGAGGTCCAATTGGATTCGTCCGGGCGCATTTTGATTCCACCCTTCCTACGTGAGTACGCCAATCTCGACAGCGAGACGACCATCGTCGGTGCGGGTGAGTACTTCGAACTCTGGAACGCGGCCGCCTGGCAGGAGGAATTGGTGGGCGTGGCCGATCCAGAGGTCAACGCGCAGCGGTTCACACAATTTGACCTTTCCACGGGGTAGGGCATGAGCGCGTCGGCCGACGCCAGCTCCTCTGCCGGGCATACCCCGGTTCTTTACCAGCCTGTGCTCACCGCACTGAAACTCAGTCCGGATGGGTGCTACATAGATGGGACGGTTGGCGCAGGAGGCCATGCCGAGGGCATCTTGGAGGGCTCGGCCCCCAATGGTTGTCTGTTAGGCCTTGACCGCGACCCACAGGCTCTCGAAACCGCGGCGCGGCGCTTGAGCCGCTTTGGCGAGCGGGTCATGCTTCACCAGGGTTCCTATGCGGACATGGCGGCGCAGGCCGCGGCGCTGGGCTGGCCGGAGGTAGATGGGATCCTGCTTGATCTGGGGCTCTCCTCACTGCAGCTCGGAGATCCGGCGCGGGGCTTCTCCTTTCGACAGGATGGCCCGCTGGATATGCGCTTCGATCCCAGCCAGGGGTTGACGGCCCATGATCTCGTCAACGAGTGGGATCAGTCCGCGCTGGCCGGCGTGATCTTCCGCTATGGGGAAGAGCCCAAGGCGAGGGCGATCGCCCGCGCCATCGTTGCAGCCCGGCCGATCCGCACGACCCTGGAGCTGGCCGAGGTGATAGAAGCTGCGGTGGGCGGCCGACGCGGCAAGATCCACCCAGCCACGCGGACCTTCCAGGCTCTGCGCATAGCCGTAAACCAGGAACTGGAGCAGCTCGAGCGGGGCCTGAGCGCCGCAGTCGGGCTGCTCAAGCCGGGCGGGCGCCTGGTGGTGATCTCCTTCCACTCGCTGGAGGACCGCATGGTGAAGACCTTCTTTCGCAGGGAGAGCCAGGATTGCATCTGCCCGCCCGACCTGCCGGCATGCCGATGTGCCCATGTGGCCACCCTGAGGCTGGTGACACGCAAGCCCATCCGGCCCAGTGACGAGGAAGTCCGCGCCAATCCACGCGCCCGTTCGGCTCGGCTGCGCGTTGCGGAGCGGCTGGTCGTGGCATAGACCTTGCATTTTAAAGGTATACGACCGCCGATGAGAAGGTGAAGCGAATTGCGACGCTGGAGACAGGCATCACGGCCCATACCCTGGCGCAGGCACCTGCGGCTTACCAGCCGCACGATGCTCATTGCCCTGGCGTTGCTGCTCACGGGCGGGCTCTACCTGGGCGTAAATGCCCGGCTGGCGCGTGCCGGACGGGCCCTGCTCGACCTGCAATCGGAGCGGGCCGAACTGCAGCGTCAGATCGAAGATCTGAAATCCACCTGGGCGGAGCTGACCATGCCGCATAAGATGTTGGCCCGGGCGCGCGAGCTCGGTTTCGAGCCGGCCCGCATGCAGGATATCGAATACGTGGTGGTCGAGGGCTACCAGCCACCGGCGCCGTTCATCGCCCCGAGGCCTCCTTCCTCCAACAGCTTGAGGGAGGGATCGCTCTCGCCAGCCTACACCGAGACGTTGGGAGACTGGCTCGCCCGACTGATCCGGCCCCGGGAGGGGGCCAGGCCATGATGAACCCCAGCCTGCCTTACCGCCGGGTCTACATGCTGCTGATGGTGATGATCGCTGCCGTGGTGGCCATGATTGTCCAGCTCATCCGCGTGCAGTTTGGTCCATACGCGCCCGTGTTCGCGACCTGGGTTGAAGCGGCCGAGGAAACCCGCGATGAGGTCGAGCCGGCGCGAGGCCTGATCTACGACCGCGATGGTGACCTGATGGCTACTAACGTCTCCATGTATTACCTGGAGGTGGAAGTCTTCCAACTGACCGAGGTGAGCCGCAAGCAAATCGCCGCGGTGCTCTCGAGAGCCCTGGTCCTTCCGTATGAGGATCTCTACGCGCAACTGAACAGGGATTGGGGTTCGCTGGGCCAGTACCGCATCCGTCTGACCCGCATGGTCGGCGACGGCGAGCGCTGGCCCATCACGGTCGACCAGGTGGCGGCCGAGATGCTCAAGGGTTTCTTGCTGGATCCGGAGGCGCCAGACCTGAGTGGGCTCAAGCTGGTTCCCGCACCCAGCCGGGAGTATCCGGCCGGCTCGCTTGCGGGGCATGTCTTGGGCTTCGTGAATCAAGAGGGCAAGGGGTTCTTCGGCGTTGAAGGCTTCTACGATGGATGGCTGGCGGGCAAGCCGATGACCATCGAACGCGGTTACATCCCCCTGCAGGCTCGCCTGGAGCCCGATCCTCCGGCTGGCGTGAACCTGATCCTCACCCTCGACATGGATATCCAGCAGATGGCTGAGCAGGCGCTGGCCGAAGCCTTGGAGAGCACTGGGGCCGAGGCGGGTCAGATCCTGATCATGGATCCTCGCAACGGTGAGATGCTGGCGATGGCCATCGCACCGCCGCTCGATCCGAACAATTACGAGCCCTGGCTCGATGAGCAAGGATTGGAGCTGGAGGAGCTGGAGGAGGCCGAGGAGCCGGTCATCAACCCCGCCGTCGGCGGACAATTCGAGCCGGGCTCAACCTTCAAGGTGCTCACCATGGCCGCCGCCCTGGATGCCGATCTCGTCGAGCCGGGCACGGAGTTCATCGACACCGGCGTGATCGAGGTCGGTGGGGTGCGCATCCGCAACTGGAACGGGGGTGCCTGGGGCCCGCAGACGATGGTGGGCTGCATGAAGCACTCGCTGAATGTCTGCCTGGCCTGGCTGGCCTCCGAGAAACTGGGGCCCAGCACCTTCTACGACTATCTGACCGCCTTCGGCATCGGCCGGGCCACCGGGATCGATCTCGCCGGTGAGGTGGGCGGCCAGCTGCGGACCCCACGCCATCCCGAGTGGACCGAAGCAGACCTGGGAACCAACGCCTTCGGTCAGGGGGTCTCGGTCACGCCGGTGCAGTTGCTGGCGGCGGTGGGCGCGGTTGCGAATGAGGGTGTGATGCTCCAGCCGCATGTGGTGCGCGCGGTGGTGGGGCCGGAAGGGGCCTACTGGCCCAATCCCACCGTCCTGGGCCGTCCCATCTCGGCCGAAACGGCCCGTACCCTGACCGGGATGCTGGCGGAGTCGCTGGAGGGAGAGACCCATTTCGCGCATGTGAATGGCTACCGGCTAGCGGGCAAGACGGGGACAGCGCAGATCCCCACCGAGAAGGGCTACGACGAGCGCTGGACTATCGCCTCCTTTGTCGGCTGGGGCCCAGTCGATGATCCGCGGTTCATTGTGCTGGTGCGGCTGGATAAGCCCGAGACTTCGCCCTGGGGTTCGGTGGTGGCGGCTCCGGTTTTTCAAGAAGTGGTGGAGCGGTTGGTGACGATGCTCGAGATCCCGCCAGACGCGGTCCGGGCGCAATTGGCAGCGCAGGGCGTGCAGGCGCAGGTGGAGCAGCAGTGAGTTTGACTTTGGGGCACATTGTCGAAGCGATCAGCGGGGTATCGATCCCCGCCTTGGATACCCGCCTTTCGGGCGCGGTGATCGACTCGCGTCAGGCGACTCCCGGCGCACTGTTCGTGGCACTCAGGGGCGAGAAGCAGGACGGCCATGAGTTCGTCGCCGATGCTTTCGAGCGCGGGGCCATCGCGGCGCTGGTTGAGCGGCGCCTGCCGGTCGATGCTCAATTCGTGGAAGCAGAGACAATTCAGGCCGGTGAAGTCCCCGAGAGCTGGGATCTGCCTCTCTGTCTGATCGTGCCGGATCCCCTGCGGGCCTTGCAGCAGGCAGCGGCGTTCTGGCGCCGGCAAATCGATATTCGCGTGATCGGCATCACCGGCAGTGTGGGCAAATCGACGACGAAGGAGCTGATCGCCGATGTGCTCTCGCAGAGATATGCAACCGTGCGCAGCCCCGGAAACCTGAACAACGAGATTGGCCTGCCGTTGAGTCTGCTGAGGGTGAGCGAGGCACACGAACGTGCGGTTCTCGAGATGGGTTTCTATGTGCCTGGTGAGATCGCCGAGTTATGCGCGATCGCCAAGCCACAGGTGGGCGTGGTGACAAATATCAGCGAGGTGCATTTGGAGCGGGCCGGCAGCATGCAGGCCATTGTGAATGGCAAGGCTGAGTTGGTCGAGGCGCTGCCGCCGCCGCCTGAGGGCGTGGCCATTCTGAATCAGGATGACGAGCGGGTGCGGGATTTTGCCAGCCGTACGCAAGCGCGGGTTTTCTACTATGGGCTATCGCCCGAGGCCGATCTCTGGGCCAGCGAGGTGGAAAGTCTGGGGCTGGAGGGCATTCGTTGCGTCGTACATCACGGGCTAGAGAGCATCTATATGCGGGTTCCACTGCTGGGGCGGCATTCCGTGCACACCGTCCTGCGAGCCACGGCTGTGGGCTTGGTGGAAGGTCTCACCTGGGAGGAGATCGTTCAGGGTCTGCAGAGCCCACAGAGCCAGTTGCGCTTGATTGCCGTGCAGGGCCCGCATGGCTCGTTGATTCTGGACGATACCTATAACGCCGCGCCGCCCTCGATCATCGCCGCACTGAACCTGCTGGAGGATCTGGAGGGGCGCAAGATCGCCGTCTTGGGGGACATGCTCGAGCTGGGCGAGTTCGAGGAACGCGGCCACCGCATGGTTGGTGCCAGGGCGGCTGAGGTGGCCGACTTATTGGTGACCGTTGGTGAACGCGCCCGATGGATCGCCGAGGAGGCCAGGGCGTTGGGCATGCGGGAGGACCAGGTGGTGGAGCTTCCCGACAGCCCGGCTGCAGTGGAGTTCCTAAGTGACCGATTGGCAGAGGGAGATGTCATCTTGGTGAAGGGGTCGCGGGGCATGCGCATGGACCAGATCGTGACAGCGCTGGAGGAACGGAAATGACCGCAACCGCCATGGCGCTTGCCCTGGGAGGGGTCACCTTCCTGCTGGCAGTGATCTGGGGCGGGCCCTTCATCCGGATCCTGCGCATGCTGAACATTGGCGAGCAAATCCGCATTGAGGGCCCGCGCCGCCACTTCACCAAACTGGGCACGCCCACGATGGGCGGCTGGCTCTTCATTATCCCTATCCTGTTGATTACTGGCGTTTTGAACCTGGTCTCGATCATCAGCGATCTGGACGTGCTGGGCAATTCAATTCTGCTGCCTTTGCTGACGATGGTGCTCTTCGCCATCGTTGGGGCAGTGGATGACTGGCTTGGGATCAAGAGGCCCCGGGGCGTCGGAGGGATGCGGGCGCGTTGGAAATTCCTGCTTCAAACCATCATCGCGCTCGGGGCCTCTTTGATCTTAAAGTACGGCCTAAAGCCACCCGAGCTGGTCCTGCCCAACGTCCCAGAGGTTCTCGAGCTCGGAGTCTGGTATGTCCCAATGGCGATGTTCATCATCGTCGGCACCAGCAATGCTGTCAATTTGACGGATGGGCTGGATGGGCTGGCGGGGTTGATTGCCGCCACGGCCTTCGCCGCCTATGGTGCCATAGCTATGCTGCAGGGGCAGATCTTCCTGGTCCGCTTCTGTTTCACCGTAGTGGGCGCCCTGTTCGCTTTCCTCTGGTACAACGCCCACCCGGCGGAGCTCTTCATGGGCGATACCGGCTCGCTGCCGCTGGGCGCCACGCTGGGCGTCGTGGCGCTGATGACCGGGCATTGGATCCTGCTGCCTATCATCGCCATCATCCCCTTCATCGAGACCGTGAGCGACATCATTCAAGTCGCCTATTTCAGACTGACGAAGGGGCGCCGCTTCTTCAAGATGGCACCCATCCATTGTCACTTCGAGCTGACCGGCTGGAGCGAGACTCAGATCGTTCAGCGCTTCTGGCTGGTGGCACTCTTATCCGGCATGTTCGGAGTAGCTCTGGCGCTGATCTAAGGAGGTTCGCCATGGAGATCGGAATGCTGTGGTTCGACGACAGCCCCAACTCGCTGCGGGAAAAGGTGAGCCAGGCGGTGGCGTTCTACCAGGACAAGTTCGGCGAGAAGCCCACGCACTGTCTGGTGCACCCCTCGACTCTAAATGGAGGCGAAGGTGTGATTGCGGGCGTGCAGGTGCGCGAGGCCCGCAATGTAATGCCCAATCACTACTGGATTGGCATCGATGAGAAGGCTCGCAGCGCGCGGGGCAAGAAGAAGGGCATCGTGGCAGAGAAGCCGGCGGAGCACATGCAGGAGCGCGCCGCCTAGCCGCGCGCGGACCGCATGGGCGAGTGGCGAGGCAAGCGCGTGGTCGTGCTGGGACTTGCCCGCCAGGGCAAGGCCCTCTGCCGCTATTTGGCCCAGGGCGGCGCATGGGTGACGGTGAGTGACCTCAAGGCGGAGGACGCGCTGACATCGCAGATGGAAGAGCTGAAGGGGTTTAACCTGGAGTATGTCCTAGGGGAGCACCCGCTCTCGCTCCTGGAGGGCGCCGAGACACTCTTCCTATCGGGTGGGGTGCCGGCCGACCTCCCGCTTGTGCTTGAAGCACGGTCCCGTGGTATCCGGGTGTCGAACGACGCCCAACTCTTCCTGGAAGCCTCGCCAGCGCTCACGGTTGGTATCACGGGCTCGATGGGCAAGACAACGACTACCTCGCTGCTGGGTCAGATCGCCGAGCGTTCGTTCGCGGGATCGCGACGCCGGGCCTGGGTGGGCGGGAATATCGGGTTCCCCTTGCTCAACGCACTGGACAAGATGAAACCCGACGACCTGGCCATCCTCGAGCTCTCCTCCTTCCAATTGGAGATCATGACCGTGGCACCCGACTTCGCGGCCTGGCTCAATTTGCGGCCCGATCACATCGATCGCCATAAGTCGATGGAGGCCTATCAGTCGGCAAAGTCGCACATCCTGGCGTATCAATCTCCCGAAGGGGTGGCGGTCCTCAACGCGGATGACTCCGCTGTTTGGGGGATGCGCGATCAAGTTCGTGGCCGGCTGCTGGCTTTTGGGACTGAGTTACCGGCGGGACAGGAGGGGGGCTGCATCAGGGACGGAGTCCTGTGCCTGCGTCTGGGTGGACAGGAGCAAACCATCTGCGCCCTCGAGGAGGTGGCTCTGCGTGGGACGCACAACCGCATGAATCTTCTGGCAGCCTGTGTATTGGGAGCGGCGGCAGGGTTGAGGATAGAGGCCATGCGCGAAGTGGCGCGCACCTTCCGGGGCGTGCCGCATCGCTTGGAGTGGGTGCGGCGGGTGCGCGGCGCCGATTGGTACAACGACTCGATCGCCACCACGCCCGATCGCGCCTTGGCCGCACTGCGGGCATTTGATGAGCCCATCGTGCTGCTGGCGGGCGGGCGCGATAAGGATCTGCCCTGGGATGCCTTCGCCCGCGAGGTCGTGCGGCGAGTGAAACACGCGGTGCTCTTCGGCGAGGCGGCGGAGAAGATCGCTCGCCATCTCCAGGCCGCTGCCGAAGAAGGCTCGCCGCCGGTGACGCGGGTGTCGAATCTGGAAGCCGCTGTGGCCGCGGCCGCGGCTGTGGCAGAGCCGGGCGATGTGGTCCTGTTGGCGCCGGGCGGCACCAGCTTCGATGAGTTCGAGAATTACGAGGAGCGAGGGGAAGTCTTCCGCACATGGGTGGAGGCGTTGTGAGCAACCCTAGCGCGCAGGCGTCTGCGTTTGGCAGACGCAATTGGCTCTGGGGCTTCGACCCCTGGATTGTGCTGCTCACTGGCCTGATGCTGGTTCTCGGGCTGGTGATGGTCTATTCGGCCAGTTGGGATGTGTCCTGGCGTCTCTATGGTGATCCGAATGCCATCTTCCGGCGCCAACTGCTCTTTGCCGTACTGGGGCTGGCGGCCATGGTGGTGGCGGCCTGGATCCCGCTGGATTGGCTGCGAAAACTCGCCCTGCCGCTCATCGCGGTAACCATCATGATTCTTTTTGCGGTGCTCTTGGTCAATCTGGGGAGCGAATATCGGCGGGCCTTCCTGGGTGCCTCCGTGCAGCCCTCCGAGATGGCCAAGCTGGCGCTGGTGATCTACCTGGCGGTTTGGATGGAATCCAAGGGCGACCGGCTGGGCGATATGGGCTATGGCTTCTGGCCGCTGATCATCATCGTCGGATTTGTGGGCGGCCTGATCGTGGCACAGCCCGATTTGAGCGCTGGGCTGACGGTTGGCTTGGTCGCGCTCACGCTGTTCTATCTGGCTGGCGCCAAGGTGCTACAGACACTGGGCCTGGCCGCCGGCGGCGCCACGGTTGGTTATCTGCTCGTGCGGGTCCACCGCACGGGAGCCGAGCGCTGGCTGCAATTCAGGAATGGTCTGGTGGACATCGAGAAGGCCCACTACCATGTCCAGCAATCGCTGCAGTCCTTCTATTCGGGTGGGCTCCTGGGCCGCGGCCTGGGCGCCAGCCGGGGCAAGTTCGGCTTCCTGCCTGCCCCGCACACTGACAGCATCTACGCCGTCATCGGGGAGGAGTTGGGCCTGATTGGAGCGCTGCTCATCCTGGCGCTCTTCTGCCTCTTCGCCTACCGGGGTTTCAAAGTGGCCGTCACGACGGAGAACCGGCTGGGTCTTCTGCTGGCCAGCGGGATAACCTTCTGGATCGGCGCCGAGGCGCTTATCAACATGTCAGTCTTGTTGGGCTTGCTGCCCTTTGCAGGCAACGCCCTGCCATTCTTCAGCTACGGCGGTTCGAGCCTGGTCACGACCCTCACGGGCGTGGGATTTCTCTTGAATGTCTCCCGCATGGCCAGGATCGAGCGAGGAAAGCGAGGCACCGTTGCGACTTTTAGTGTCAGCCGGGGGGACGGGCGGCGGCGTATATCCCGCCTTGGCCGTCGTCGCCGCGCTCGGCGCGAGATCTGAAGTGCTCTGGGTAGGAGGGGAGGGCGGCATGGAGGCCGACCTCGTACGCAGAGCCGGAATCCCCTTCGAGGCCATCCCCGCCGCGGGTGTCCACGGCGTCGGAGTGCGCGCCTTGCCGGGCTCCCTTATGCGCCTTGCCCGCGGCATCCCGGCTGCCCGGCGGGTGATCGCCCGCTTCCAGCCGGACGTGCTGTTCTTCACAGGAGGCTATGTCGGCGTTCCTGTCGCGGTCGCAGGCCAGCGCCTGCCCCAGGCGGTGTTTGTTCCCGATATTGAACCGGCGCTGGCCTTGCGGCTCATCTCCCGCTTCGCGGATGTGATCACCGTTACCACTGAGGAATCGCAGGCTTACCACCCGGCTTCCAAGCGGGTTGTTGTGACCGGCTATCCCGCTCGACCCGATTTGGGCGCAGCCACGCAGCAGGATGCCCGCCGTCGCCTGGGCCTCCGCGCCGATCTGCCCGCGCTGCTGGTCTTCGGAGGCAGCCGCGGTGCACGCTCGATCAATGAGGCGCTATGGGCTTGCCTGCCGGAGCTGCTGGGCGCCGCTCAGGTGATTCATATCACCGGCGCCCTGGACTGGAACCGGGTTCCGGAGGTGCGGTCGGGTTTGCAAGTCGATCTATCGGAGCGCTACCACCCCTATGCATACTTGCATGAGGAGATGGGCAGCGCGCTGGCCGCTGCTGACCTGGCGGTCTCGCGTGCGGGAGCAGCCACGTTGGGCGAGTACCCGCGCTTGGGTCTGCCCGCCATCCTGGTGCCCTATCCCCATGCCTGGCGCTATCAAAAGGTGAACGCCGCCTATCTCGAACAGCGTGGGGTGGCCATCATCCTGGAGGATAAGGACCTGAAGGAGAACCTGGCTGCGGCGGTCCTGGAGTTGCTCGAGGATCGAGAGCGCTTGGAGGCCATGCGGCGAGCGGCGCGAGCGCTGGACCGTCCGGATGCGGCCAGGCGCATCGCCGCGGAAATCGAACGCCTGGCGATGGGGAGGGAGGCTATCCGTGGTTAGCCTGACGGTGCTCTTCGGATTGCTTGTCCTCCTGTTCGCCGTGATCGGTGCCATGCGGGGCTGGGCTAAGGAGTTGCTGGTGACGAGCGCGATCATCCTGGCGCTCTTCATCCTCCAGATTCTGGAGGTCCATATCCAGCCCTATTACGCGGCTTTGATACTGCAGCCGCCGGGGACGCAATTCGCCATCCGCGCCACGTTGATTGTCCTGCTGACCTTCTTCGGCTATCAGACACCGCAGATCCGGGCGCTGCAGCCCAAGCTGGCTCGCGAGCGGCTCCAGGATGTGCTGCTGGGCTTCTTCATGGGGGCTTTGAACGGCTACCTGCTCTTCGGGTCGATCTGGTTCTATCTTCACGCTGCTAACTACCCCACGCCCTGGGTTCAAATGCCGGCCGAGGGGAGCGAACTGTATGAGCAGATATCCAACCTGGTGGGGATGCTCCCGCCGGAGTTGTTACCCATCCCGCAGTTGTACTTCGCGGTGGGCGTGGTCTTCGTCTTCATCATCGTGGTGTTCGTATGACGGGAGAGGTGCATCTGGTGGGAATTGGCGGAGCGGGCATGTCGGCGATCGCGAAGATCTTGATCAGCCGGGGTGAGCGCGTGCGTGGCTCGGATCGCGAGCGCTCGGCCTACGCCCAGGCCCTGGAGGCGATGGGAGTGCCGGTTGTGATCGGGCATCGCGCCGAGAACATCACCGATGCCAGCTTAGTGGTGGCCTCCTCGGCCATTCCAGAGAACAACGTCGAGCTGGCCGCGGCCCGTGCGGCCGGCATCCCGGTGCTGCGCAGGAAGGACTTCCTGTCGGATATCGTGCAGGGGAAGCGGGTCGTCGCCGTCGCCGGGACACATGGCAAGACCACGACCACGGCCCTGATCGCCTGGATCTTGCAGGCGGCCGGCAAGGCGCCCTCCTTCATCGTCGGGGGGCAGATCCGCGGGCTTGGCACGAATGCGCAATGGGGCGAGGGGCAGGATTTTGTAATCGAAGCCGACGAGTACGACCGTACCTTCCTTGGCCTGGAACCCTGGCTGGCCGTGGTGACCAACGTGGAACACGACCATCCTGACTGCTATCCCACCGAGGCCGAGTTCAAACAGGCCTTCCAGGCCTTCGCCGATCAGGTGCAGGGTCTGCTGGTGGTCTGTGCGGAGGACCCTGGCGCCAGAACCCTGGTGCCTGGGAAGGCTCGATTGGAGACCTATGGGATGGAGGCGGAGGCGCTGTGGCGCGCGGATGAGATCCGCCCGAACTCCGCCGGCGGTTCGGATTTTCTGATTTCGAGGGCCGGCGAGACCCTGGGATTGGCACGCTCGCGGCTCCCCGGCCGTCATAACGTGCTTAACGTCCTGGCGGCCTTCGCCGCAAGTTCTGCGTTGGGGGTCGAATTTGCCCAGGCGCGCGAGGCGCTGACCTCCTTCCAAGGTGTGGGACGGCGTTTTGAGATCCTGGGCACCGCCGGAGGGGTGACGGTGATCGACGATTACGCCCATCATCCCACCGAGATCCAGGCCACCTTGCAGGCGGCACGCCAGCGCTACCCGCAGGCCAGGATCTGGGCCGTCTTCCAACCCCATACTTACTCTCGCCTGCGGACGCTGCTGCCGGCCTTTGCGAAGGCCTTCTCGCAGGCCGACCAGGTGGTTGTTCTGGAGGTGTTTGCGGCGCGCGAGGTGCCAGATGAGGCCCTGGGTGGACAGCAGATCGCCGAGCGCATTGAGCACCCCCAGGTAGCGTTTGCAGAAAGCATCGAGCAGGCCGTGGAATTATTGGCCGGGCAGATACGGGAAGGCGATGTGGTCGTCACGCTGAGCGCAGGAGATGGAAACCAGGTCGGCGCACTCCTGCTAAAAGATCGAGGGAACGAAGGAGTGGAGAGAGATGGCTAAGAAGAAAAGGGGCGTCTTCGAGGCCGATCGCAAGATGGAATTGCGCATGCGCCTTGCGGCGAAGCGCGCCGCCAGCGGCGATCGGGCGGGGGTCCCGAGCTACTTGAGCGTCGAGCTGCCCGAGCGCGACCTGCTGGGGCGCATCATCGCGAGGGTGCGGACGCTGTGATCGCTGCG
This sequence comes from uncultured Anaerolineaceae bacterium, assembly GCA_964591485.1. GTDB lineage: Bacteria > Chloroflexota > Anaerolineae > Anaerolineales > E44-bin32 > E44-bin32. Next base: position 15,211 of record CAZQDE010000032.1, on the reverse strand, counting down.
CTGCGCGCCGCCGAGGCCGCTCTGCGGCTGGAGAATGAGCTGGGCCTGACAGTGCGAAGGGATGCGCCGCTGGCCCCGTATACCTCGGCGCGTGTCGGAGGGCCGGCGGATTTCCTGGTAGAGGTCCGCTCAGCCGGCGTGCTGGAAGCCGCTGCCCGGCTGCTGTGGGAATCGGCGACGCCCTTCCTGATCCTGGGTGGCGGCTCGAATGCGCTCATCTCGGATCGCGGGGTGCGGGGCGTGGTGCTATTGAACCGGGCGCGAGAGATGCGGTTCGAGCCTGAGGGGGAGAGCCCCTCGGTATGGGCCGAATCGGGTGCCATGCTGGGGACGATCGCGCGCCTGGCTGCTGAGCGGGGGCTGGCAGGCCTGGAATGGGCGGCCAGCGTGCCCGGCACGCTGGGAGGCGCCATCGTGGGCAATGCTGGGGCCTACGGGGGGGACATCGCCGGGTGCCTGATGATGGCCGAAATCTTGCAACATAACGGCATGAGGGAAAGCTGGGAGGTCGAGCGCCTTGACTATGGCTACCGGACGAGCGCCCTGAAGGGCCACGGTGGTCGCTTCATCGTATTGGCGGGGCATCTCCGGCTCGAGCATTCGACCCCGGAAGCTTGCCGGGCAAGGATGCAGGAACTGGCGGCGCGGCGTGAAGCCAGCCAGCCAGGCGGGGCGAGTATGGGCTCGATGTTCAAGAATCCGCCGGGAGACTCCGCTGGGCGCCTGATTGAAGCCGCCGGATTGAAGGGCTTGCAGCTTGGAGGGGCGCGGATCAGTGAGAAGCACGCCAACTTCTTCTTGAACGAAGGCGCGGGAACGGCCGCCGATGTGCTCTCTCTGATCCGAACCGCCCAGGAGAAGGTTGCCGAGCGCTTTGGCGTTCGGCTGGACCTGGAGATCGAATTGCTGGGAGATTGGACCGAAGCCGAATTGGATGGTTTGTAATGGGGAGACGACCCGTGACAGAGAAGCGCACGGTGGGCGTGTTTTTTGGTGGCCGCTCAGGCGAGCACGAAATTTCGCTGCTCTCGGCGCGATCGATCCTCGCCGCTTTGGACCGCGAGAAGTACGAATTGGTGCAAATCGGCATCACCAAGGACGGTCGTTGGCTCAGCGGTGAGCAGGTCTTGGATGCCTTTGAGGCTGGTGACCTGGGATCGCTGCGGCCCGTAGCGATGCTTCCAGAGCCGGATGAAGGCGCGCTGTACTGGCGTGAGCCGGATAGACCGCTCGAAGTCTGCGCACGGTTGCAAGTCGCCTTTCCGGTGTTGCATGGGACCTATGGCGAGGATGGCACGCTGCAAGGCATGCTGGAGTTGGCGGATATCCCCTATGTCGGCGGCGGCGTCCTGGCCTCCTCGGCAGCGATGGACAAGGGCCTTTTCAAGGCCGTGATGCGGGCCTGGGACATTCCGGTCGTGGATTGGGTGGTGTTTACGGCTGTGGACCTGGAGGCGGATTTCGAGGCGGCCTTGAAGAAGGCTGAAGCTTTGGGTCCCTATCCGCTGTTCACCAAGCCCGCCAATCTGGGTTCGTCGGTCGGCATCAGCCGCTGCAAGAACCGGGCGGACCTGGTCGAGGGCCTTCGTGAGGCTGCCCGCTATGACCGGCGAGTGATAGTGGAGTGTGGCCTGGATGCGCGCGAGATAGAAATTAGTGTGCTGGGCAACGAGCGCCCGCAGGCCTCGGTCGCGGGGGAGATTGTGCCTAGCGACGCCTTCTACTCGTACAAGGCGAAATACCAGGATGATGATTCGGAGCTGATCATTCCCGCCCATATCGAGGCCGACTTGATGGCGCGGGCGCGTGAGCTCGCCGTCCGCGCCTATGAGGCCATCGATGGGGCCGGGATGGCCAGGGTGGATTTCCTGCTCGACCGCAAGACCGGTGAGTTGTATCTAAACGAGATTAACACCATCCCGGGCTTCACGAAGATCAGCATGTATCCCAAGCTCTGGGAGGCGAGCGGACTGAGCTATCCGGCCCTATTGGACCGGTTGATCGAGCTGGCGTTGGAGCGACACCGCCAGAAGGGTGGGTTAGTAAGGAGTTATGAGGACGCGTCATGACGGTCAGTGAGCGGGCGCTGGAAGGAAGCAGCACGCGGGCCGATCAGGTCCGGCAGCGACGGGTGCGGCGCACACGACAAGTCGAGCGCGCCCGCAAGGTTGAGATCCCCAAGCGGCGCAAGACCCGCAGGCCACGTCGGCGTGTGGACCTGGTGCTCTCGGCTGAAACAGGCGCGCAAATTCAAGTCCGCGCTCTCCCGGCTGGATACATAGGGATGCGCATATTCTGCGCAGCGGTGCTATTGCTGTGCGGGCTGACCTGGTTGCAGTTTCTCCAATCGCCTGCCTACCGCCTGGTGCAGCCTGAAATCGGCGGTGCGCAGATGCTCACGCCCGCGCAAATCCGTTCGCTCGCGGGCGTGGAGGGCCAGTCGCTCTTCTTGGTAGATCCGAGGGCAGTGGAGGGGCGGCTGGAGGAGGTGGCAGAGGTGGAAGAGGCAACAGTGACCTTGGGGTGGCCCAATCGGGTCCGCATTGCGCTCAGAGAGCGGGAGCCGTTGGCGGCCTGGGATGCAGGGGGCCGTATCTGGTGGATAAGCACCGACGGGGTGGCCTACATTCAGCATGGAGAGCGCAACGATTTAATCCATATCCAGAGTGATGATGGAGTCCTCAATTTCGAGGGTACGCCGCAGGATCCGGTGATCTCGCCCACCGTGCTGGAAGCCGCGGAGACGCTGCAGCGAGAGTTTCCGCAGGTGGGAGCCTGGCGATTCGACCGCCAGCGAGGGCTGGGATTTGTGGATGAGAAAGGCCGGCGGGTTTATTTTGGGATCGAGGGCGACATGCGGGTTAAGGCTTCCATCTACAGGGCGATCGCAGCCCGGTTGGATGAGCGCGGCCAGACTGCCACGCTCATCAGCGTTGAGGATGCCGCGGCGCCCTACTTCAGCGTGGAGTCGTGAAGTCGGTGAGTAGCTTGCTGGGCTCGGAAGAGACGATCTTCGTGGGGATTGACATCGGCACCAGCAAAGTCTGCACGCTGGTCGGTCATGCCACCGCGGATGGCAAGATGCGCGTGATCGGCGTGGGAGAAGCCCCGAGCGGGGGCATGCGCAAAGGGGGCGTCGTGAACCTCGAGGCGCTGGCGCATGCCATCCGGACTTCGAAGGACAAGGCCGAGCGAACCTCGGGCTACGAGATTACTTCCGCGATGGTGAGCCTCTCGGGTGCGCATGTCTCCTCCCTGAACAGCAAGGGCATGGCCGGCGTTACGGGACGGGTGATCAGCGGGGACGATGTGGCGCGGGCGGTGGATGCGGCACGCTCGATCGTGATCCCCTACAACCGCGTCATTGTGCATGTTATCCCTCGCGGCTATGTGGTCGACGGCCAGGATGGGATCAAATCGCCCATCGGTATGCATGGTTACCGCCTGGAGGTCGAGTCACACATCGTTACCGCAAGCGCCACCGCATTGCAAAATCTCGAGCAATGCATCGAGGCGGCGCAGGTCGAGGTGGACGGCTGGGTGCTGAGTTCGCTGGCCTCGGCCGGCGTGGTGCTGAGCGAAACCGAGCAAGAGATGGGCGTTCTGCTCTGCGATATCGGCGCAGGCACGACCGACATCGCCGTCTACATCGAGGGCGCTGTCTGGCACACGGCGGTCATCCCGGTTGGAGGGGATCATCTGACGAATGATATCGCTCAGGTGCTCCACCTGCCGCAGGAGACGGCCGAGTCAGTCAAGCGGCAACATGGCCATGCCAGGCCGCGAGCCTTGGACCCTACGCACTCCTTCGCCGTGCGTCCCTTCGGCGAGGAGCGCCCGGTGCAGATCCGCCGCGCGACCCTGGCGGAGATCATCGAGCCGCGTGTGGAGGAGTTGTTCGGGCTAGTGCGCCAGGAGGTGAAGCGCAGCGGCTATGACGGTCTGTTGCCAGCGGGCATGGTCCTAACGGGAGGGACTTCCACCCTGCCAGGCATCCAAGAAGTTTCCAGTGAAGTGCTGAAACTGCCGGTGCGCGCCGCCCAGCCGGAGGGCATGGTCGGGTTGGTCGATCGGCTGCGCTCGCCGGCGTACGCCACCAGCCTGGGTTTGCTCTACTGGGCCCAGGTCCTGGAGGAGGAGGCGCTCTTTGGGAGCATGAGCTACCGCGGTTTCACCTTGCCGAAGATCAATCTTGAGAAGGCCGCCGAATTCTTCAAGCGGCTCTTGCCAGGTTAGACAGATTCAGCCTGAAAGAAGGGAACGAAAGCCGGGAGACCGAGAACTGCGAGGAGGATTGAGAAGATGAACGCAATTCCACAGACGGAATCATTTGCCCGGATCAAAGTCGTCGGGGTTGGCGGCGGCGGGAGCAACGCCGTCAACCGCATGATCGAGGAGGGCCTCTCAGGCATCGAGTTCGTGGCCGTGAACACCGATGCCCAGGCGCTCTTGCTCTCGGATGCGCCCATCCGCGTGCGCATTGGTGACAAGCTCACCCGTGGCCTGGGTGCCGGGGGCAGCCCGGAGGTCGGCCAGAAGGCGGCCGAAGAGTCCGCCGACGATCTCTATGAGGTGCTCAAAGGCAGCGACATGGTCTTCATCGCTGCTGGCATCGGTGGTGGCACCGGGACCGGCGCCGCACCGGTGATCGCCCAGATCGCCAAGGAGATCGGGGCGCTAACGATCGGCGTGGTCACCCGTCCCTTCACCTTCGAGGGCGCCAAGCGGGCTCAGACGGCGGAGGCGGGGATCGCCACGCTTAAAGAACAGGTCGATACCCTGATCGTGATCCCGAATGACCGCCTGCTGCAGATCGCCGACAAGCGCGCCAGCCTTCAGGAGGCCTTCCGCATCGCAGATGATGTGCTGCGTCAAGGCATCCAGGGGATCAGCGAGCTCATCACCGTGCCCGGCCTGATCAACCTGGATTTCGCGGATGTGCGCACCATCATGTCGGAGGGTGGGGCGGCGCTCATGGCCGTCGGGCGCGCCTCCGGTGAGGATCGAGCCCGCGTGGCAGCCGAGCAGGCAATCTCCAGTCACTTGCTGGATATCACCATCGATGGTGCCCGCGGAATCCTCTTCAACGTCACCGGCGGCAGCGATCTGAGCCTGTTCGAGGTCAACCAAGCAGCCGCTATCATCAAAGAGACTGCACATCCGGATGTGAACCTGATCTTTGGCGCCGTGATCGATCCCAGCATGGGCGATGAACTGCGCGTCACCGTGATTGCCACGGGCTTCGAACGCTCCGGCTCGATGCGCCGCTCCCCGCGCCGGGCGCGCAGCCGAACCGAAGCGCGCGCCCAGCAGGGGAAGGAAGAAGGCATCCCTGTAGAGGACTTCCAGCCGCAAACTTTCGACCTGAACGATTTGGACATCCCGGCTTTCCTGCGTCGCCGCTAAGGTGGCAGGCTTCTCGGCCCGGCCAGCCGACTTCCTGCCACATCTAGCCCCAGGGGGCCGTTTGCCGCCCGGTCCCTCTGAGGGCATCCCCACTGCAGGCCAGCGTCGGTCTCCTCCTCCCGGCGCTGGTCTGCTTGGGTTCTTCTGGGGGGACCAAAGTACCATGCGCGGTTGCCTCCCAAACACGCCTTCTGGCTTGTGGCAGTGTTCCCCTTTATGCTAGAATGGCCCGCCTACCCCAACAGGCAGGGCTTGCATAACCTGCTAGGCGAACATCTGGCGTAGAACAAGTATTCCATCCGTGGGGACCTATGTACTGCCCCTACTGCCAAAGCGCACGCACGCGCGTCATCGATACCACGCACGACAGCCGGGGCGGCATCCGCCGCCGGCGGCAGTGCATTCAATGCGATCAGCGTTTCAGCACCTACGAGCGCGCTATCATGGCGGCACCTCTCATTGTGAAACAAGACGGCACGCGGGAGGAGTTTAACCGCCAGAAGCTGGAGCAAGGGATCCGCATTGCTTGCGCCAAGCGGCCGGTTCCAGGGGCCAAGATCCAGCGCCTTGTGGGCGAGATCGAGTCGGCGCTGCAATCGATGGGTAAGCCGGAGGTCTCTTCCCGGGTGGTCGGGGATATGGTCATTGCCGGCCTGAAAGAGCTTGATCATGTGGCCTATATCCGCTACGCCATCGTCTACCTGGGGCTTGACGACCTGCGCGCCGTTCGCAACGAGATCAACCGTTTGCTAGAAGCCTAAGCATTTGCACTTCCTGGCGGGACCGCCCTGCGGTCTCGATCTATCTGGGTCGGTTGTTCACCTTGGAGGGAGAACGATGCTGGAGATGGAGAGCCGGGATTTGGATCTATCGGCGGAGGAGATGGGCAAAAGCCGCCCGCCACTGCCCTCCGACTTGCCAGCCATCAAGCTGGTCGAGAATGCCCGCACGGTGCTCATGAAGCGCTACATACGCAAGGGTGAGGATGGAGAACCTATAGAGACCGTCGAGGAGATGTTTTGGCGGGTGGCCTACCATGTGGCCGCCGCCGAGAGGCTATGGGGGGAGGATGTGCTGGAACATGCCCGGCGCTTCTACCAACTTCTTTCCAGCAAACGGTTCTTCCCCAATTCTCCCACATTCACGGGAGCTGGCACTCCCTTGGGGCAGCTTGCGGCTTGCTTCGTATTGCCGATCTCGGACGACATGGGGCGGGACCCGTCAGGCATCTTTCAGACCCTGCGGGACGCCGCTTTGATTCAGCAAACTGGTGGCGGCAATGGCTTCTCCTTCTCCCGCCTTCGGCCCAAAGGGGATCTGGTAGCGTCCTCGGCCGGCCAGGCCACGGGGCCGGTGGGCTTCCTGAGGGTTTATGACCAGGCCTTTGGCGAGATCGCCCAGGGAGGTACACGCCGGGGCGCCAATATGGCCGTGCTGCGGGTGGACCATCCAGACATCGAGGATTTCATCACCTGCAAAACCGACGAGAACGCCATCACCAATTTCAATATCTCGGTGGGTATCACCGATGCCTTTATGAAGGCTGTGAAAGAGGACGATTGGTGGGAGCTGCGCTTTCCGGACGTATCTTCCCAGGCCTATCGCGAGTTCAAGGGCGGCTTCGGGGAGATGGAAGCCCGGGGAGTTCCGTTCAAGACCTTCAGGCGCGTCCGGGCCCGCGAGCTGTTCGATAGGATTGTGCGCCAATCTCACCATAACGGCGAGCCAGGGGTGCTCTTCCTGGACACCGCCAACCGCAGCAACCCACTGCCCCACCTTTATGAACTGGAAGCCACAAATCCCTGCGGGGAGCAGTGGCTTGGGCCCTATGAGAACTGCTGCCTGGGATCGGTTAATCTGGCCCAACATCTCGGGCCTGAAGGCACCGTCGATTGGGAGAAATTGCGTGAGAGCGTCGCCCTCGCCACGCGCTTCCTGGACGATGTCGTGAATGCCAACGCCTACGTCCCTGCCGTTCCACAATTGCGGGAAGCGGCCATGCGGGCCCGGAGGATCGGTCTGGGGATCATGGGGCTCGGGGATTTGATGTATCATGTCGGCATCCGCTATGGTTCCGAGGATGCCCAGGAATTTGCGGCCCAGGTGATGGAGTTCGTTCGCTATCATTGCATGCTGACGAGCATTGACCTCGCCAAGGCGCGAGGACCTTTCCCGGCGATTGAGGGCAGCATTTACGACCCCGATGATCTCAAGTGGGAACCGCCTTCCCCGATCAAACCCTACGAGCGCGATTTCGGCCGGCCGGCCGTCGCGTGGGATAGAGTCGTCGAGGGCATCCGCCAGCGGGGCATTCGCAACGCCGCCCAGACCACCGTCGCCCCAACGGGTACGATCGCCACGGTAGCCGGCTGTGAGGCCTACGGCTGCGAACCGGTCTTCGCGCTGGCCTATTACCGCCATGTGGATGATGGTGGGGAGGATCTGCGGCTCACTTACGCCAGCCCGATGTTTGAGCAGGCCCTCATCCGGGCTGGGGTGGACGAATTGACCCGCGAGATGATTTTCGAAGCCGTGCTGAAATATGGCTCCTGCCAGAGCATCGAGGCTGTGCCCGAAGAAGTGCGTCAGATCTTCGTCGTGTCACAGGATATCACGGCCGAGGAGCATGTCCGCATGCAGGCGGCCATGCAGGCGTTCGTAGACAACAGCCTGAGCAAGACCTGCAACTTCCCGCCGGATGCGACCGTCAAGGATGTGGCCAAGACCTATATGCTGGCCTGGGAACTGGGCTGCAAGGGGCTCACAGTCTACATCACCGGCTCGCGCAGCAAAGTGGTGCTTGAGACCAAACAGACAGCCGAGTCGAAGGAGTTGCAGGCAGGCGTGCCGAGGCAGATTCAGCTCTGGCTGGAGGGCAAGAAGCCTCGCCCTCAGCGGCTGGATGGCTGCACCTACCAAATCACAACCCCGCTCGGCAAGGCTTTTGTGACCATCAATGAGAACGGCGGCGGTGCTGGACAGCCATTCGAGGTCTTCATCACCTCCGCCAAAGCAGGCTCGGAGACGGCCGCTGTGTCGGAGGCCATCGGCCGCCTAATTTCCTATCTATTGCGAGTTGCTTCTCCCGTGCCGCCACGCGACCGCCTGGCCGAGGTCGTGCGTCAGTTGGCAGGCATCGGCGGCGGGCGGCCGACCGGTTTCGGACCGAACCGGGTCCTGTCATTGCCGGATGGCCTCGCACGCGCTCTGGCGGCCTACTTGGAAGAGACGCCCGACGCTATCCCGCAGGAGCTCTTCATCGAAGAAGGGGTTCTGGAGGACCAGCTCAGCCTGCAAATCGGCGATCTCTGCCCGGAGTGCGGGGCCGCCGCAGTGGTGAATGAGGAGGGCTGCCGGAAATGCTACAGTTGCGGCTTCAGCGAGTGTTGAGACCAGCGATCGGCTCTCGATGGCAGGGGATGGCGAGGAGGGTGGGCGATGTGCCCGCCCTCTGTGATAAGAGTGGAATAGGACGAACGGTGAGGAGGCAAGCATGGATGAGCAGGCCAAGAAGACTGCCTTGCGGATGATCCCATATGGACTATTCGTGCTTGCCGCCCAGACCGAGGATGGGCGAAGCGGGGCGGCGGCTGTTAACTGGGTTACTCAGGCCTCGTTCAAGCCGCCGCAGGTTGTGGTTTGTGTCCAATCCGAGTCCTGGATTCATGAGGTGATTCGGGATGCGAAGGCTTTCGCCCTCAACATCTTAAGCAAAGACCATGCCGAGGTGGCCTTCGCCTTCTTTAAATCGGTGAAGGTCGAAGGGGATCTGATAGCCGGATAGTATTTCCAGTCGGGCGTGACCGGCGCACCTATCTTGACCGAGCTGCCGGCCTTCGTGGAGTGCCGGCTGATCGATTCCCTGACTGCCGGTGACCATACCATCTTCCTGGGGGAGGTGGTCGAGGCCGGAGCTTCCCTGCCGGAGCAGGAACGGCCGGATTCGCATACGCTCTGGCTTAAGGATTTGGGCGAAAACATTTTCTATGGTGGATAGGCCCAGCCGTGGTCCCGGCGGCGGCCAAGGGTGGGGAGGAGCAAAGTGATGATGAAGAGCTACAGGAAGGAACTCTGGTTCAATGTCCCAGGCCGGAGGGCCTTCATCAATATCACACCGCAGGTGGAGGAATGCCTGCGGGAGAGCGGAATCCAAGAGGGTCTAGCGCTGGTGAACGCCATGCATATCACGGCTTCGGTGTTCATCAATGACGATGAATCCGGATTGCATCAAGACTACGAGCGCTGGTTGGAAGAGTTGGCCCCGCATCAGCCGGTGAGCCAATATCTCCACAACCGCACCGGCGAGGATAACGCCGATGCGCACCTGAAGCGGCAGGTCATGGGCCGCGAAGTGGTGGTGGCCGTGACCGGAGGCCGCCTCGATTTTGGACCTTGGGAGCAGATTTTCTACGGTGAGTTTGACGGCCGCCGAAGGAAGCGGGTATTGGTCAAAATCATCGGTGAGTAGCCCTAATGGAATTCGCCTCCCCTAGCCGTCTGTATGGAGCCCTGGTCGTCTACTATGGGGTCTTGCAGGCGCTTCATCTGGTTGGGCTGGTGGGAAGCGCAATCACCTGGCTGCAATCGGGGGCGCTCGGCCCCCTGGTGCCGCCTCCGGTCGGTGGCTGGCCCCGCCAGGCAGAACTCTTCCTGCTAGGAACCGGGCTATTGGACGCGGCTTTTGCGCTCATGGGCGTTGCGTTTGCTGCTGGGCAAAGGCGGGGGGCGAAATGGGCCCCTTGGCTGGGGACAGTCGCCCTAACCGGCTCGTGCTATTCCGCCGGCATCTATCTCTTTGCTACCCTGGCAGCCGGCGCCTGGGCTGCGTGGCCCGTAAATTACATCCTGGTTTCGGCACTCTTCCTGCCTGCCTTTCCCTTGTTCTGGCTGCACGCGCGCGTCACGCTGGATGCGTGGACAGAGAGTCCTTAGCAGACTGCGGCGTGCTCCCTGATCGTCGCGATCAACCATGAAGCGAAGTCGACCATGAAATCCTGGATCATCCCTGCCATGGGCACGTTTATTTCATGAGGGTAAGGGGGATTCTTGCCGAAGATCACCGTCCGCTATATGCACCCGCGCAGCGCCGTGCTCTACGAGATCGTGGGAGGGCTTGTGTTCGGGGCCGTCGCTGTCGGTCTCTTTCGGTTCCGGATCGAGCATCACCCTGTGGGCACCGTGCTGGGGCTGATCACCGGCACGATCGGCTTCTTGGGTGCCTTTGCGTTTCTGCAGGCCATCAGTACGGGCAAGGTCTCGCTGGTATGAGCTTTGCGGCGCTTTATCCTGCGCTGAGCATCCTGCTGGCGGTCATCTTCCTGGGTGAGAGTCTCACCGTGCGGCAGGGGGCGGGTGTTGTGCTGGCCTTGGCGGCAATGCTGCTGATCGCCCTTTGAGGCCCTCGCTTCCCCACATCTATTCGATGCATGCGGCCTGGCAGGCCGCGGGATAGGAATGAAGCACCATTGCCCTGGATGGGTATTCTGCTATAATCCATACCGACCGGTCGGTATGGAAAGGACCAGGCGTGCAGAAGCAAATCCAGGGAGAACAGACCCGTGAGCAGATCCTGCAGGCAGCCGAGCGCTGCTTTGCGGAGAGGGGCTATGATGCCACCAGCGTGATGCTGATTTGCGGCCACGCGGGCGTGAGCAAGGGGGCCTTCTATCACCACTTCGAGAGCAAGCAGGAAGTCTTTCTGGAGCTGATGCAGCGCTGGCTGGAAACGCTGGAAACCCAGCTCACCGCCTTTCGTGACCAGGCGGGAACAGCCCGGGAAGGCCTGCTATCCATGGCCGGGCTGGTTGGGGAGGTGCTTGAACTCGGCGCGCCCCAGTTGCCCATCTACCTGGAATTCTGGGCACAGGCGACACGGGATCGGGAAATCTGGCAAGCCACCATCCAGCCTTTCCAGCACTACTTGGCCTTCTTCACCGAGATGATCGCCGGCGGCATGGAGTCGGGTGATTTCCGTGCGGTTGATGCAGAACGCGCCGCGCGCACGATCCTTTCGATGGCGATCGGTCTGCTATTCCAAGGTCTCTTGGATCCGGACGGAACCGACTGGAACGAGGCCACTACCTTCGGTCTCGATTTGATCTTCAATGGGCTCGTACCCAAGGAGGCGCAATGAAAGTCCTAGTAACAGGTGCATTTGGCAATATTGGGCGGTCGGCGGTGGGCGTGCTATTGGAGCGCGGCCACTATGTCCGCTGCTTTGATGTCCCCTCGAAACCAAACCGGCGCGCAGCCAAGCGGCTGCCTCCCAACGCAGAGGCATTTTGGGGTGATCTCCGCTCGCTTTCCTCCCTTGAGCAGGCGGTGGAGGGTATGGACGTCGTGGTGCATCTGGCATTTGTCATCCCCACGCTGTCTGCGACCGGAAAAGGCACCGAGGATAATCCTGCGTGGGCCAGAGATATCAATGTGGGCGGGACGGCTAATCTCATTCGGGCGATGCAGGCGCAATCGGACCCGCCGAGGCTCATCTTCAGCTCCTCGATGCATATCTACGGGAAGACTCAACACCTTACGCCACCCCGCAAGATCACCGATCTGCCCAATCCCATCGAGCACTACGCACATCACAAGGTAGAGTGCGAGCAGATGATCCGCGAATCCGGGCTCACCTGGGTGATTTTTCGCCTGGGGGCCGCGCTTCCGGTACGATTCATCCTGGATCCGGCCATGTTCGAGGTTCCGCTCGACAACCGCATCGAGTTCGTCCACAGGCGGGATGTGGGCGAGGCCATCGCAAACGCGCTGGAGACGGAGGAGGCCTGGGGGCATATCTGGCATATCGGGGGCGGCCCAGCATGCCAGCTGTATCAGCGCCAGCTGGTAGAGCAGGTGTTGGAGGCGGTGGGAATCGGAATGTTGCCCGAAGAAGCCTTCACGGATGAGACCTATCCCACGGACTGGCTGGACACCACCGAGAGTCAGCGCGTGCTGCGCTTCCAGCGGCGGACGTTGGCGGATTATATCCAGGAGTTGAGGGGCCGGCTCGGCTTCCGCCGTGAGTTGATCCGCATTTTCCGGCCGATCATTCGCCTATGGGTTCTGAGCAAGTCGCGCGCGAGGGCTTGAGGATGCGCAACTGCAGGATAGGGAGCCTGGAATCGCAGAAGGGCTGGGCCATAGTGACGGGCGCATCCAGTGGCATCGGGCGCGCCACGGCCCTGGCCCTGGCGCAGGCCGGGTATCCGGTGGTACTTGCGGCTAGAAGCATCGACAAGCTCACCCGCCTCAGGCGCACCATCGAGTCGAGTGGGGGGACTGCGCTCGCAATGGCCGTGGATCTGGGCCGCGAAGGAGACCTGCGGGAGTTCTCTGAGCGTGTGATGCGCTTGGCCGAGCCGGTGGATCTTCTGATCAACAACGCCGGCCTTGCCTGGTATGGCTACAGCGAATCCATGCCCTGGGAGATCGCCTGCGAGATGATGGCGGTGAACAATCGCGCCCTGGTGGAGCTTACCTGGCTCTTCCTTCCAGAAATGAAGCGTCGCGGCCGGGGCCATATCATCAACGTGGGGTCTATCGCCGGGTCAATCCCCAGCCAGGGGGTGGCGCTATACAGCGCAACCAAAGCCTTTGTGGATGCCTTCACCACAGGGCTGCACCGCGAATTGCAGGGCAGCGGTGTGCACGCCAGCGTGGTGCGGGCCGGCGCCGTCGCTACGCCTTTCTTCGACCGTGCCGCGGCGCAGGAGAGGGGCAGGCAGATCCCGGCACGCAAGCTGGCGATCGCGCCCGAGAGGGTGGCGCAGGCCATTTTGCGCCTGGTTCGCCGACCGCGCCGCGTGGCATACGTCCCTTCTGGATTGGCGCTGGTCCCTTGGATCGAACTGGCCTTTGGCTGGGCGATGGACCTCATCGGCCCACGGCTGCTGCGCGCCCGATCCGCCTGAAGGATCAGCCCCTCGAGGTTCTAGGAGCCAAATGCGTCTTCACGCGCAGGCACAGGGCCACCTCACCCGGTGGCCCTGCTTCTGTAGGCCCATGGGCGCTTGAGCGAATGACCAGGCCATTCTATACTGTTGACCTCACCCGCCGGTGCGATGGAGGAGGCTGGATGGCCAAGCATTTCGTGCTCGTGGCAGGCAATATCGGCGTGGGGAAGACTTCCCTCACAGAGCGACTCGGGAGCCGCCTGGGATGGCAAACCGCCTATGAATCGGTCGTAGACAACCCCTATCTGGCCGACTTTTACGCCGACATGGCTGCCTGGGCCTTTCATCTGCAGATCTTCTTTCTGGGGCATCGCGCCGAACAGCATAGGGCGCTGGCAAATGCCCCCGGCTCAACCATCATCGACCGCTCCATCTACGAGGATGCCGAAATCTTCGCGCGGGCGGCGCTAGCCCTGAGGACGATCTCCGAGCGGGATTACCTGACTTACCGCCGGGTATTCGATCTCGTGGTGAGCGGGCTGCCATCTCCGGACCTGCTGATCTTGCTCAAGGCGCCCGTTCCTGTGCTGATGGAGCGCATTCGCCAGCGGGCGCGCGAGATGGAACGCGGGATCACGCCTGAGTATCTTGAGTTGCTCGAGTCCTTCTATGATGAGTGGATGCAAGGATTCGACCTTTGCCCCGTGCTGACGATCCGCACAGATGACATGGATTTCGTCCATAAGCCTCGCCATCTGGACTTGGTCATCGAGCGCATCCATGACAAGCTGGCGGGAAGGGAGGAGGTCACCTTCCCGCCGAACAGCGAGGGTTGAGCTTACCGGCCCTTTCTCGATCCCGCCTAAAGAGCCCTGGCCCACCCAGGGCCCTTTGCATGCCGTATCTGCCCCCTGGTTTTACAGGCTTTTTACACCCTTGCCATCCTATGTTCATGCGAGGCTGCGAAACTTTCGACAGGAAAGGGCAAAGGAGGTACATGATGTTCACGAAAAGCATCCGCATCCTGCTATTGGTGCTCAGCTTGAGCCTGGTGACCACCGGGGTGGCGTTCGCTGAGTCGGAGGATCCGCCGGGTGGCGCCCGGTGCGCAGGTGTGATCGCAGACCTGGACTTGCCCGGGAAGACCTTCCTGCTTCGGACGCCACGCAGCGGTGAGATCCGGGTCCATGTCACCGGTGCCACAACCTTTCGCTCGCCGGGTGGCGAGGTGGAATTGTTCGAAGACCTGAAGGAAGGCATGCGCGTCGCGGTGGCGGGCAAGCCCCGGGGGGATGGCGCCGTCATCGCCGAAGCAATCGTCGCCTTCGTGCGGCCTGACCTGCTGACCTTCCGTGGAGTCGTCCAGGCCGTCGAACCGACCCAGAATGCCTTCACCCTCGAGACCGCGCAAGGTGAGGTGCTGCGGCTGAAGGTTGTGGAACGGACCCGCTTCCGCAGCCCAAATGGCGAAATCCAGGGGCTTGAAGACATGGAGCTGGGCATGGCAGCCTTGGTCGCCGCAGTGCGGACACCCGAAGATAAGCTCACTGCTGTGGCGGTTGCCGTCGGTTGGCCGGATGACCTTCGCGACAGGGTATTCCGGGCCCAGGGCACCATCACCAATGTCATTCCTGGCCGGGGCGTCTTCGAGCTTCAGACACGCGAAGGTGAGACGTTCACCTTCCAGGTGGATGAGCGCACGCGCTTCAAGAGCCGGGATGGCTCTATTCAATCCATCCATGACTTGAAGGCAGGCATGCTCGCCTTGGTGAGCGCCATCAAGCGGGAGGATGGCACAAATCGTGCGCTGCTGGTCGCGGCCGGAGATCCCGAGGACCGGCCAAGGCGGCCGGTGATTGACCGCAAGGCGGCGGGAAAGATCCTCTCGGTGGGCGCCTCCAGCTTCACGATCCAGA
>CAZQDE010000031.1:0-27853 GCA_964591485.1 uncultured Anaerolineaceae bacterium | reverse complement strand
GCGTGCCCCGCCGCCAGGCGCTCACCAGTCCGAGGGCGATACCGAAAACAAGGGCTAGTGTTTCACCGCCCGCAACTAGCACCACAGTTCGCCACACGCGTTCCTTCAGCACTTCGGCCACCGCCCTCCGACTACGGAAGGAGATGCCCAGGTTGCCGTGCAGCAGGGCTTTCACATAAGAGGTAAACTGGCTATCGAATGCCCCGATAACGTCCCCTTCCTTCAATCGCAAGACGTCGAAGAAGACCGGCTTGTCGAGCCCGAAATCGATGCGGAGCTTCTCCCGCGCCTCGCGCGTTAGCCGTGGGCTGCGCGCGATCGCTTTAATCGGGTCGCCGGGCAGAACCCGAAAGAGGAAGAAATTAAAGATGATCACAGCAACTATGGTTGCCAGCGCGAAAGAGATCTTGCGGATCAGAAAATCGCTTTGCTGCATGAATGCCTCGGAAGCAATCCGGTCGGTCCAGCGGGAGGCTAGACCGACCGGAGCTAGAGCTTATCGCTGCTACTTCACAGGCTGAGGATCTCTCCACAGGGTCCACTTTTTCAAGAGGTCCCCTCCGGAAAGATCAGTGAAGATGAACCGGTCGCTGCGATAGGCTTGGATCGTCGGTGGGTAGGCGAGGTTGATATAGGGGCGATCCTCAAACAGCATCTCCTGCGCCTTCCAGACCAATTCACGGCGCCTCTCCGGATCCATAGTTCTGCCCTGCTCGAGATAGAGGGCGTCGTATTCCTCGTTGCAGTAACCAACATCGCTGAGGTAATCCTCGATCGCCTGGCAGGTGAAACAGTACAGGGCAAAGTCGGGATCCGGATCCCACCCCCAGCCCCACAAGATCATGTCGAAGTCCCAGTCGGGCTCCAGCAAGTCGTATAGGGCGTCGCCGTCCATCATTGTGGGCGGGGCCGAGATACCTATTTCGGCCAGGCCATTCGAGATGACCTCCAAGACGCGGGCTGAGGTGCCGATATCCTCTGAATACAGGCGGTACTCCAGCGGGTTGCCGTCGGCGTCCTCGCGGACCCCGTCGTTGTCGGTGTCCAAGTACCCAGCCTCATCCAGGATGCGGTTCGCCTCCTCGGGGTCGTGGGGGAGAGGCTTGATGTTGGGGCTCACCCAGTCTCCCATGGAGGGGGGCAGGATGCTCCCCGCTATCTCGCCATAGCCCGCATAGGCGATGTTCAAGATCTTCTGCTTGTCAATGGCATAGTCCATCGCCAGCCGCACCGCCGGGTCGTTGAGGCTCTCTGGCTGGGTGCCGTTCGCATGGGAGTTGATGACCAGGTCGTCGAGAGAAAGTGACGGCATGATCACAACCTCAACGTCTTCCTCCGCCTGCAGGGTTTCTACTGCCGTGTACGGGACCTCGAGGATCAGATCAACCTCGCCGGCTAGAAGCGCCTGCACCATGGCATCCTCGGTGGCGTACTGCCGGATGACGATGCGATCAATTACTGGCTTGCCACGATAGTAGTTCTCGTTGGCGTCTGCGATCAGATGCTCGTCTTCAACGTATTCAGTCAGCATGTAAGGGCCGGTGCCGATGACCGCCGCTGGATCCTCGAACTCCATGATCTCGTCGTAGGTCATACCCTCCCAGACGCTGCGCGGCAAGATCCAGGCATAGTGCAACCGGGCAGTGAGCATGAGCGCCGTGGGTTCCGAAACGGTGATCTGGACGGTGGTGGGGTCCAAGGCGACCACTTCCTCGAAGCCATCCGTGTAAAGCTCAAGCGGCCCGATCATCCCTTCCATGAGGAAGTTAAGGCTCCATGCTACGTCCTCAGCAGTGCATGGGGTGCCGTCGTGGAAGGTTAGCCCCTCTCGGATCTTGAAGGTCCATACCAGGCCATCGTCTGAGACCGTCCAGCTCTCAGCTAGGCCAGGCTCAAAACTCTGCATTTCTGCCCACTCTATCAATCCGTCATGGAACCAGTAGCGAAGTACGTAGGATTCCCAGCCCGTGGCAGGGCTTATGGCATCCCAAATAGTGGTCGCGCCGATGCGCAGGATGACGGGCTCGGTTTCTGGCGGCTCTGCTGCCGGCGCCTCAGTGGGCTCTACTGCCGGCACTTCGGGCGGCTCTTCGGTCGCTTTGGCGCAGCCAGCCATGCCTATCATGAGCAATGACAGAAAAGCAAGCACGATCAAGTCTTTCAAGAGTCGATTCTTCATCATATCCCTCCTTCAATTTGGAATATGCTTATCCGGATTGATCCGAGCCAGTTGCTTATTCTGTGACTGCTTGCCTCCTCTCCTCCTGGGACGTGTTTGCCAGGAAATATTCGCTCAAAGGCTCAATGCTGCTTGCTCATTCCAGTCTCGATATCTTCATCCATAGGATGAAGCTGCGCCCAAATCATGGACTGAAACTGCGATAGTATTCTCCACAAGAGAAGTTGGCTCGCAGCGACTGGTTGTTCAGAACAACGCTGAAGCGAATGCGCTCTGGAGAACGGTTATCCTCCCCGACGCGAAAGACGCCCTCTCCAATTGGCGCCAGTGGCTGTTCTTCTCCGGATGGGTAAACGAGGATCAACTTGCCCTTGCGTTGAACGATGCGGAAATGGGTCATCCAGGGATTGTGCGAACAGTAATGGCCTGGATATGCATCCCAATCCGGTGGATAGTCGAAAGTGCTGGAGCCTTTATAACGATCGCTAACATACCAGTCAGGACCGTGGAAGACCTCTACCACCTCCCTGCCTTCGCGTCCAAAGCTGAGCAAGAAAAGCGCAAAATCAGGATGGTCCACATAGAACTGATCGCGGCCACGTTGTTCGAGCAGGAGGCGCTCATCGCCATATTGCAGGAATAAATGCTCTTCCTCTGCCACAAAGGTGAGCGCATCGATGCCAGGCAATTGCATGTGCCCTTCTGGAAGCTCAGGGAGCGCTTGAGAGCAGAGCCGGTAGGTTCCGGCGTAGTCGGCGGCGTTCTCAAGCTTGGTCGGATCGGTCAGCGGCAGGGAGGGCATCGCCTGATCGTGGAGTGCGGCGCGCATTAATTGGAGCGCATAATTCGCGATCTCTAGATCCGATTGACCCGCCGGCCCATTCATCAATACGACGACGCCCAGACCTTCGTCCATGTCGATCAAAATGTGGGAACGGTACCCGACCATTCCACCGCCATGGCTGATGTAGGTGTGCCCCTCGCTCTCTTGGATGCTGAGGCCGTATCCATAGTAGGAGCCATCCCCTTCCTCGTCGGCCGCGATGACGCGCCGGGTTAGTAGATCGAAGCTCTCCTCGGAGAGGATGCGACCATGCAATCCCATACCCCGGTTCATCAACATCCGCAGGTAGATAGCCATGTCTGCCGGTGTGGAAGCGATACTGCCGGCACCCTCGGCATGTTCGAGCCACGTAGCCGGCGCCAGGGGATGGCCTCGAGGAGGCGGTCGATCGTCGTAATAATGTTCGTAACCCACCGCCAGCCGTGGGCGCGTTTCGTTTGTGACGATGGGGACCGTATCGCTCATCCCTAGCGGGTCGAGGATACGCGCCTGGATGATCTCGCCGTAGGGTAGCCCGAGCAGCTCCTCCAGGATCACCCCGAGGGTCTTATAGCCGGCGTCCGAGTAATGATAATAAGTGCCCGGAGGCGTGGTGGCTTCTGTCTCGCGCAAAGCCCAAGCTTCATAGCGCGCCTCGCCCGGAAATTCCGCCCCCATGGTGATGCCAGCTGTGTGGCTCATCAGGTGGTGCGGAGTAATGGGCTCGTACGCCGATTGCACCTCGAACCAGGGCAGGTAGCGCGTAACGGGTTCGTGCAGGTCCAGCAGTCCATCTTCCTGCAGTTGCAGCAAGGCGATGCTTGTGAAAGACTTGCCGATCGAGCCAATTTCAAACAGCGTCTCGGGTGCGAGGGGGGTTCTAGCAGCCAGGTCGGCAAAGCCATAAGTAGATACGCGGAGTAGGTTCTCACGATCAGTCAGAGCGATAGCCACACCTGGAATATTGACGGCCGCCATCCAGTTCTCAATATACTGATCCAGGAGTGGGAATGCGCTATTGAAGCTTGACATTGCGTCCTATCCTGCAAGAAGCCATGTTGGCGCCGCCATCCAGGTTAGAAGCCTGAAGGTTCTATGACAGGAGATCTCAACGCCTGGGTCGGAGATTCGGGCCGGCGGAGCCGTCGATGAATGCGGTCTTGGGCCCTCTCCGGTGACCATAAAGCACGCCCCCGGCAACCCGGGCTGGCCTCGCCGTCCTGAGCCACTCCGCGCGGTTGGAGCGATGAAGTGGAAGAGACCTCTGTCATCCGGGCGCGAGCGTCGATGGGTGGATCCACGCGCACCGTTATCCGCCGAGTGGCCGTCCAAACCTGATTTTGCCATGGTCCTAAGAACTCAGAATCCCTCCACCTGCTTGGGGAAGTAATCCTCGAGAGTCCCCTCCCGGTACACGTCTGCGGTGCAGCAGTGAAGCCCACCCCCGAAGGGCGACACGTCGTAGAACGGGACCGGAACGACGTCAAACCCATGCTTATCGAGCAGATCCATGATGGGAGTCTCACTGGCTTCGACGCAGACGGTTTTCGGATCGAGGACAAGCGTGTTCATATTCAGCCACCAGCTGCAGAAGTCATAGGGCTGTTTCTTCTTGAGAACCGATTTTGGAGCTTCCACAAGCTGCCAACCATTCTTCTCGTAGAATTCCCTCTCCTTCTCGTCCAGGAAGGGGCGCGTCGGATTGACCAGCGCAAATCCGGGACGAAGAGGGACGAGGGTCGAGTCCAAGTGCCAGGGCAGGAGCTCCCGGCGGCCCACCTTATGGATGCGGTGATTTGGAAAGTGGCGGCGAAGCCAATCGATGCCCGCATCGTTCGTAACCATTGACTTCTGGACGATCAGGTCCTTCCCCAGGCGGACAACATCAGCAGCGTCGAATAATGGTTCCTTTTCGGTGAGCACCCAATCGCCATTTTCTGCGCGCTCAAACTGCTCTTCTTCGGACATCGAGTGCCATTCCCGCCACCAATCCTTCTTATATGAGTGCTCCGTCAGACGTGGCTTGGGCGCGGCCTCGAAACGAAAATTTTGATCCTCCTTGAAGTACTGCTCGAGCAGTGGTCGATAGCAGATAAACTCAAACCAGCGGCTGCGGTAGGACATCGTGGCTTCCAGGATTTCGTTGCCGACGGTCAGCAGGATATCCCGGATGGGACAACAGCCGAACATCGTCTCTTGCACCCAATCAGGAGTCTGCACCGTCTGACTAAAGTCAATCGGGACGGGGCGGTCCACTCGTATGCCCCGGCTTTCGAGCATCTTGGCGAAGTTATCCAGCTGTTCGTTGGCCTTGTCCTGCATCTCCTTGGGGTAGGGGCCGTATTTGCCCAGGGGGAAACCGTCCTCCGGCCAATCTCTTTGAATGGCGATTTCAGGAGCTTGGATCATGGTCCCATCGGCGCGACCAACAATCACGTGTTTCAGCGGGTCCCATTCATTCCAGGAATTGACGATCGTCTTTTGCCTTTCCCCTGACATAATTTTCTCTCCGAGGTTCAGCAGATAGATGCGGACTCCAACCATGGATAGGTCTGGTCAGCTGCGCGGTTCGCCTGTCCAGAAAGCACTGATCCTGTCGGACATCGATGGGGCCTTCTCTCTTCTCCTTTTGCCTATATTCATCTCTGAATCTGGGTACGAGCTTATAGGTAGCAGGATCATCACAACCCCATCCGCTGTTGCTTCTCTTCGAGGACGTGCCTGGATATCTCAAAGACCTCGATAAGATCCTCTTTCGTGCCCTCGATATGGCTTGTGGAAAGCTGCGCGGCGAGAATGGCGTTCCTCTTGGCAATTGCATCGACTAGCGCCCGGTGCTCCTCAATCTCCCGCTGAAGCCGACGTCTCAAGGAGTCCTGGCGACGATAAAGGCCTTCATAGAGCATCCAATCCGGGAATCCGTTCCATAAGATTTCAAACATCCGTTCTAACATTGCGCTTTGGCAGGACTTGCAGATCATGGTGTGGAATTCCCTATTCAGCCGCCTGCGAGTGGACATATCGTCCAGCGAGGTCATCTTCTCCGCTTTGGTCACAATTGCTCTAAGGTCTTCCAACTGTTCTTCGGCAATCTTTATCGTGGCCAATCTTGCGACGAGAGGTTCCAGATACAGCCGGAGACAATACACCTCGGCTATATTGCTGTCATCGATGATGGAGACGCGGACCCCCTTATGCGGAATCCGCTCGGCCAGCCCATTCGCTACCAGGCGATCCAATGCCTCCCGCACAGGCGTATGGCTGACGCCAAGCAATTGAGATAACCTCTCTTGCCGAAGCCAGTCCCCAGGCTTGAAATCGCGTGAGAGGATCCTCTCACGGATCGCATCATAGGCTATATCGGCCAGAGATTTGTGCTCGATCATTAGAGGCTCCACTTCATTCAACCTGTCGTAGATATAATGTGAATACGGAGACGAGAATGGGGCTGTATCGGCTGGCTGCTGCTCACGGCCGAAATGGGCGCCAACCTCGATACCGCTCCCGGGCCCACCTACCCACGTAATTGGCTATACCAGCGAGAATTGGAAGTCCCCCTAAACATATTAAGTAGCAAATATAATATATAATACTTCGCAAGCACGGTCAAGCCGGAGAACTGCAGGGCAATCGCGTTTTCATAAACGGATCACTTTGAGGAGATATTCGTCATCCATAGCGCAGATCAGGCGCTTGCCCTTGGCTCCGCACTTTTTGCTCTTATCTTGCCTTAGGGCATTGAGCGCGATCTTGCGCATGAACGCCAGGTTCTCGGGGGCATGGCCCTTGCGCACACGGCTCTCGTCCTCTCTGAAAACCACATCCAGACACCAATGAAGCTTGTTCTCTACCTCCCAGTGCCTGCGGATAGAAGCTACTTTCCCACTTCTTCCCCTCCTTATTTGTCCCACTCCCGCCAGCCCGTTGCGAATCGCCGCAGGCTGAATGGGACATTGGAGAGCAGGTTGCTGGCGCGGAAGAAGCGCCCCGCCAGCACAACCATCAGATAGGTTGTGAGAGCCAATCCCCCAAGGCCGGAGGTGATCTGCCAGAGAGGCACTTGCGTTATCGCCAGCCGCGTCACCATGGCACTCGGAGCGCTGAAGGGGAAGAGGCTTAGAAACAATACCAGTGGGCTGTTTGGCTCCTCCAGGAAGAGATTGCTGAACATCAGCGTTGGCATGAGCGGCAGGATCAACAGCCAGATCACCTGATTGGCCTCGCGGGCGGTGGGGGCCATTGCCCCCGCCGCAGCCATGACCGAGGCGAAGAGCAGGAAGCCCAGCGCCAGGAAGAGGATTCCCCAGGCGATGAAGCCCGGCGAGAAGGCGAAGCCAGAAACGTCCATCAAGACTGAGCCGCGATCCAGTATCAACAGGCCGCCCCCGAACCAGACGCCCAGTTGAATCAACGTCACCACACTTAGACCCAGGATTTTTCCCATCATCAGTTGGCGGGGGTGCAAGCTGAGCAGCAAGACCTCGATGGTGCGATTTTCTTTCTCGGCGGCGACGCTGCGCAGGAGGTAACTGCTTCCTACCAGCAAAATGAAATAAAACAAATAGGGCATTACACGCGAGACAACCTCAGCCATTGCCCGGGCATCTCCGTCGGCTTCCTCGGGCGGGTTGATGACGTGTCGCGCCGCGTAGGCCTCCGGGATGGGGCTTCGCAGAGCGGCGGCCAACTGCGCGTCACCAGTCAGGTTGAGGGCGATGAGGTAGCCAAGCATCCCCTCGCTGGCGCTATAGAAGGCGGATCCCATGTCTTCGCTGCCGGCCATGATCTGAAAGTTCTTATCGTAGACGATGATGTCCCCGCTAGCAATGTAGTCAGCGGGGATGTGAATGTACTGTTCGATTTCATCCCTTTCCAGGGCGGCCCGTGCAGCCGCTTCATCGGCGTAGCGCCGGAACAGGTTGGGGGGGAAATCTTCCGGCATTTCGACGATCAGGCCCGCCTCGTCCACCAGGCCAATCACGGGCATATCGGCGGCGCTTACCTCCTCTGTTTTTCCGGTGTCAACGCCCCCTAAGTCCAGGCCGCTATCTTGAATCGCGCTGTAGATTTGGGGCGCGAGCAGCAGGACCGGCATCAGAAAGGTCATGACCCAAAACATGGGCCTCCTGATCGTCGTTCGGACTTCATGCCGGATGACAAGCCAGACGCTTCGCATGGATGTCATCCTCCTAGCCCCGCCTCAGCACTGCCACGGCGGCCTTCAGCCTGAGTGGCTGGCCGTAGCGCAGCATGCCTGCCCGGAAGATCCGTGCCGCTGCCCACACCATGAAAAGCGTTGTGGCGACCAGTGAGATCCAGCCAACCCCGATTTGCCACAGCGGCACCGTCCCCAGGCCCCATCGCAGGGAGATGGTCAAGAAAGCTGTGGTGGGGAACAAAGAGAGGAATACGCTGACGGGGTGGCCAGGGTTCCTGAGGATAACCACCAGCAGGAGCATCGGGAGTACAAAGAGGAGGTTGAGAAGGCCGGATATTTGCTGGGCCTCCTGAATCTTCGTCACCGCCGAGCCTATGGCCACCATCAACGCGGCAATCAGAGCATACGAGGGGAAGAAGAAGAGCCCCATCACCCCCAAGTATGTCCACGGCACCGTCAGCTGCTGGAGCGCCTCGATACGGGAGGAGGCGATCATCAGCCCGATAACAGCAGCGACGACATAGATGGCCAGCTGTGTCAAGGCTGCCGCCAGAAGCCCCGCCGTCTTGCCGCCGATGAGTTGCCCCGGCGTCACGGAGGTGATCATGAGCTCCATCGTGCGGTTTTCCTTTTCTGCGGCCACCGCTTGCAGCATATAGCCGGAGGCCGACATTGTGGCGATGAAGAAGAATAAGCTGGCCACGAAAGGCAGGATGATGTTGACGATGTCTCGCTGGCTGAACTCCCGCTTGCTGACGATGTCGTGCACGGTCACGTCAGGCCCCTCGAGCAGTCGCATCTGCATGCCCTGCGGGTATCTGGCCACGAGATTGGCGCGCACAAAGCTGCTGAAATCGCGCCAGACATCGGTGCTCGGCGGCTCCTCCAAATAGTAGAGATCTGTCTGGAGGGCATCCGGGTAGTCGGCAGGCAAGACAAAGAAGGCCTGAATCTCTTCGCTTTCCAGGGCAGCCAGTGCAGTCTCTTCGTCAGGGAAGGCGCGGATATCGACGCCTGTCGTCATGGAGGCCAGTGATTTTCGAGAAAGGTCGAGCACGCCAGCCCGATCCACATAGCCGACTGGCAGCCTATTCTGGCTGGATGTCTCCGCAAGGATTGCCAGCGCGCTAATCGCCAACAACCCCAATGGAATTGCCAGGGTCACGAGGATAAAGGCACGTCTGAATACGGTGGCGCGGTACTCATGCCTGGCGATCAACCAGAGGTTACGCATGGCCGGCCTCCAACTTCGGCGCGCCGTTCTGCACCACGTTGATGAAGATATCGTCCAGTGAAGGCTGCTCCAGTTCGAAGCGCTGGATCTTCACGTTCTCGCGGGTGGCCAGCGTGCGCAAAACGGCTTGGGGGTCTGTGCCGGCTTCCAGCGCCAGGTGCCAGGTGTCATTCTGCCTACGAGTTTCTAGCACGCCGGGGATGCCGCTGAAATCGCCCTGTCCTTCGATGACCACCGCATTGCCGGCAAAGCTCCCCTTGATCTCGTCCACCGCGCCATAGAGCACCGACCGCCCCTCAGCAATGAGAACGATGCGATCGCAGAGCGCCTCCACCTGATACATCTGGTGAGTGGACATCAGAATGGACTTGCCTGCCTGCCGCTGCTCCTCGAGGATCTGCTTGACCAGGCGGGTGTTCACCGGGTCCAGGCCGGCGAACGGCTCATCAGCCACGATCAAGTCTGGGTCGTGCAGCAGTGTGGCGATGAGTTGCGCCTTTTGCTGCATCCCGGCGCTCAATTCCTGCACCTTTTTTTGGCGATGTTCCGTCAGGTCGAACCGCTCCAGCCACTCGCCGAGGCGGCGCTGAGCGATTTTTTCGTCCAGCCCCTTAAGCGTCGCCAGATAGAGGAGCGTGGACTCCAGCTTCAGATCTTTATAGAGACCTCGCTCTTCGGGCATGTAGCCGATGCGCCGTTTCTTGGGGAGGTCCATCTCGCCGCCGAAGATGCGGATGGTGCCGGCGTCCGGCTTGAAGATATCCAGCATCATACGAATTGTCGTGGTCTTGCCTGCGCCGTTGGGGCCAAGCAAACCAAAGATCTCCCCCGGCTCGACTGCGAACGAAACGTCCGCCACTGCTTGCATCTCGCCAAAGTGTTTGGCCAGGTGCGAGACTTCTACTGTGAGCATTTGAGCTCCTCGCTTTGTGTAGACTAACTTGAGGTATGGCCAAGGAAGTTTAGGCACGAAAGCGTCCGATTTGGGCCACTAACGATCATGAGAAGATGCTTTCCCGCCAGACAGAAGGTCGTAAATTGTACTCGGAATTTTGCGGGAAGAGAAGACGCATTTGACATGTGAGGGCCTGGAGGGGCTACCAGAACAGGTGCGCGTTCTGGCGAATGCGGATTGAGAGACAGAATTACCAGGGCGCTTGTCTGTATGAGCGATCACCGCACCTGCGCCCAGGGTAAGGGTGCGCTCTCGGCGGCCAGCGCATATCCCCGCTCGTCGCGCAAATGGCTCAGCTTCTCGATGTACTCATCCACTTCAGCTTTCAAGGCTTCCGCAATCATGCGCCGGGCGCCCTCGCGCGCCAGCTCATCCAGGCTTTGACTAACTCCTTGCGCTGTTCCATCGGGCTCATTCGTGATAAGCTCAAGCATGGCGTATCCTTTCCCCGGCTTAGGCCGGTCTGGGGTTTAGTCGCCCGAAGGATACGCCGCCTTTCTTTATCATGCCAATCCACAACTTTCGGTTATAACCCGCCACTTAAAGGTATGAAGAGGAGCACGCTCTTGCTGCATGATGGGTTAGCCCTCAACTGTCCACCAAAGCGGGGCAACTCCACATCGCGATGCCACAGAGCTCTGTGCCAAGATTTCTAGGTGTTGTCTTGAGTTATGACATCCTTAGTCGATAAAAGGAGAAGCATCCTGGAGCGAAATCAAATGCCGTCTCATGCAACGAGCCTTCGATCATGATGGTCAGATCCATCTCGGCAAGGAAAGAGAAGGTTTGAAGCAGCTTGCCCTGAAACGCTGAGCCGGGTGCTGGGCACGCCGGATTGGGCAGTGAAGAGCCGCGAAATCTTTTTACAGAAGTGCGGGTTGGAGTAGACGCGCAAGGAAGTGACCTCGGGCCGTGATGGGGCGCCGTTCAACTACCTGAAGAGAATGGACGACGTCCGAAGTTGAGGGGGCATGCAAGAGATATTGTCTTGAACCATTGGGTATCCCCTGAAAAGGGATTTTGTGAAAGAAAAGGGGAATCGGGAGCTATGAAAAGGATCGTTTGGGCGATGACGAGTTTGTTTCTACTAGTTGCCATTCTATTGGGCTGTAATTTGGAAGAACAACACGGTCCCCAGCAGGCTTCAGATCTGGGGTTTACGGCTTTCATCCATGTCAATGTGGTTCCCATGACCAGCGAGATCATCACAAGAGATCAGATCGTACTCGTTGAGGGGGATCGGATCATTGCCGTTGGTCCTGGGAGAAGTGTGACGATACCCGAGAATGCCACGATCATCGACGGCGAGGGTGCGTACCTGATGCCCGGTCTGGCGGACATGCATATGCACACCAACCAGGATTGGGATGCAGACGCATGGCCCGTATCGCCCCTTACCCTTTACCTTGCCAATGGCGTAACCACAATTCGAGATTTCGGTCCCTCGGGCAAAGATTTGACGTATGTACTCGAGTGGCGAGATCAAATCAAGGCCGGGACTCGAATCGGACCAACCATCTACGCCACCGGCAAAATACTCTTCGCTAGCCCGCTAAGTGATCCCCGGGGCCTTGTTCGAGAGAACCATCAGCTCGGCTTCGATTTCTTGAAGCTCTATTCTTACCTGTCTCCGGAGGACGCACGCGAGGCTCTGATAGCAGCAAAAGAACTCGAGATGTACAGCGCGGGTCATGTGCCTTATGCCGTTGGGCTGGAGAACATTTTGGCCGCTGGCATGGACGAGATTGCCCATGTCGAGGAGCTGTTGTTCGCCTTCATCGAATATGATCGGAAGCAGCAACTTGCCCCTGATGCATGGCTGAGCTATCTAATCAATTCAGCCATGGGGCAATTCGATCTAGCTTCAGGTTTTAATGAAGCTGTGTTTGCCCATCTACATGCAGAGACCATGCAGCATATCCTCAAGGAGTTGCGCACATACGGAACTCCAATATGTACCACCATGGTGGTCGACGATGTCATTCAGCATAAGCTGTTTGAGTTGGATGCTTTCCTCGCCCGCCCCGAGATCGGCTTTATCCCATCGGCCTATCTTGATCTTCTCCGGCTTGGAAAAGAGAAACATCAACTTCAATTCAGTGGGATTGAGGATCTGGCGGTCTATAAATACAGCATCGATCGCTGGGTGCTCACCGAATTGCACCAGGCTGGGGTTCCGCTCTTGTTGGGGACCGACTCGGGAATCATGGCGGTTGTCCCTGGGTTTTCCATCCATGATGAGTTGAGGATCCTGGTGGAAAATGGGTTTTCGCCCTATGAGGCCATTAGCGCCGGGACAGTTAACGCTGCGGAAGTCATCGAAGCGATGGTCGGAGAGGGCGATTTTGGAACAATCGAGGTGGGGAAACGCGCGGATTTGATCTTGGTGAACAACAATCCGTTGCAAGACATCGCAAGTATTCAAGATATCCTTGGTGTTATGGCAGCTGGCAGGTGGTTTTCAGAGGCAGAACTCGACCGGATGATGGCTCTTGAATAGGAAATTAGAGGGAACTCAAAGGATTTAGATGAAGAGCGGATTGAGAGGACGCTTGCCCTGAAGGCGAAAACGATTTGCTTACGAGCTACACGCCAACCGTCACCGCCACGAGGGCGCTAAAGTCGGATCATAATATGCGAGAGAAGGATCAAGTATGACTGAGACAGCTATTCGTATCGAGAATATCACCCGCGACTTCGATACGGTGAGAGCCGTGGACGGACTCTCTTTGGAAGTTCCACCCGGCATCATCTTCGGATTGCTGGGTCCCAACGGCGCGGGCAAGACCACTATCATCTATCTGCTGTTGGGTCTGCTGGAGCCAACCAGCGGGCGAGCCGAGGTGCTCAATTTCGATACTCAGACTCAGGCGGATGAGGTTCGCGCCCGCTGTGGAGCACTTCTCGAACACCCTGGCCTCTACGAGCAAATGAGCGCCGAGGACAACCTGGAATTCTACGGTCGGATCTGGCGGATGCCTGCGTCCAAACGGCAGGCTCGCATCAAAGAATTGCTCACCCATATGGGAGTGTGGGAGCGACGAAAAGAGCGTGTTGGAACGTGGAGCAAAGGCATGAAGCAGAGACTAGCTCTGGCCCGGGCCATGCTTCACCGTCCACCCCTGATCTTTCTGGATGAGCCCACGGCCGGGCTCGACGTGGTATCTGCGGTGATGGTCCGCGACGATCTGGAAGCCCTGGCCGCCCGTGAGGGGGTGACGGTCTTCTTGACCACCCATAACATGGCGGAGGCAGAGAGGTTGTGCAGTCAGGTGGCTGTGATTCGTGAGGGCAAGCTGATGGCGATTGGCCATCCCGATGAATTACGCGCCCAGGCCGGTGGTCCCCGGCTGGAGATTATTGGGCGTGGGTTCGATGATAATGTCCTGAATCTGCTGCGAGCGCATGTTGATGTTGCTGCCGCTGAAGTGGAAAACGAGCGCCTGACTATTGATTTGCGCGAAGGTGTGGATGCTGCGCCAATAGTCAGCCTAGTGGTGAGCGCAGGCATACAGGTGGAAGAGGTTCATCGGGGCAGGCCCAGCCTGGAAGAGGTTTTCTTGACCTTGATGGAGGAAGAGAGATGATCGCCGATATTCTGACTGTGATGTGGAAGGAAAGGAAAGGGCTGCTTCGTTCTGGGGGCAGTCGAATCAGGGGGGTGTTAGGTTTTCTAATCCCAATGGTTATGCTGGGCATCTATCTTCCCTTGCAAATCGGACGTGCGCTGGTGGAGGGACCTTGGTCGCTCTTGGCCTCAGTATTCATCCCTATGATGCTGGCAGGGATGATGATCCCCGAGTCCTTTGCTGGTGAGCGAGAAAGACACACACTGGAGACGTTGCTGGCCAGCCGTTTGCCGGATCGGGCCATTCTGTTCGGCAAGGTCGTTGTAGCAGTGGGTTATGCATGGGGGATCACGCTTATGCTTCTCCTCGTGAGTTTGGTAATGGTAAACATCACTCACTGGGATGGCCGGGTCTTGTTCTACACCCCGATCATGGTTCTGGCCAATGTAGCTTTGAGTCTGCTCTTTGCAAGCCTCGTCGCAGGCCTTGGTGTGTTGATTTCATTGCGGGCCGCGACGGTGCAAGAGGCTCAGCAGAACCTGATGACTGCCACCTTGTTTCCTCTCGTGCTTCTGCAGATAGTACCGCTCTTGCTGCTCAATGTGGTTCCAAATGGCAAAGCACTGCTTAGAAAACTGGTGGCAGCTGCCAATCCCACACAGATCATACTCGTCGTCATCGCCAGTCTGGTTGTGTTGGATCTGGCGTTGTTTGTGGCGGCGATGGCGCGGTTCAAACGAGCGCGATTGATTGTGGATTGAAGCAGCTCTTATGCAATGTGACGGGCTGCAGATTCAACTCGCAAGTGCAACACAAAAGAATATGGACGTGATAAGCGACGTTCCTATCCGATAGCTGGCCTCTCAGTCAATGGTGTCATATCTGTGTGCGTCATCAGCTTCACCGAATCGCGATGCCACTCCTCAAGGCAAGGGCGCCAAGCGGAAACGCGCGGGATCAGACATGACCAATGTCTCCGCATCTGGGGCGATACAGGTAACATTTGCATAATCCCAGGCTGCGATATCGCTGCTGTCGAAGTGATGATCCCCACAGCGGTGTCTGCTGAGAACCAGGTCGGCTTGCCGCAGACTCCATTCACCCTCTCTGGAGAGCGATTGCGGGCTGACACACGGCATATGCAGGCCCCCGATGTGGTGCCGTCGCCCGGGCAGGGGGATCCTTGGATAGGCTAGCTGCCTGTGATCTGGCGATGGAAGTGCATCAGGAGCTTGACCCGCCTCTGCAAGGACCTGATGCTGATCATCAGCACAAGCCTGATTGCAGTGAAGAGGAAGGCTATGCCCACCATGCGCAGCGGGTTGAGTCAGAAGAGGCAGGAACCTAGCAGGCCCAATTGCGCGATGAGCGGCGAGGAGCTGCAAAGCCGGGCGCGGGTTCGGGCGTGGAAGGAGGTGGAAATACGGACTCCTTGGTAGTATGATGGGCCCTTGAACTCGACGGATTCAAATCGCAACAAGCGGAATGAAATCGATCAACCGAGGAGTGTCGCCGTGAGCGTCCTGGAAGCCAACCATCTCACCAAATACTACGGCAAGGCGCGGGGCATCATCGATGTCTCTTTCCAGGTGGAGGAAGGCGAGATCTTTGGCTTTATCGGGCCGAACGGGGCCGGCAAATCGACCACCATCCGGCTGTTCCTGTCCCTGATCTACCCCACCTCGGGCAGCGCCACCATCTGGGGCAAGGATGCCATCAAGTATGGCCCCGAGCTCCGGCAGGACATCGGCTACCTGCCTTCGGAAGTGTTCTACTATGAGCGAATGAAGGTCATCGACTTGCTCAAATACTCGGCCAGCTTCTACAACCGCGATTGCACCCAGCGCATGCACGAGCTGGCCGAACTGATGGAGCTGGAGCTGAACCGCCGCATCGAAGACCTGTCCTACGGCAACAAGAAAAAGGTGGGCATCGTCCAGGGCCTCCTGCACCAACCCAAGCTGCTCTTCCTGGACGAGCCCACAGCAGGCCTCGATCCCCTCATGCAGCGCAAGTTCTTCGATCTCATCCGCGAGGAGAACGGGCGTGGGGTGACGGTCTTCTTCTCATCACATATCCTGGGCGAGGTTCAGCGCCTTTGCAACCGGGTGGGGATCATCAAGGAAGGACGCATCATCGAGACTGCCGATATCCACACTCTGCAGCAGAACAACTACAAGAAGATCCGTGTCGAGGCCAGCGGGCTCGATCCCCAGCTCTTCGAGATGCCCGGGGTGACCAATCTCGAGCGCAACAATCGCGCCGTGCGCTTCTTCTATAAGGGAGACATCAACGCTGTGCTCCAGCGGATCAGCGGCTTGCAGGTCACGGATGTAACCATCGAGGAGCCCACGCTGGAAGAGATCTTCATGCACTATTACGAGTAG
Organism: uncultured Anaerolineaceae bacterium; assembly: GCA_964591485.1. GTDB lineage: Bacteria > Chloroflexota > Anaerolineae > Anaerolineales > E44-bin32 > E44-bin32. The sequence goes on along the minus strand of CAZQDE010000031.1, from coordinate 11,548 downwards.
GTGCCGGCCATGCGCAAGAACATCTTCAAGCACGAGTTCAAGATGCACTTCCGATCGGTCATCAACTGGTCGCTGGCGGCGGCGGCGGTGGTGTTGGTCTACTTATCCTTCTACCCGGCCTTCTCGAAGGATGCCGAGGTGCTGAACCGCACGATGGAGAGCTTCCCGCCGGAATTCCGCGCCGCCTTTGGCATGCTCAATGTCGACCTTTCCTCCGTGCTGGGATTCTTCGGTTTTGTCTACCTGTTTCTGCAGATACTACTCGCCATCCAGGCTGCGGGATACGGCATCGGATTGGTCTCGATCGAGGAACGGGAGTGGACGGCCGATTTCCTGCTGGCCAAGCCGGTGGCGCGCTGGCGCATCCTGACCAGCAAGCTGCTGGCGGTCCTGGCCTGCTTGGCAATCACGCAGGGGGTCGTCTGGGCCAGCGCCTTCGGCTTTGTCAACGCCTTCAAGGGCGAGAAGAGCTACGATCCGGACCTGATGGCGCGCATGTTGCTGGGATTGATCGCGTTCCAGCTCTTCTTCCTGATGGTGGGCTTGCTGGTCTCGTTGATCGCGAAGCGGGTGCGCAACGTCACCCCCTATGCCATGGCGCTCGGTTTCGGCATGTACCTGCTGGGAGCTTTCGGCGATATGCTCGGCGAAAGCAAGCTGGAGCTGATCACTCCCTTCAAACACTTCAATCCCCATGAGGTGATCCGGCATGGCGGCTTCGATTCAGGCTTGGTGTTGATCAGCCTGATCGCCATCGTAGTGTCGGTGATCGGCAGTTACTGGCTCTACCTCCGGCGGGACATCCCCTCGGTGGCGTGAGGAGGCGACCGTATGAACATCTTCCTGCACGAACTCAAGGCCAACATTCGATCGTTGCTCATCTGGGGTGTGATCGTGGTGCTCTTTACGGTGATGGGCTTCACCAAATTCGCCGCCTATGCCGAGAACCCCGAAATGCTGGCTGTGCTGGATCAAATGCCCCAGGCGATCCTGGAAGCCTTCAACATGAATGCCTTCAATCTGACCACGCTCAACGGCTACTACGGCGTCATGTTCAGCCTGTATGCCTTGATGCTCTCGATCGCGGCGGCGATGTGGGGCAGCGACATCATCTCCAAGGAGGAGCGCGACAAGACGGTCGAGTTCTCGCTGACCTTGCCGGTGACGCGAGGACAGCTGGTGACGGCCAAGGTGCTGGCGGCCCTGATCCATTGCCTGGCGCTTTTGGCGATCACCTGGGCGGCGACGGTGGGGAGCGTGCAATCCTATCAGCCCGACCGGGAGTTCTATGTCTTCCTCAACCGCTCGCTGCTGCCGCTGTTCCTGCTGCAGTTGGTGTTTCTCTCGATCGGAGTCTTCCTGGGCTGCGCCATGCGGCGCTACAAACAAGCTGGCTCGGCTGCACTCTCGATCTTGCTTGGCCTCTACTTCCTCTCGATCATCTCGGATCTAAACGAAGATTTGGATTTCCTGCGATATCTCACGCCCTTCAAGTACTTCGACGCAGGGTTGTTATTGCGCGAGGCGCGCATTGAGATGACTTACGTGTGGATCTCGCTGGGGATCGCAGTGGTAGGCATGGCGGCGGGCTATGTCGCCTATGCACGAAGGGATTTGTATATCTAGCACTTGGGATTGTGGCGGGGTAGCCAGTTGCGGGAGCATCAAGGGCTTGATTGAGCGGTTGGGAGGTTGCCTGGCTGGCGGCGCAGAATGCGGCGATCTACATGCACGGGCAACTCACCCTAAACGCAGACCCCGCCCGCGTTGAAGGAGGGTAAGATGCCGAGCACAGAGGATCATCTCAAAGTTGCGTTCGCCGGCGAAAGCCAGGCCTATCAGAAGTACCGGGCCTTTGCGGAGAAAGCAGAGCGTGATGGCCTGCCCAATATCGCCCGGCTATTTCGCACGACAGCGGAGGCCGAGCGGATCCACGCTGAAGGCGAATTCAAGGCTCTTGAAGGGATCGGCTCCACCGTCGAGAACCTGCAGGCGGCCATCGCGGGCGAGACATATGAATACAAGGAAATGTACCCGCCCATGCTCGAGCAGGCCGAGGCCGACGGTCATAAGGCCAAGCGCGTTTTCGGCTATGCGATGAAAGCCGAAGAGGTCCACGCTCGCCTCTATTCGCTAGCGCTGGAGGCTGCGACGCGGGGTGAAGACCTATCCGAGGTGGATTTCTACCTCTGTCCCATCTGCGGGTACATCGAGCTTGGCAAGGCGCCGGAGGCCTGCCCCATCTGTGGTGCGAAAGGCTCCAAGTTCGTTCAAGTATAGGCAGGCTGGGCCAGGTAGGCTGTCACTTCACCGGCAGGACTCTTAGATATTGAGCATGCGGACCGAACACATCGCACCTCGGGCTGTCTCACCATGCCGATGGGGTGAAGGGCGAGTTTCCCACCCTGGTTGGCGCCGTGGGGATTAGCTCTGCTGTTCGAGCAGAGCGATGCGGCCCTGGGGTGTGATATGCCAGACCCCCTGCGGGCTGCGATGTATGAGGTCACAGCGGCTCCTCTCGGAAAGCTTGGAGGGTGGGAGGTGCGCTGTGAGGCCTCCCATTAAGCGCCTGATGGGGGATGGTCAGGCAGGGGGCTACGCGAGATTGAGGCTGCCCATTATCGGGGAGGGTGTTGATGCCGGGGAATCCCTGGAGGCGAAGGTTACTCCTGCTCTACAGCTTATCCTCGCTGCTCCTGAGCGTAGCAATCCTTGTTCTTTACTTCCGTCAGCCGAGTCAGAGCGATCGCGCATTTGTCTTGGGCTACTCGTGGTTGCGTCTCGCTTTGGGGTTGATCCCATTCGTTGGGGCCGTCTTCTTCCTGCGCCTCAGTGTGGAAATCGCCCGCGATCGCATCCCTCCCTGGTTCCGATCACCGTTCGGGGAAAGCTACTTGGAACGATCCGTAACTCTCTCGGTGGTCCTGCTCTATCTGATCGGGGCGGTCCTGGTGTGGACGCGGATTGCGGATAAAGGCGGTCTGTTTTCGGATGCCATTGTGCGCCTTTTCCCGCTCTCACTCTGGTTGACCATCATCGCCGCGCTGAGCCTTCTGACCAAGGCAGTAACGGCATCAAAGGCCGCCGCGAGGGATGCGAGCACGTTCACACTCTTTCTGCTTCTGCTGCTATTGGGCGCATGGGTCCAAGTCAATGTCCTGCCGGACATTCCGTCGACAACCGATGACGTGTATTACACCTACCTGGAGGGAAACCGTCTTGCGGCGGGGCAGAATCCGTATGCACGCATCCTGGAAGAAGAGTATCGTGAGGACGGCAAGTACCCGATCTACTTTGGCGGTTTCTATCTCTTATCTGGACTTTCCCAACTAGCGGGTCTAAGCTCCTACGAACATTGGATCATCTTCTGGAGGTCGGTCTTCCTGCTCGCCTCCCTGATGATCGCATGGCTGATGTTTTACACCTCTTTCATGGCTCGGCAGATTCCTCTAGCCATCTTCGCACCGCTCTTCTGGCTGCTCAATCGCTGGACCTTGCATATCGTTCACATTTCTGACATCGACTTCCTCGCGCTTGTCTTCCTGGTGGCCTCTTTGGTCCTTTGGCGCAGGAATAGGTGGGGCTTCTTCCTGCTCTATGGATTGTCCTTGAGCATCAAGCAAATGGCGATATTCCTTCTGCCTCTCTACATGGTTTGGGCTTGGAGAGAAAGACGGCGAGATGCCTCCATCGGCTTCTTCCTAGGCAATCTCTTGCTGATTGGAGCCTTCCCTCTGCTTTCGACGGCACCTTTCCTTTTCTGGAGTGCCAAGGGGGTGGTGACCTCGATCATGGTTTCACTCACCCGCGCGCCTGTGGTCATTGGCCGCCTGCATTCCGTCGATGCTTACATGGGCTGGTCTGGTGTTTTGGCCAAGGTGCCTATGCTGTTGAGCTTGCTGCTCAGCTATACGGTCTGCATACGCCAGCGTTTGAATGCTGCTGCATCGGCGCTTTTAGTCATGATGGTTTATGCTGGATTGAATGCGGTCTATTTCCCAAGCCACTTCATCTGGGTTGTGCCCCTCGTCCCATTGGCATTTGCTGGCCCGCTTCGAGGAACATCGAGAACGGCATCCGGGCCCGGCTTGGTCGCAGGTGCAGGCGAGGCTCGAGGCGAAGGCGGATAAGCTGTGACCGCTGTATGAAATGGAAAGGACGGGCGGTGAACCCGATGTGGTCGGGTATAACGAAGCGACCGGCGAGACCCTCTTCGCGGATTGCGCCCCGGGAAGCCCGAAGGGCCGCCGGAGCGTCTGCTACGACCCTAAAGCCCTCGTATCCCGAAAGCAGCGCAAGCCCAAGGACAGTGCAGTGGGGATGGCCGAGGCCATGGACTATGAACTTCTTTCGGAGCAGCACTATCGTGCGCTGCAAGAGCTCGGCGATTTCGATACGGGTACATCGAGCCTGGCAAGCCGCCGGAGGCCTGCCCCATCTGTGGTGCGAAAGGCTCCAAGTTCGTTCAAGTATAGGCAGGCTGGGCCAGGTAGGCTGTCACTTCACCGGCAGGACTCTTGGATATTGAGCATGCGGGCCGAACACATCGCACCCCGGGCCGTCTCACCATGCCGATGGGGTGAAGGGCGAGTTTCCTACCCTGGTGGGTGCTGCGGGGGATTAGCTCTGCTGATCGAGCAGGGCGATGCGCCCCTGGGGCGTGATATGCCAGACGCCATGAGGGCTGTTGCCGTGGATTAGGCCCCGCTGAAGCAGTATGGTTTCCAGCTTGGCCTGCAGGCCTCGCAGCGGTCCGCCCCAGGCCTCGCATAGATCGGCGTATTCCTGAGTGGTGAGCTTCTCTTCAAGGAGCGCTTCGACCCGGTCGAGCGCCTCCGCGGCGTATGCCTTCGAACCCATCTCCTCCAGCACGTAGAGGATGGGATAGATGAGGTCTTCCTCGGAAGCGCTGGCGCTGACCTCGGCGCTGAATTCCGGCCGCCCATCGTGCCCGCCGGGCTGGTCGAGCGCTTCCCAGTCGTCCCGCAATCGCTGGGCCCCCTCGAGGATGCCGGCGATGGCCTTTCCGCGGTTGGCGGCCAGTTCGGCGGCCTCGAATTCGCCGGATTGAAAGGCCTGCGCCCCCTGGGTCTTGGCGGCCTCCAGGGCCTCCGTCAGGGCTGCGATGAGATCCCGCAAGCGCTGCTCTACACTCATCCCGCACTCCTTGCTGGTTGGGGTCATTACCTATGCCGGCAGCTTAACCTTAGGGTGCGGGAGGCAGGGGGACAATAGCGATGTGGTACTGCGGGCGCCTTTGGCGGGAGGGCGGCAGAGTCGAATCATGGATGCTTGCGCCGGGCCAAGTCATGCCGCGCGCGGAACGGCATGGAGGCGGCGCTGGCGGGGTGGACTGCGCCAAACCGGCCTTCCCGCTGGCGCGGAGAATGTCTGCTGCCTGGCGTGCCTCGCGGCGCCCGCAGGCAACCTCATGCCAAGAAGTCGGAGGGTGTGGCTGGGATGATCAGCAACACCCTCCCGAAAGCCTCCTGCTCACATTCCCGGCCCTGCGCCGAGCTGCGCCATGAGGGCTGGCAGTTCGAAGTAGACGCGGGCCTGACGGATCTTACTCCCCTCGACCTCGGAGAGGATGCAGAAGGGGACGCTCACCTCTTTGCCTGTTGGGGCCACGCCGGCAAAATTCACCGATGTCTTTGCCCACGAATCCCCCCTCCACGACAGCCTTGTCCTCACCGTAGATCTGGCTATGGGGCTCAAACTGGGCCCGAAAGGCAGCATGGCAAAGAAAGGCCGAGTCCCGCGCTCGACCATCTTCGCTTCGGGGAAGGGCTGAGCATCCAGGTTATGCACATAGGGCCTTACACCGACGGGGCCCGCAGCCTGGCGAAGAGGATGGCCTTCGCTGATGAGCACGGGCTCGCCTGCCGCGGCAAGCATCACGAAATCTATATCGGCGATCCACGCCGAGCCAAGCCCGAGACCTTGAAGACTGTCTTGCGGCAACCGGTGGCCCGGGGCTGAGTCCCGCCTTTGTACGGGTCCTGTGGCAGGTAATGACGCAGCATAGGCCTGGCCCGCCATTCGCATCGCCGGGCAAGGTCTTCCCCACCGTGATCCTCCGCCGCGGGCCGGGCCTTGATCCAAGCGTCAGGTGAGATGATCTCTCGGGGCGGGAAGGGAACGGGTGTTGCAAGACGACAGGCGGACGCGTGGAGTCGGGGGGCGCGCAGGAGACCGACAGGATCAGATGAAGGGCGCGGTGCTTGATCCTGCGCAGGATGGAGAGAGCTATCCCGTAGGTGTCTCGTCTGGCGTAGCGTCAGGCGTCGGCGTGCTGGTAGAAGTGGGCTCGGGCGTTTCGGAGGTCTGGGCGTCTTCGGGCGTGCTGGATGGCGGGGCTTCGATCGTCTCAGGGGTCTGCGTGGCGCCTGGCGTGCTGGTTTCGGCTGGTGGGGAGCCACCGGGCGCGATCGTAGGGGCTGGCGTTTCCGGATCTGCTGCCGCAGGTGAGGTCGGTGTGGGCGATGAGCCAGGGGTGGAGGGCACCGGTTCCACAGGCGTTGGCGTGGAGGCAGGGGTCTCACCGATGGCGGTGCCCGTGGGGGACGCCTCGTGGGGTGGCGTGGGCGAGGCCTCAGGCGTCTCCGCGGTCGCATCCGTCTCCGTGGGCAGGGGTGTGGTTGGTATCTCAGGCGCAGCAAGCCCCTCCGCTGCGCGGGGAGCCGCCATGCTTTCCATCTCCTGATCTTCCGCCTCCGGGTCGCATGCGCCGGGGCCGATCTCGCCGGCGTTGAAAAGCTCAAGCACGAGCGCAAGCGCAATGCCCTCCTGGCGTGCTTCCTCCGGTGGATCAGAGCCCGGAGGGTATGTCGCTAGCCAAGCCTGCGCGCGGAGTAGTTTGGGCTCTATTGTTTGGAAGCTCACGTCATTGGCCAGGTTCAGGAGGGCGGCAATGAGCTGGTGAGCCAGGATTAGCGAGGCATCCCCGGATGGAGGCGTGCCTAGCACCGCCAGCAAGTCTTCTTGAAGCCATGTCTCACCGGCCAGCTCGAGGCTTTCGACTGGCCACTGAAGGGGATGATTCTTCCAATAGCCATGAGAACGTGTGCAGCCTGGCATCGCCGCTGGCGAAGGCGTGGGCGAGGGCCACGTCCCCGCCTGCAGGAGCACCCGATGGCTTGCGGTATCGGTGAAGGAGGCCGCCGTATTCATTGTCGATCTGAGGACAAGAAGCAGCAGGCAGCAAGCCAGGAGGATATCGAAGATCCTGAAATTCAGTCTCTGCGATCTCAAGCTGCGCCTCCATAGGCTGCTTGCGGCAGCCCCTTCATGGGTGCGGACTCATCTTCACGGAACACGCGCAGGATGGTTCGGATCTCACCCGCGATCAGCAATAGCGCGGGGAGACCTACCAGCAGGAGGTACCCCACGCGCGTCTGCATGAATGCCAGAACAAAGCCCACCCATGGGATGCTGAACCAGATGCGCCCCATAAGCTGCGTCGGATGCACAAGGCCGGTGTCCGGCTCCTCTGCGGCGTCGCCCTTGGTGCGGAAAAGGGTTCCTCCTGGCGTTTCCACGATCTCGATGACACGATGCGTGATGAATGACGATGGCGCCAGGGGGTCCTTGGTTTGAAAGGTGATCACGTCGCCGACCTGAATCTGCTGGAGATCGGGGACTGGACGCGAGATGGCGATTGATCCCATGGGGACAACCGGCTCCATGCTCTGGCTGAGTACGATCAACAGGTTGCTCCCAAACAATCTGGGGACGACCAGGAAGAACACGGCGCAGATCAGGAAGGCCGTGAGGATGGCGTCGAAAAGACCCAGCGCGATCTGTAGAGGCCGCTTAGAGGGTTTGGCTGGAGCAAACCCCTCTGAGAACGGCAAGGGCAGCGCCCGGAAAGGCCGGTTGGAGAACCTCGTCCAGTCCGGTTGTGGTCTGGGACGAGGCGTGGCTGGCACGGGCTGGATCCCCTCTGGGAGCCGGCGCCTGCGGCGTGCGGGCACATGGAACGCTTGCCCGCCGTTGTCCGGAGGCCTTCGGTGGATGGCTAGGGAAGCGCAGAACACTTCTGGTTCAAGGAGGAGTTGTTCCAGGCGCCTTCGCGCCCAGGTGCTGTCTGGCTTCCTGTGCAGGATCTCCCGCACGCAGCGCAGCTCCTCCTCCGGCTCCTGCGTGAGATGGGCGAGGAGGGCCCACGATCCCAGGTCCTCGGGCCGTCGGTTTAGATGGGCCAGAAGGCGGAGCCGGGCCTGATCAAAGTCGCCCTTGTTCAGCAGCCTGACAGCCGTCTGAAAGGCGGGATTCCTGCTTGCTCTCGGCATCTTGATCTCTTCGGCGGCAGTTTGCATGCCGCGGCGTGTGGGCCGGGATAGGGGAGGCGGCTGGCGCCGCCTCCCATCGGTCTAGAGATGGCTTAGGGTGGTGAGGGGATTGTGAACTCGAGATAATCCATCTCCGAGAGCACAACCGTCCAGACGGTGCCTGGTGGCGTGCCGGTGATGAGCTTCACGTGCGCGCCCACTCCATCGTACGTCCCGCTCGGAAGGGCCAGGACGCCGCTGTAGCTGATCGTGCCAGCGCCATCCGCTTGCACATCGCCGTAGACACCGGCGTAGTTGTACACGCCCTCGCCGCCGCTTGAGGAATTGCAGCTTGCCTCGAGCACGGCGCCCCAGTTCCAGTAGCCCGCGACGAACAGGTCAGTGGACATGCCGGCGAAGTTGTCATCCTGCGTCGTGCAGGCCCCATCGATGGGGTTATTAGAATCCCCGCCGGTGAGATCGAGCTGGTAGTACGCCTCGGGCGTCAGGCCGTAGGCGTTCAGGTCCACGTGGAGATCGTCGTCCTCAGCCTTGAAGCAGATGATGCCCTCCAGGTCGTTGCTGAGGTCAGGAACCCAGATGTCCGGGATCTTGTCCTCCAGGGCGATGCAGGAGTAGCCCTCCGCAAGCTTGTTGCGCGACTGCTTGGCGACGACGAGGATGAGCAGCTCACCCTTCGCCCCCTGGTAGTCGTTGCCCACCCATTGTGGGAAATCGACCTTCAGAGTGAGGGTGAGCGTACCACCGGGTGCAAGAGCCCATTGATTCCAGTCGCCTGTGTGCTCCACTTCCCACTCGGCGACATCCCAGAAATTGGGCCCGCTGTCGGGCGGCTTTTCATAGATATACACCTGGATCCAGGCTTCATTGCTGCCCTTGTTCTCAATGTTCAGGTCGAAGCTTTCGCTGTCACCCGGCTTCCAGTCGTTGTAGTTCGCGGGATTCAGCCAGACTTTCTGCGCCACCTCGCCGCTGAGTGAGATGTTGATGGTCCCAGCCCGGAATTTGGCGTTGGTCGATTCGGTGTCTGTGAAGACGGCGAAGGCGCCGCCGGCGACGGCCGTAAGCAACGCTGCGATGACCAGCATCCCCGTAAGCAAGGTCTTTCGTCGCATGATCTTTCCTCCTCAGAGCATGTTATAGGCGACCTGCTCCTTCGCAGGTCTCAGGAAGAGGACCGTATTCAAGCCTGCTTTCTGCGACGATCGTCACCTCCTTTCCTCGCCTCGGGGCATGGGATCTGATGTTTGCATGTGGTACACTAGCGCGCGCACAGTGGGTTCAATCCCGGACCCCGAGTGCCAGCCTCGGTTGGTGGCCGCCAACCGAGGCACCTATTTAAGCCAAGAAACTGGTCGTCAGCGGCCAGTTTCGCGTCCAGCAGCGCCAGCGCGGCAGCCAAAGCAGATGATCGTTCTCCATGCTGCGCGGCGAAATGCTGGCCGCGCAGCTCAGGAAGCATGGTTGGGCTTGCCGCTCCAGCGGTTCCATTACAGGGCTCCCTCCAAGAGTCCGACGGTTGGGAAAGATGTGGCCAGTCACCTCCCGAGGTATGCGACCCGGCGCGCAAAGCTTTGTGATGACGCGCGCGGCGAGACACCTTAAGTGTAGACATAAAAGGTCACATCGGGGTCAAGGGGGGGTAAAAAGGCGGTGAACGTGGGCCGCGCCCGGCGGATCGTGGACTCAACCCTAGTGGATCGCTGGCCGGATCGCCTTAGCCGGCGGGCCGCTTCTCACCGAGCGAGGCCTCAAAGAGGTATCCTGCGCTGGGGATGGTCAGGATGTTCCGGGGTTTGGAAGGGTCGGGCTCAAGCTTCTTCCGCAGCCGATAGATATACTGCTTCACAAGGTGGCGATCGCCAATGTATTCGGGGCCCCAGACATGGGCGAGTATCGCATCCGGGCTCATCACCTGCCCTTGATTGCGAACCAAGAATTGCAGGATGGCAAATTCGCGAGGTGTGAGCTGGACCGTTGTGCCATCATCCAGAAACACGAGCCGCCGAGCGGGATCGGCGAGCCATAGAAATTCTCCCGCCGCGCGCAGCAGAGGGGATGGGCGATCGGCTTCGCGCCGCCGCAAGGCGGCAACCAACCGAGCCGCAAGCTCCCGGTAATCGTAGGGCTTGGTTAGGTAATCATCGGCTCCGGTTTGCAGGCCGGTGATTACGTCCTCTGTGCGGCCCTTGGCGGTCACGAAGATGATCACCGCATCGGTCATCTCCCGCAGCCGGCGGCAGACCTCAAAGCCGTCCATGCCTGGCATCATGATATCGAGGATGATGGCCGCGGGGTGATGTTTGTAGGCGAGTCTCAGCGCCTCGGGTCCGGATTCGGCCGCGAAGACCTGGAAGCCATCTTTCGATAGCTTCATGGAAAGCAATTGGCGGATCATGGCGTCGTCCTCAACGACCAGCACGCGCGTCTCTTGCGGGACCTCACGTCCGGTGTGCGGTGCCTCAGTTTTGGCCGCCATCATGACCCCCGAATCAGCGCGTGGATACCTGCCCAGAGGGATAACTCACGACATCCCAGGATGCCGGTGGAAATGATCCGTCGCTCGCAATCGACTCGAACAATTGGCCTGCATGGCTTGCCAACATCCCCCTCCAACGCCTCGGAAGAGAGGCATTTTGCAGTGTAGCACATCGAATCCGCCATAGGCAAGGAATTGTAGGAGGCTATCAGGGCGCCGCGCGCACAATACGTTTAGGAGATATCATTGAGCTCTGCTGCGGCCCGAGTAAAGGTATCTGCTCTATCTCGTGACCTCCCGCTGGGAGGTCGTGGTCCTGGGCACATTACTCGTACTGACCTGGAGCAGCATGTCCCAGCCGGCCATCTTCGCGCTGATCGGGGATTCGCTCAGCCGATCTAGGCGGGCGATGGGCTTCAGCGTGCAATCCATTTGGAAGCGCGTGCCGATTGTCATTGCGCCTCCCATAGGGGCTTATCTCATGGCCCGCCTGGGCCTGCTCTCCGGCATACGCATCGGATTTGCCTTCTCACTGGTGCTGGCCTTGCTGGCGATCTATTGGCAATCCCATTTCTATCACGGTGCTGTTCCGGATGAGGAGGCCGAGCCCGCTGGCCTGGGCTTCATCTGGCGCGTCATGCCACCATCGCTCCGCCGTCTGCTTCTGGCGGATTGCCTGGTGCGGTTTGGGTCCAACCTGGCCACAATCCCCGCACCTACCCTGGGCGGTATGCTTTGGCAGCAGGGCATCATCTGGCCATTTCTCCTGGGAGGC
>CAZQDE010000030.1:0-28848 GCA_964591485.1 uncultured Anaerolineaceae bacterium | reverse complement strand
AATTCCGGTTTCAGCCTTGCGCCACAAACCGCCCCGAGCGCAGGTCCTCAAAGGCCTGGCGGATCTCCGCCCTGGCGTCGAAATCCTCGCTCCACCACCAGAGCTTCTCACCCCGGGCAAGCTGAGCCCAAATGCAATCCTGCCACACCGGCCTGAATAGGAATCCCGCAGTGGCGCTCGGGCGCATGGGGCGATAAGAGATCATGCAGGTGGAACCGTCTGGGATTATGCGGGGTGACAGGCATTGGTTAAGAATATGATAAAATTAAGCCCGCTTAACTAAAAGGACGTTTCGATGAGCCCAGAGACCGATAGCTTCCTGAACGCTCTGCGCGGCTGGATGCGATTATTCATGCGGCGGTCGATGCATGAATTCACGATGTGGATGAAGCGCACCGGGCTCTCGATGTCGCAGATCGGGGCACTGATGCGCCTTCACCATCACGGGGCCTGCCCTATCTCCAGCATCGGCGATGACCTGGCTATCACTCCCGCCGCCGCGAGCCAGATTGTCGATCGTCTTGTGGGGCTCGGTTTGCTTCGCCGAGACGTGGATCCCCAGGATCGCCGCGTGAAGATTGTGGCCCTCACGCCACAGGGACGGGCGCTGATCCGCGAAGGCATCGAGACCCGCACGCAGTGGCTGGAGAATCTGGAAGCCGCCATTCCCGAGTCTCGCCGCTCGGCGATCGCCGAAGCGCTGAGGGATCTCACCCAGGCAGCCCAGCATCTCGAAGACGGTGCCAAGACGGATATTGAAAAGCATGGCTGAGGCTGCGCATTTGAAAAAAGAAGTTCAGGCCTGCAGGCCGAAGCCAGCCAGAGCTGGCAAGGATCATCCGTTGCCTGGGACATGACAGAAAGGAAGCCACGCCGGCCCGCGGCACCATGAGCAATCCCAGGCTGGTGGTTTGGATCGCAAGGGAGCAAAGGAAAGCCGTGGCCGGATCGGAGATCATGGAAGAGTCCTTTTCTCTAGAGGATCGGTTATGAAACGTATCCTGAAATACTTCAAACCCTTTGTTGTGTCGCTGATGATCGCCGTGGCTCTGCTGTTCCTCCAGGCCAACGCGGACTTGGCGTTGCCGGACTACATGTCCCGCATCGTAAATATCGGCATCCAGCAGGGCGGTGTGGAGAGCGCCTTGCCTGAAGCGGTGCGCGCCCTAACCTGGGACCGCCTCTCACTCTTCCTCACGGAAGAGGAGCTGGCCGACGCGCTAGCGCACTACACGCTGGTGGAACCGGGCTCGCCCGAAGCCGCGGTCTTTCTTGATCGCTACCCGGCGCTAGCGGAGGAACCCATCTATGTGCTGGCAGAGGTGGACGGGGCCGCTCGCGATCGCCTCGAGGCGTTACTCAGCCGTCCGTTGCTGCTGGTGGGAGGCCTCGAAATGCTCGCCGAGAACCCAGAGCAGGCGGCGGCCATGTTCCCCAGCATGGGTGCCTTCGACCTGGGTAGGCTGCCACCGGGCACCGACGTGTTCACGCTGCTGAAGCGCCTGCCCGCCGAGCAGCGGCTGGCCCTCAAGCAGGTGGTTGACGATCGCTTCGCAACCATCGGTGGCGAAGACGCCATCATCCAGGCAGCGGCGCGCACGCTACGCACCGAGTACGAGGCCCTGGGCATGGACACCGACCGCATCCAGTACAACTACATCCTGCGCATCGGCGGCCTCATGCTCCTCATCGCACTTGCCTCGGCCGCCGCGACCATCCTGGTGGGGTTGCTGGCGTCACGGGTTGCGGCCGGCCTGGCTAGAAACTTGAGGCGATGCCTGTTCGACCGCGTGATGCGGTTCTCGGCTTCAGAACTCAGCCGTTTCTCCACCGCCTCGCTGATCACCCGCTCCACCAACGACATCACCCAGGTGCAAACCGCCTCCGCCATTCTGATCCGCATGGTCTTCTATGCCCCGATCATCGGCGTGGGCGGTGTGATCCGCGCCCTGGACAAGAGCCCCTCCATGTGGTGGACGATCGCGCTGGCCGTGCTCGTGCTGCTCGGCCTGATCATCACAGTGTTCACCATTGCCGTCCCCAAGTTCAAAATCATCCAGCAATTGATCGACCGGCTCAACCTGGTGGCACGCGAGAACTTGGCCGGCATGATGGTGGTGCGCGCCTTCAACCGGGAAGCCCATGAGGAGCAACGCTTCGACCGCGCCAACCTGGAGCTGACCGACGTCAGCCTGTTCGTCAACCGCGTCTTCGTGATCGTGATGCCGGTCATGATGCTGATCATGAATGGATCGATGATGCTGATCACCTGGGTGGGAGCCCACCAGGTGGCGCAGTCCAGCATGCAGGTGGGCGACATGATGGCCTTCATGCAATACGCCATGCAGATCGTCTTTGCCTTCATGATGCTATCGATGATGTTCATCCTCTTCCCGCGGGCGGATGTCTCGGCCCATCGCGTGGCCGACGTCCTGGAAACACCGGTCACCATTCTGGATCCGCCGGAGCCGAAACACTTCCCCAAGCCGTTCGTGCCAAGCATCGAGTTCGATCATGTGTCCTTCCGCTATCCCGATGCGGAGCAGGACGTGCTGCACGAATTGACATTCCGCATCGAACCCGGGCAGACGGTGGGCATCCTGGGCACCACCGGATCGGGAAAGTCCACCGTGGTGAACCTGATCCCGCGTTTCTACGATGTGAGTGACGGCGCCATCCGCATCAGCGGCGTCGACATCCGAGAGGTTTCCCTGCGCGAGCTGCGCGAAAAGATCGGCTTCGTTCCACAGCAGAGCAATCTCTTCACCGGCACAGTCGCGGACAATCTGCGCTTCGCCAACGACGCTGCGAACGATGAAGAGATGCGCGAGGCGCTGGCCATCGCCCAAGCGGACTTTGTGCTCAAGGGCGGCAATGGTTTGGGGTCCGAAGTCTCCCAAGGCGGGATCAACTTCTCGGGCGGTCAGCGTCAGCGGCTGACGATTGCGCGCGCCTTGGTCAAGCATGCCCCCGTCTACATCTTCGATGACAGCTTCTCAGCCCTCGATTACAAGACGGATGCTCGCTTGCGGCGGGCGCTACTGCGTTCCTTGGGGGACAGCACGGTCTTGATCGTTTCACAGCGTGTTGCGACCATCAAGAACGCCGATCAGATCCTGGTATTCGATCAAGGCCATCTCATTGGGCAAGGGCCCCACACGGAACTGATGCGGACTTGTGAGGTATATCGCGAGATTGCACTTTCCCAGCTGAAGCAGGAGGCGCTGGTATGACATCCCCGCAAAAAGCCGACAGGCGCCCCCCAGCGCTTGGGAGGCCTGGCATGGGCCGGCGCGGCCCAGGAGCCCACATGGGGATGGGCCCGGTCGAGAAGCCGCGTGATTTCAAGGGCACCCTGCGTAAGCTTGCAGCCTATCTCGGCCCTCACAGGATCAAGATCATTGTGGTCTTCGTGCTGGCCATCGGCTCCACTGCCTTCGCCATCGTCGGGCCCAAGATCCTGGGCAATGCCACAACCGAGCTGTTCAATGGCGTACTGGCGCAACTGGCCGGCACGGGCAGTGTCCCCTTCGACACGATCGCCCGCATCCTGCTCACCGCATTAGGGTTGTACCTGCTCTCGGCGGCGCTCAGCTACCTCCAGGGCTGGCTGATGACCGATGTCGCCATCCAGGTCACCTATCAACTGCGGCGGCAGATCATGGAGAAGATCAACCGCATGCCGTTCCGCTATTTCGACGGAACGCCACATGGAGAGGTTCTCTCTCTGCTTACCAACGACGTTGATACTGTCAGTCGCACCCTGAATCAGAGCCTGACACAGATCATCTCCTCGCTGGTGACCGTGGTCGGCGTGCTTGTCATGATGATCTCCATTTCCTGGCAAATGACCCTGGTCGCGCTGCTCATCGTCCCCCTGGCGATGACCATTGTGATGATCATCATCCGTCAATCGCAGAAATTCTTCCGCCAGCAACAGGATTATCTGGGCCACGTGAACAGCCATGTGGAGGAGACCTTCGGCGGGCATGTGATCGTCAAGGCCTTCAACGGCGAGGAGAAGAGCATCCGCCGGTTCGACGGCTACAACAACACGCTGTATGGCGCGGCCTGGAAGGCGCAATTCTTCTCCAGCGTCATGATGCCGGTGATGGGCCTGATCGGCAACCTGGGATACGTGGCAGTCGTCATCCTGGGCGGCTGGTTGGCGATCCGGCGAATGATCACGGTGGGGGATATCCAAGCCTTCATCCAGTACGTCCGCTCTTTCACGCGGCCGATCACCCAATTGGCGAGCGCTTCCAACGTGCTGCAGAGCACCGTCGCCGCCGCCGAGCGCGTTTTCGAAATGTTGGCATCGGAGGAGGAGCCGCCAGACATCGCCAGTCCTGTCAAGGTGGAGAAGATCGAAGGGCGAGTTGAATTTCGCGACGTCATCTTCAGCTACGAGCCGGGCAAGCCGGTGATCAAGGGGTTCTCGGCGCGGATCGAGCCCGGGCAAAGAGTGGCCATCGTCGGACCCACCGGCGCCGGCAAGACCACCATGGTGAAGCTACTGATGCGCTTCTACGATGTGGATCAGGGTCAGATCCTTATCGACGGGCACGACATCCGAGAATTCACCCGCGGTGATCTGCGCCGGCTCTTTGGCATGGTGCTGCAGGATACATGGCTGTTCAATGGCACCGTCATGGAGAACATCCGCTACGGCCGCCCCAGCGCGACCGACGAAGAGGTGATCGCTGCGGCCAAGGCCGCACATGTGGATTACTTCATTCGCACACTGCCTGAAGGCTATCGTTTCGAGCTGAATGAGGAAGTGACGAACATATCTCAGGGACAGAAGCAGTTGCTGACCATCGCGCGTGCCATCCTGTCCGATCCGCCCATGCTGATCCTGGACGAGGCGACAAGTTCCGTGGATACCCACACGGAGCTGCTGATCCAGGAGGCCATGGGCAAACTGATGGAGGGGCGCACCAGCTTCGTGATCGCGCACCGCCTCTCCACCATCCGCGATGCCGACCTGATCCTGGTGATTCGGGATGGCAATATTGTGGAACAGGGGACGCACGACAAGTTGCTGGCGCGAAGCGGCTTCTACGCCGAGCTCTACAACAGCCAGTTCGAGGTGGTCGAGGCGATCGGGGCTGCGTAGCCGCCGAGGCCGAGGATCATGAAAGTCCTGCGATTCCCGGTATTATGCGCAGGATCGAAAGGCCTTTGAGGGTAAAGAGAAGGCCGAGGGGGGCAGTTCGCGAGGCGAAACCATGGGCTTCGGCAATCGCATGCTCCACCACGGGCTCAGGTCAAAGCTCTGGCCCAGCAGGGTGAGACGCATGAGCACGCGTCCTTGAGAGACCAGGACTTCGGTGCGATCGGCTTTCGGCGATCGGTCTTGCCCCCCACCCTTGCCGGGGATCAGACTCCTGGCGGACTTGGATGCTGACAAGGATGTTCTCGTTGAGACAAACCTGGCGCTACCGACGGGCAGAACGGAATTGGCAAAGAAAGTGGGATGCGCTCGCCCCAAAGAAGGGTGAGCCCGCCCCGGACTTCGAGCTCTGGGATGTCGAGGGCAAGGTCTCTGTGCGGCTCTCCGACTTCCGGGGCAAGAAGCCCGTGGCCCTGATCTTCGGAAGCTTCACCTGACCACCCTTCGTATCGGGGACCGTGAGCCTCCGGGATCTCTTCCAGCGCTATCATGACGAAGTTCAATTCCTCATGATCTATATTCGAGAAGCCCACCCACGCGATGGGTGGTGGCTTGGCAGCGGCCTCCCTGGTCTCGTCTTGCGCCTGCTTCGCTCCAAGGCCTTGACGGATATCGAAGATCCGAAGTCCTTGCATGAGCGGAGGGCGGTCGCAGCGCAATGCGAGACCATTCTGCAATACGGCGTTCGCACCTATGTAGACGAGATGGATGACCGCGTGAGCCGCGCCTACGCTGCCAAGCCCACGCGTCTTTACTTGATCGGACTGGATGGCCGTGTGGTTTACGCCGGCGGGCTAGGCCCCTTTGGTTTCAAGCCCGCCGAGCTCGGTCAGGCGATTGAGCAATACCTTGCGACGCTCGAGCAAGAGGAATCTCCGTAGCCTGCACAGAGGGGAGCCCAAGCAGCCCTCACCGAACCCCCCGGCAGGGGCGCTCCCGGCTTTATCCCTTCAGTGAGAGCGATCCAGAGATGACCCGTCAGCACGCGACGGCGCCAGGCTAGCCTTCCTTCGCATACGCCAGGAAGAACCGCACCAGCGCCTCCAGGCCGCGCCGCAGCGTCGGAAGGTGGACATGTTCATCCGGCCCGTGAATGTTGTCCTCCGGCAGGCTGAAGCCGGTGAGCACTGAGTCCACACCCAGGGCTTCCTGCAGCATCCCCACGACTGGAATGCCGCCTCCGATGCGGTCGAAGATCGGCTCCCGGTCCCAGACAGCGCGCAGCGCCTCCGCCAGCGCACGCACGGCAGCCGAGTCTCGGCGCACGAGGGCCCCGCGCGAGCCGATGAACTTCTCGGTAGTCCAGGTGACGGTCGGGGGCATCACCTCTCGCAAGTGCTCGAGGAAGAGCTCATGAATCTCGGCGGGGTCTTGATCGGGGACCAGGCGGAAGCTGATGCGCGCCGCCGCCTGGGAGGGGATGGCGTTCTTCTTGGCGCCGCCCTCGAACCAGCGCACATTCATCGAGGGCCGTGCCCCGACGCGTTCCACGGGCAATAATCCCTCCTCGGCCCTGAGCGCCGGCGCCCCGCTTGCCGCCAGGAAGAAAGCCTCGTCGTGGGGGTGCCGCGAGAAGGCCTGATGCTCATCTCTCTCGATGGGTCTCACCCGCTCATAGAAGCCTGGAATGGCGATGCGGCCCCGGTCATCCTGCAGTCCGGCAATCACCCGCGCCAGCACGTGGATGGGGTTTTCCACAACGCCGCCATACATGCCGTCATGGAGGTCGTGTGAGGGGCCAAAGACGCGCACGGTGCAGTTCGAGGAGCCCCGCAGGCCATAGACGATCGTCGGCAGGTCTGGGCCTAGCATGCCGGCATCCACATTCAGGCATGCGTCACACTCAAGCAAGTCGCCGTGCTCCTCCAAGAATCCCCGCAGGGGCTCGGGATCCGATTCCTCATCTCCCTCCACCAGGT
This sequence comes from uncultured Anaerolineaceae bacterium, assembly GCA_964591485.1. Classification (GTDB taxonomy): domain Bacteria; phylum Chloroflexota; class Anaerolineae; order Anaerolineales; family E44-bin32; genus E44-bin32. Next base: position 21,753 of record CAZQDE010000030.1, on the reverse strand, counting down.
AGAGAATATTGATCGGGATCGGCCCGGACGCGGCGATGGCTTCCAAGGCCGCCACAGTCGCCAGGAAGGGGCCTTTCATATCGGAGGTCCCGCGTCCAAAGAGCAGATCCCCCTCTCGCTGGGCTTCGAATGGGTTGTGAGCCCAGTCGCCCAGTGGTTCGGCGGTTTGGACATCGTAATGAGCATAGATGAGCAATGTGGGCGCTTCGGCCTGCGCCGAAGCCACGCGGGCATAGACGATCGGGTTCTTGACCGTCTCGAAGATCTGCACGGCGGCTCCGGGCAGCTCAGCGAGGCGCGCCTTGATCCAGGCCGCCGCCCGGCGGCAATCCTCGGCGTGCGCCTCCACGCCCGAGACGGAGGGGATGGCCACCAAGGCGCCCAGATCTTCGAACAAGCGCTCGAAGGCGGCGGGGACATGGCTCAAAGCGGATTCAATCGGCGTCTTCATGGGGGGCTCCTTGGAAATCGGTCTCTCCGAGGCTGCGGATCCCGGATTTCGGGCCGGGGGATCGGCCTCCAATGGATAGCGCGAAGTGTGATTTTCGGCAAGCGCCCGCCAGGCTCAGGATATTCTCGATGACCTGGAACGTCACTTCTAGCGGGACACCCTTATCTGGCGCGTGGCCGTCTTGCGCCGGGAGGGATCGCGCGAGAGCGCAGGCATGTCGCGCCTCCGAGATCAGGAAGACGCAAGATGGTTCGACAGTTCCTGGAGTGCTTGCTTTGGGGACCTGGTATCCACAAGCGCCTTCAGCAAGGAAGGGTTTTGAAGAACGCTCACCAATTCACGAAGCAGCGTTACCTGTTTCTCGGCTTCATGTATAGCCAATAGAAACACAAGCCGGACCGCAAGCTGCTTGGATGCATCGGCGCCCATTTGATGGAAAGTAACCGGTCGGGCGAGAACGCCGATCGCCAGCCCGGATTGCCTTACATAGTCGGGATCTGCATGCGGGATAGCCACCGGAAAGGGCTCCGTGGGCAATCCTGTCGGAAAAACCCTCTCCCGCTTGCAGACCTCGTCGGCAAAGGCAGGCTCGACTTGCCTAGTCTCTTCGAGAAGTCGGCTGAGTCTGCGGATGGCTTGTTCCGCGTTTTCGACTTGAAGATCCGTGGCGATGTGCTCCTCTCGAAGAAGGTCATTAAGAAGAAGTTGCATCTAGCGACCTACCCGGCAGCGGCTATGAGCGCGGCCATATTCTCATGCAGCAAGCCTCCCCGGAATACGGCCCGTCCCACCACCACGATGTCCGCGCCGGCGGCCACGACCTCACCAATATTGTCCTTGTCGATGCCGCCGTCCACAATCCACTCGAGTGCGGACGACTTGTACTTGGCCTTCCCGGCTTCGAGCTTCGATAGCACGCTGGGCAAGAAAGGAGGATCCACCTCCTCGGGTTCGGTTGACAGGAGAGTCACGAAGCGCAAGTAGGGGTACAGCATTTCGAGGTCAGGCAGGGGGGTCTTCGGGTTCAGCGCAATGCCTGCTTCGGCGCCCAGCGAGGTGATCTTCCCCAACACTCTTCGTGGGTACTCACAGGCCTCAATATGGACTGATATTCGGTCCGCTCCAATCCGGATCAGATCGGGCAGCAGCCATTCTGGGTTAACCATCATGAGGTGCACATCAAATGGAAGATCGGTCAAAGGCCTCAGATCTTCGATGGGCTTGATGCCCATCGAGAGCATCGGAACGAAGACCCCATCTTCGAGATCGAAGTGGACATAGCTCGCTCCGGCTTTCTTGAGTGCCTTGACAGATTCCCCTAGCCGGTCAAACGGCGCCGAGGCAAGGGATGGTGCAATACGGACAGCCACGAAGATTTCACTCTCCACGCAGCGAACGGACGATGGTCATCAGCTCTTGAACACGGTCTCGCTCAACCGGATTCCAGGTCACACGATCTTTCTTGAAGGCCGTGCCTACCACAGCCCCATCCGCGATATCGAGCTGCTCGGTGATATTCTCGAGATTGACGCCCGTATTGGCGAATACAGGCACTTCAGGAACGATTTCCTTCACGATTCTCAGCGTGTCCGAGGACACGCGCCTTCCCGCCGTAATCCCGGATACGCAAAGGGCATCCGGGAGCGTATTGAACACCGTGGAATAGGCGATATCGGCGATGCTGCGATCGCCCAAATACGCGGCCGCTTCCGGCACGATATTGAAGAAGAGACGCACATTCTCTGCGCCAATTCTGTGTTGGTGACGGATAACTTCACCACAGTGGGTGTTCCAAAGACCAAAATCGCTTCCGTACACTCCGGTGAAGACCTCCCGGACGAATTGAGCCCCGGTTGCGATCGCCAAGTCGAGGGCTGCCTTGGCATCCCACAAAACGTCGACCCCGAAAGGGATCTTGATTGCGGGCTTCAGCCTTGCGATGAGGCTTGCCATACATGCCACTGTGACCGGCTCAACTTCAGTAAGGTACGGGCGACTGAATTCGTTGGAGAAGAGCACCGCGTCTACGCCCCCAGATTGGAGCGCTTCTAGATCTGCGGCCGCCTGATCATAGACCCAATCGAGCCCTTTATCGGCATCATATCCTGGGTCCCCAGGCAGCGCCCTCAGATGACACATACCTATGATCGGCTTGTCGACGCCGAACAAACTCCGTATCCAATCCATATATCACCTCATAGAGAGACATCAACTAGCCTCGCGCAAGGTCTAGCTGAGGTCCGAATTTGCGCGCAGCCTTCTCGAGAAGCTTCACGGCATGCCCAATATCGCGCTCATGGCACATCTGGATCGAGGCATGGCTATAGCGCTGCGGGATGGAGATGCCGGCAATCACATAGCCACGTTCACCCACGTACAACTGGAATGCCGGGTCGGTGATCACGCCCACGATAACCTCACGTTGCAGAGGAATATCTTCTTCCCTAGCAAGCGATTCAACATACCGCCTGAGCTTCGGCGATGAGAACATGCCCCCCAGAGTTCCGCGTCCGTGGAAATCCATCATTTTGATGGCCGGGCCGTGGCGGAGGCATACCGGATGCATGCGCTCCTCCGCAGGTGTATCCGTCGCGATGGTTATGTCAATGGAAAGAATGGCGCTTGGATCGATCCGCCGAACCGCTGGCAACGACCCCCGAATGCTGAATTCCTCCAGGACCGTGAAAGCGAAGGCGACCGTGCTCGCGGGTCTGTCCTGATGTAGGCTGCCCAGGATTTCAAGCAGGATATAGATACCGACGCGGTTATCCAGCGCTTTCGAGCAGATCATCCCATCGCCGAAGCGATGGAAATTGGGGGAGTATGCAACAGGATCCCCCACCTGGATTCCGAGCTGTTCAACTGCGTCTCGCGAGGTCACGCCAATGTCAATGAACATCTCGTGGATGGAGGGCACCTGTCTCTTCTCATCCGGGCCGGTTACATGGTGAGATTTGGCCCCGATATACCCGGGAATTCGATCACCTTCATCAGTTATGATCTCGACCCGCTGCGCCAAGAGGCTTTTCTCAGGGACTCCTCCAACCCGCTCGATGCGTACGAATCCATCCTCCGTAATGTCCCGCACTATGAGGCCCAGCTCATCCATATGTGCCTGAAGCATGAGGCGAGTGTCTGGATATCGGGCGCCTCGAAGCAAGGCCGTGACGTTGCCGAGATTGTCTACCTGGACCTCATCTGCAAGCGGGCCAGCGTAGTCCCTGAGGAATGCAACCATCTCGTCTTCGCGGCCTGAGACCGCCGGGATGGCGCACAGCCTCTCAAGAAGTTCCATATTCACTTCCGGCATGATCCACCATCAAGAAGAGAGCTTCGAGAAGGGGCTGAGCCCCTCCTCGAAGCATCGGGCTTTAGCCGCCAAAGATCGCCTTGCTGATCGTAGTCAGCACCCAGGCGATCCAATTGCCTCCCGACAGACCCGTGATTTGAACCGCACCCTCCGGAATCGCGTATCCGATATCCGCGGCAATTTGTGTGAGAAGAGGGGCGAAGGCGCTTGAGATGTAAAGCACCATTGTCATGATGATCGTACCATACAGGATCGATCGGAAGAGATTTCCGCGTGTCAGCGGCGGGACCATGGCGACAAAGAACGCAGTGGCGGCCAGATCCGCTGCAGGCAAGGTGCTGTTCCCGGGCAGGATGGCAGCCAGAAGAAGCGTGATGGGAATAAGCAGAATGCCTGCCGCGATCGTAATCGGGTGACCGATCAGGATCGCCGAGTCGAGCCCCACGTGGAATTCACGGCCCTCGAAGCGCTTTTGCATGAATGCACGCGCGGCCTCCGATAGAGGTGTTAGGCCTTCCATAAAGATGGCGATGATGCGCGGGATCAGGAGCATCACGGCGGCCATCTGCACGCCCAGCATCAAGATCTTGCCCAGCACATCCTTGAATCCCATCTCGCCCGGGCTGATGCCATAGGCGAGCACGCCAAACAACACCCCTAGAATCGCACCCATGATGATTGGCTGGCCAAAAACGCCCAGCCGCTTCTGCAGGGTCTCTGAGTCCCAGTGGATCTCGCGCAGCCCGGGGATCTTATCAACGATCCAGTTGAGCAGCTTGATCACCGGCACACTCGTGATCGCCCAACCCTGTGGGATGGAGACGCCCGGGATCTTGAAGAAGGTTTGGACATCCTCAGCAGTCCAGTCTGCGATGAGCAGCGCGACGATGGCATGGATTGCAGCCGCGATCAAGCCGAGCAACAGATTGTTTCCGGTCACGAGATAGACGAGCGACCCCGTGAATGCGTAGTGCCAGAAGTTCCACATGTCAACGTTCAGCGTCTTGGTCCAATTGAGAAGCAACATTATGATATTAACGCCAAACGCGACCACGAAGACCAGTGCGCCCACGGAAGTCCCGAAAGCAATCGCAGCCGCCACGCCCCATCCCACATCGAGCGAATTAAGCTGGAGACCCGTCGCCTGGACAAGGGCATCCGTTGCCGGCCCCAGCGCGTCGAAGAGCAGCGTGATGACCAAGCCGAGACCGATGAAGCCTACGCCAACCGTGAGGGATGAGATGAAGGCGCGGCTCACCTTCTGGCCAAGGATGACCCCGAGAATGAAGATGACAATGGGCAACATAACGGGGGAACCGAGGCCGGTTAGAAAATCGAAAATCGCCTTGATGACATCCATTGCAAGATCCTCCTCATCAAATCTTGATCCGAAGAAAGCGAGTCTATTGGCCCTTTAAGATGGATTCGATTCTATCTATCACCTCCTCCAGTCCCATCCCTGTGAGAAAGGGAAGCCCATCCACGACGGGTATCGAAAGATCATAGGGAACCTGTGCCGTCGTAAGAACCAGGTCCGCATCCTCAGCCAAGGCCGGCACCTCGGGCACTCTGCACTGAATTGTGTGGACCTCGATGCCGCGCTCGCGAAGTAGCTCTTTCACTTTCAAGGCCACGTGCGTTGACGTCGCAATTGCAGTACCGCATGAGACGATAATCGTCTTCATCCTTGCCTTCGGATCAGGGTGTGCCATCATCTATCCAGCCTCAAAGAGATCTCGGAAAGTGGTCTCAAACATCCAGATGTCATACTCATAGACATCGTCGAATGGAGGCGGAACAACCGCTAGGACTCTCAGCCGCCTGGATTCCAAAGCAGGTCCGAATTTTTCCTGGACGTTTCCGGCATTCCCATATTGAGAATGCACCACGATGATCTTGGCATCATCAACCTGCGTTAGAAGCTCAAGCATTTCTTCGGTTTCTGCCGTGACAGACTCGGGCTCGCAGATTGAGAGCGCATAGCCGCTGTCCGAGCGAGCGACCACATCAATCCGCATCGATTGACCATCGATCTCGACCTCAGGAAGGATATAGATCTCCTCGTACCCCTGCTTCTGCATCGCTCGGGTCATATAGAATCGCAGAATGTGCCTTAGATGAGCCTCCTCTCTTGATGGCTTTGGGATCGCCGTCCGAAACTGCATATAGGTTTCCGTATTTTCGGGGCTGATTCGGCACTCCTCCCGAGACTTTGGCTGCAATTTGATCTTCATCGGCCATCCCCTCCCATCACGGCTGCATTGGTGTTGTGATTCTCGCCCGCGACAATCACCTCTACGCCTATCCGGCGTATCCTATCCAGCATAGCATCCGGTGCGGAGGGATCTGTCACCACCATGTCGACCGTCTCCAGGGGCGCCACACCCGCGAATGTGGTCACCCCAAACTTGCTCCCATCCGCAACGACGATCGTCTCCTTCGCGCTCGCGATCAGAATCTTCTTGATCTGGGCATCCTCGAAGTTGTACTCCGTAAGGCCATCCTCCAGGCTGATGCCTCCAATGCCCAGGAAAGCCTTATCCACATGCAGGTCACGATAGGTGTTCTCAGCCAGCGCGCCGATCAACGAGAGCTCGCGCGGCCGCACGATTCCGCCCGCCAGGATCAGCCGCGCATCCACCTCCAGTGAGAGCAGGTCCACTACCCGGTTCGCAATCTGCAGGCAGGATGTGACTATCGTTAGGTTCTTCTTGCCCACCAGGCCGGGCACGATCTCCAAGGTGGTCGTGCCCACGTCAAGCGCCACGCTGTCGCCATCGTAGATCAGCTCCGCCGCCCGCCGGCCGATTAGGACCTTGGCCTCCTGCTGCTTTGTGGCACGCGTCGTGAAGGGCGGCTCATAGCTCCGGCCAAAGTTCGCCACCGCACCCCCATGCACCCTGCGCAGCAATCCCCGCCGGTCCAACTCATTCAAATCCCGCCGGGCCGTCATATCTGAAACGCCGAACGCCTGGCAGATATCAGCGATCGTGACGGCACCCTGATCCATCACCATCTCCACAATCTTGCTTTGGCGTTCGGCGAGATTCATCGAACTCTTCGTATGCGCGTGTTTGAACCTGTTTGAATATTACAATAGATTTGTTCGAATTGCAACACACGGAGGGCCTTGTTGCCCCCTTGATGGGGCCGCAAACGGCATCTCAAGCCCCGGCCTTCAACATCAAAGCCGGGGACCATGCATTGGCTTTGAGTCTTGATCCCGGAAGGAAAAAGTCTCACTCCCCTGCCCGGTAGCCATCCCTGGAGCTCGCTTACGCTTCGTTGGCTTTGCTGCACCCCCGCCGTTTCACATCTGACGCTCCACGTGGCGACACGGCTCGAGCCCCCTCACTCTTTCTGCAGCCGCCACTCGAGATATGTTGCAAGCGGGCACCCTGCCGGGTAGGTCATACGATCGGGAAGGTTGCCGACAGCGCCCAGGCAATGAACAGGGATCCGGCCACGGCATAGCTCCAGGGGTCCCCCCAGCGCGCCGATGCCAGCTCGAGCAACGCGATCATGAGAGGCATCATGGGGAGCGCCAGCGCCAGCACACCTAAGCCCGGAATGAGACGGATAGAGAGCAGGGTGCAGCCCACAAGCACACCCGCGTGGTAGACCCATCCGAGGATCCGATAGGCGCCTGGTCGGCGCCGCAACGTCATGCCCACGGCCAAGAACCAGGGAAAGCACAGGGCCGCCCCCGCGCCAAAGCGGAGGGCTCGGCCCAGGATGGGCCAGGAAGGCGCCCAGATGTGATCGGCAGTGACGCCAACTCCGAGCCAGAGCACGCCAGCCCCGGCCAAACCCAAAGCCAGCCCCCTCGCCCGAGCCGCTGGCAGGCGGAACCCCAGCAGCGCTAAACTGAGCAAGCCCGCCAGCCCAAACCAGGCCATCTGAAAGCCCCCGACCAAGAGCCCGAGGGTCCGGCTCCACTCCACCCCAGCCACTTGCGCCAAGCTCATCAGGCCCGTGGCCGCCACCGCCCCCACGCCAGGCGCCAGCCACGCTACCCCTCCGGGGATTCGTGACTTCGGGGCGACGAACCCCGCTTCCCCAGGCAACAGGCCCCACCCGATGAGCAGCGCGCCTACGATCCCCAGCCCGAACCACATGGGCCGCCGGTCGTGAAAATCGAGTGCGCCGGGTTGCCGGCCGAAGACCCCGTCCAGCCACGCACGCGCCTCCGCGTGAGCCCGAGGGCTGAACAGGATGGCGATATGTTCCACCCCCGGGATGACCCGCAGGGAGCGGGCTGTCCCCTCTTGGGGGCTGCCGCCTTCCCCACCCGCGTCGGCCAGGAGAGCCCCCGCAGTCCCAATAAAGCGAGGCTCCCGCGCTCCGGCGAGCAGGAGCAGATTCGGGGGATTCTTCGGGCTAACTTCCCGCCATACCGGCGAGACCGCGATTGTCGCTGCGGTCTCCGGGTGTTGCTTGCCGAAATCGAGTGCCACTCCGCTGCCCATCGAATGGCCCAGGATGGCCACTTGGCTTCGGCCCCCGCCGAGGAAAGCCTGCGCCTGTGCCAGCGCCGCCTCAGCATCGTTCAGCAGCCCGGCGTAGCGAACCTCCGCGGGGAAGGGATGGGGGTTGCGGCCATGCCCTTTCGAATCCCAGGCGGCCACGTCATACCCCGCATGCGCCAGTGTCAACGCAAAACCGCGCATCATGCGTTCCGAACTGGCGAAGCCATGTGCGACCAGGATGAGGGGTCTCTCTATGTTCCCTGAAGGGATCTTTCGGAAGATCGCCGTCGGCGGGTCTGATCCGGCGAGGTAGGTGATCTCCAGGCCCTTCCGCGGGGCCAGCAACCCCGCGAGTGCGACCGCCCAGGCGATTCCCCCCGCCAAGGCCAGCCAATATTTCCTGCCATGCATATGCGCTCACCTCCCTGGCTGTCAGCATTTGGCCCGGGCAAGCATATCCGGAATCTCGGCCGGGCGCACCTGCCTGGCCTGCGGTGCAGGCTCGACAATCAAGTAGAAGCAATACAGGCAATAGCGGCTGAAAATGTGGGACAATGGGGGTTGCCAAAGGAGAAGACATGTCCCAACGTTATGGAAATATTGTGGGTTGGGGGAAGTACGTCCCCTCGCGGGTGATCACTAATGCCGAACTGGAGCGCATGGTGGACACCAGCGATGAGTGGATCCGGGCCCGCACGGGCATCCGCGAACGCCACGTCGTCGCCCCGGGGGAAAATACCTCCGATATGGCCGTCGCAGCCGCCCGCCAGGCGCTGGAGATGGCCAGGGTCCACCCTCGAGATCTGGGCCTGATCATCGTCGCCACCTCCTCCCCGGATTACCTCACGCCGCCCGTCTCATCGCAAGTGCAGCATGCCCTCGGCGCCAAAGGTGTGGGCGCTTTCACCTTGGTAAACGGTTGTACAGGCTTCATTTACGCCCTGGCGACAGCCCAGCAATTCATTGCCAACGGTTCTTGCGACAACGTTCTCGTCGTCGGCGTCGAACTCCTCAGCCGCTTCACCGACTGGGAAGACCGTTCCACTTGTGTGCTCTTTGGGGATGGGGCCGGCGCGGTCTTGCTGCAAGTGAGCAACCAGCCGTCCGGCGTGCTCTCCTATGTATTGGGATCGGACGGCTCCGGCGCTCAGCACTTGATTATGCCGGCCGGCGGCGCCGCCATGCCTCCCAGCCAGGAGACCTTGGATAACCGTCTGCACTACATCCGCATGAACGGCAATCAGGTCTTCCGCTTCGCCACACGCATCCTCGGCAAGGCCCTGCGGCAGGCCATCCAGGAAGCCGGGCTTACCAAGGACGATATCGATCTCTTCATCCCGCATCAGGCCAACAAACGCATCATCGATAAGGCGGCGCGCGATGTCGGCCTGCCGGAGGAAAAAGTTTTCATGAATATCGAACACTATGGAAATACTTCGGCCGCGTCGGTGCCGATTGCCCTCTGCGAGGCGCTGGAGCAAGGCCGGGCCAAGGTTGGCGACACGTTGGCCCTCATCGCATTCGGCGCCGGTCTCACCTGGGCCTCCGCCGTGGTCAAGATTGCGCCGCGGCTGGAACCCGTTCCCATCTCAGCCGGCCGGCTCCGTGCCCCGGCGCTGCGGCGCGCATTCCGTCCGCTGTCTGTCGCGACGTTGGCCTGGCTGGTGATGGCCCGCAAATTGGCCCTGCGGAGCCTGGCACGTCTCCCCCTTCTGGGGAGCCGGCTGCGGAGCGGCGAGTAGGGTTCAGGCCGGCGTTCCGGCCTTCCCATAGGCTTCGATCACCGCCTGATGGTCGATCTCCCCCTCGGGAGTGCGTGGGAGCGCTTCTACGAATTCGACCAAGCGCGGCTTCTTGTAGCGCGCGATTCGTTGCGTGACTGCCTTGATCACGGCCTTTCGCGTAAGTTCCACACCCAGCTTGGGCTCAACCACGGCCTTTACCGCCTCTCCCCAGGTCTCGTCCGGCACACCGATCACACACACCCCCGCTACTCGCGGCAGTGTCGCAATGGCATGCTCCACAGCCAGCGCTAGGCGCATATCCTGTTCAATCAGAAGCACTGTACATCCCTGGAGCTCGTGGATATCGAGGATGAAGCGGGCCATATCCTCCTTCTCTTGCTGATTCATGCCCGTCATCGGTTCGTCCAAGAGAAGCAGCCGGGGCTCGAGCGCCAGGGCTCTGCCCAGTTCCACCGGTTTCCTGAGTCCATAGGGCAGAGAGCCAACAATCGATTTCTGTATGTGCTGGATCTCGAAGAAATCGATGATCTCTTCCACCCTCGCCCTATGCTGGATATCCTCGCGATGCGCCACTCCCCACTAGACCATGCAATGGAAGAAACCGGCCCGCATATGGATATTGCGGGCCGCCATCAGGTTATCTAGCGTGATCAGGCTAGTATAGAGGGCGATGTCCTGGAAGGTTTGGGCAATTCCGAGCCGAGCGATTTTATGTGTGGGAAGCCGTGTCACGTCATCCCCTTCGAAGAGGATGCGACCTTGCGAAGGCCGATAGAAGCCATTTAGGCAATTCAACAGGGAGGCCTTCCCGGCGCCGTTCGGCCCGACGATGGCCAGAATCTCCCCCACGCCCACTTCGAAGGAGACGACCAAGAGTGCCTGTGTGCCTCCGAAGCTGAGATGGAGACCCTGGACGCTAAGATAGGCTGGGTCTTCTTCCATGTCACCTGATGGCTATGGATGCCGGCGCCGCTGGCCTGCGCTTGGATCGCGCGGAGCGATGCCGAACAGCCCCCTTGGCTGTCAAGTGGGCTGGGGTGGCGAAAGGTCCTTTGGCGGCAGGTGTAATCGCCCAGGAGCGATTCCATCACAAATGGATGGATAAATGCAAACTTGTCAAATTCCCTCTGGCAAATCTCCTTCACCATAGAATGCAGGCGAGATGCAAGCTCTTGCCAGCATCGCTCTGAAAGTGTTGTAAGATGGAAGATGCGACAACGCCGAGCCAGGGAGCGAGGGACAGCTATGGACGATCACGAAATGTGGTGGAGACTCCGCCGCCTCATGTTCAAGAACACCCTGAGCTACGCCGAATCGGAGATCATCCGTACCTGGCTCCACGGATTCCCAACAGTGCTGCGGATTCTGCAATCCAAATCCTGGGACCGGCAAGACCAGGCCGTGATCGACGCCTTCGAGACCTGGTATAACCAGTGGTGGGAGAGCGGCGTCTTCGAGATCCCGACCGAGCGCTAACCCCGCACCGCCTCGGTCCCGCCGCAAAGACTTCCCGATGGCCCCTTATCCTCCCAAATCTCGAGTTAGGCGGCACAAGCCAGAAATTGCCTAAATTAGAAATAGGAGATGCAAAAATGAAATACAGGGTTCACCGATTCGGCATCAGTATGACAAAAGATCAAGGTAGATTGGAGCAATTCCTGAATAGCTTGGAGGGCGAAGTTGTGGCGATAATTCCAAATGTTACTCCTTTCCCTGCCACCTATGTAAACTTTCTTCTCATCGTGGAGAAGTTAGGATAGCGGTGCTGTCGTGCCGCCGCCCAACAAGCGGTTGCAGCCGACCGCGCTCCGCGCACGCAAATCGGTGACCACACGCACTTTGTGGTTAGTTGGTTAACTAATGTGACTCCCACGTACCTGCGCGCCGGCTAAACCGCGGCGGTTAGGCGGCTCCCCCGCGGCGAAAGCCAGCCCGGCCGAGCAGGATCCATAGGCCCGCGAGGATCAGCAGCCCCGGTCCGACGATCTTGGCCAGGGGACTGGCGAGGAGCATCGAGGCTCCGATGACCATCAGGATCGACCCCGGGATCAGCGCCCAGCGGTTCTCCCGGTTCCAGAGATAGGCCATGAAGAAAGGCATGGCAATCGTGAACATCACGTAGGCCGGGATGATCCAATCTCGGAAGATCCCCATCTCGATCAACGCCACCATGGCGCCTACTGCAATCATGACATAAGCCGGGATCAACGCCCACCACTGCTCGCGGTCTCGCAGGAATACCAGGATGAAGGGCAAGGCAATCGCGGTCAGGACATAGGTGGCGACGAAGGCATCGCCCATGATCCCGGCGTCGGTCAAGGCCACCATCGTCCCAACGACGATCATGACATAGGCCGGGATAAGCGCCCACCATTGTGAGGGATCACGAGCATAGACCAGGATAAAGGGCAGCGCGATAGCTGCGAAGACATACAGCGCCACCCACGGATCGCGCAACACGCCGCCTGCCGCAAGGGCGATCAGCCCCGCCACGGCCCAAAAAATGTAGGTGGGCAACAGCATGATGACCTGAGACCGATCCATCAAGAAGAGCAGGAGCGGGAAGAGGCCTGCCAGAGCCAGAATCCCGGCCCAGGTCCACTCGCTCAGTGTGAAATACAGTTCTGCCAGCCCCACCAATCCAAAATAGATCAGTAAGACACCCCAGAGCACATTCTGCCGCCCGCTTTTGGCTTCCATCGGGAAATCTCCTCTCGCCGGCACTGCCACCCCATTGCTAGTATTTTGATTGAAATGCTGGGAGATGCAAGCCCAGCACGCCGCAGCAAAGCTTCTCTCCGCCGGCTTTGACCAGCATTTCGTGGTATCTTTCGGAGGGATTATTGTCCAGATTTCATCTACGCGAGGGCATCCATGACGAACGATTTTGATCCACAGCTTAAAGCCCGTATGCTGGATTTCCAGCGCAACGAGATCACCGAGCACCACGTGTATTCCCGCATAGCAGCTCGCCAGAAGAGCCCGAAAAACCGGGAAGTCCTGGGCAGGATCGCCAAGGAAGAACTGGCGCATTACCAGTATTGGGAGAATCTCACCGGCCAGGAAATCAGGCCAGGCCGCCTGAAAATCATCTACTACGACCTCCTGAGTCGAGTGCTGGGCTTCACCTTCAGCGCCAAGTTGCTTGAGGGGAACGAGGCCGAGGTGCAAGACCACTACGCCGAGCTCAAGCCGCTTCTGCCGGACATCGATCGCTTGATACAAGACGAGAACGCGCACGAGTTGGCGTTGATCGACCTACTGGATGAGGAGAGCCTGCGTTACACCGGGTCGATCGTCCTGGGGCTGAGCGATGCCCTGGTGGAGCTCACAGGCGCCCTCGCCGGGCTCACGCTGGCGCTGAGGAATGGGCCCCTTGTCGCCCTCACCGGCCTGATCACAGGAATCGCCGCCGCGCTTTCTATGGCGGCCTCCGAATATCTCTCCACCAAATCCGAAGCAGGCGAACAGGACCCTACGCGGGCGGCTTTCTACACCGGCGTGGCCTACCTCTTCACAGTCGCCGTGCTGATCCTCCCTTACCTGCTTCTCTCGAACCTCTTCCTTTCGCTGGCCCTCACGCTCGGTGCCGCGGTCCTCATCATCGCCGCCTTCAGCTACTACATCTCCGTCGCCAAGGACCAACCCTTCCGGCGGCGGTTTCTCGAGATGGCGGGCATCAGCCTGGGGGTGGCGGCTTTCAGCTTCGGCATCGGCGCGCTACTGCGCGGTGTCTTTGGGCTGGAGGTTTAGGGGATTCTTAAAACGGGCGGGGCCTGCACCCCGCCCGTTTGGCTTCTTAGGCGCCTGTGGGCACCCAGATATTCTTCACCTGGACGGCTTCATGCAGGAACTCGTGCCCCTCGCCTTGCGCCGGGTCGAGCCAGTCGCGCGGGATGCCGTATCCCACCCAGGTGCGCTTCATGTTCGCCGCCGACTCGTACTCCACATAGTAGCTGCCGCGGCTGTCCCCGAAATACCAAATGCCGTCCACGTCCTCGTGCTGAACCAGCGTTTTGGTGAGATGATCGCGGTCCCCAGTAACGATGTTGACCACCCCCGGCGGGACATCGGAGGTATCCAGCACCTGGTAGAAATCGGTGGCGCTCAAAGGATGGCGTTCGCTGGGGATCATCACTACCGTGTTGCCGCGTGCGATGGCAGGGGCCATGAGTGAGACGAAGGCCAGCAGAGGGAACTCGTCCGGGCAGGCGATGCCCAGCACGCCCACGGGTTCATGTACACCCACGGTGATGCCGCGCAAGGTCGTCTCCTGAACGCTGCCACCGTACTTATCGGCCCAGGCGGCATAGGTGAACAGCCGCTCGACCGAGGCCTGCACCTCGCGCTGCGCGGCCTTCTGGCTGCAGCCGGTCATGGCCCGCAGCCGGTCGCCGAACTCCTCCCCCCGGGCGCCCAAATTCTCGGCGATGAAGTAGAGGATTTGCGAGCGGTTGTGGCCATGTCTCATGGCCCAACCCGGCTTCGCCAAATGCGCCGCGTGTGCCGCCTCGACAGCATCGCGGATATCCTTGCGGTTGCCATCGCCGACCTGCCCCACCAGTTCACCCTTGGGCCCTAGCACGGCACGGGTGTAATGCCCATCCGGGCGCACCTGCTTGCCTCCGATGTACATCTTCGGTGTGCGGTCGACCTCGGGCAGACCATCCGTCCGCCTGCCGTCGGCGCCGGGCGTAAGCGGCCGCGCCGGAATATGCTCACCCCATGGCTGCTCATCTCGCTCCCCATGCTCGGGTGTGAAGTCTGGACGCGGGCGAGGCTGCCAGGCCGGACGCATGTATTCGAACAGGCCCTCCCGGCCACCCTCCCTCCCGAAACCGCTCTCGCGATACCCTCCGAAGCCCGAGGCGGCATCGAAGAGGTTGGTGCAATTCACCCACACCGAACCGGCCTTCACCCTGCTGGCCACATCCAGCGCCAGGCTAATGTTCTCGCTCCAAACGCTGGCGGCGAGACCATACCGGGTGTTGTTCGCCAACTCGACCGCCTCCGCAGGCGTGCGGAACGTGAGCGAGACCAGCACGGGCCCGAAGATCTCCTCCTGCACCGTTTCGGCAGCGGGGTGAAGGTCGGTGATGAGCGTGGGACAGTAGAAGAAGCCCTTATCGGGGATCTCGATTTGCGGCTGGAACACCGCCCCGCCTTCCGAGGCGCCTGTCCTCACCCAGCTGTCGACGGTGTCCCACTGGGTCTTATCGACCAGCGCGCCCATGTCGATGCTCTTGTCCAGGGGATCGCCCACGCGCAGGTGACCCATGCGGACCTTCAACCGCCGCAGGAATTCCTCGGCGATGCTCTCCTGGACCAGCAGCCGCGAGCCGGCGCAGCAGACCTGCCCCTGGTTGAACCAGATGGCGTCCACCACGCCCTCGATGGCCCCATCCAGGTCGGCATCTTCGAAGACGATGAAAGGCGACTTGCCGCCCAATTCGAGCGATAGCTTCTTGCCCGAACCGGCCGTCTGCCGCCGCAGGATGCGCCCCACCTCGGTCGAGCCCGTAAAGGCGATCTTATCGACGTCGGGGTGGGTCACGATCATGGACCCCGCCTTGCTGCTGCCGGTTAGGATGTTGATGACCCCTGGTGGCAGCCCGGCTTCGGCCACGATCTCTGCGAAGAGCAAGGCCGAAAGGCGGGTGTAGGAAGCCGGCTTGAGAACTACCGTGTTACCCAGAGCGATTGCCGGCGCGATTTTCCAGGCCAGCATCAGCAGCGGAAAGTTCCAGGGGATGATCTGGCCGATCACGCCAACCGGCTGCCAGTCGCGCAATTCATGCTCCATGAGCTGCGCCCAGCCGGCGTGATAGTAGAAATGCCGCGCCAGGAGCGGCACATCGATATCCCGCGATTCCCGGATCGGTTTGCCGTTATCCATCGATTCGAGAACCGCCAAGAGACGATGGTGTTTTTGAATGTTTCGGGCGATGGCGTAGAGATAGCGTGCCCGCACATGACCGGGGGTCTTGCTCCAGGTTTTGAACGCCTGCCGAGCGGACGCCACGGCGGCATCCACCTCAGCCTGGCCGGCCTGCACCGTTTCGGCCAGTTTCTCACCAGTGGCAGGGTTGATGCTGGGGTAATATTCGCAATCCTTGGGCGTCAGCCACTGGTTGCCGATGAAGAGGCCGAAGCGGCGGTTGTGCTCCTCCAGCCAAGCCTCCACGGCGGCGGGCGATTCGGGTGCAGGGCCATAATCCATCGTCTCAAAGACCTCTTTGACGCTCATGCTTCGCTCCGGTTCTGCTGCGCACGCATCGGGCTAGCCCATGGGCATGTGATGCCGGGCTGCGTAGTGACCCGTGATGTAGTGGTAGAGCTGGCGCTCGAGATCGGTGAGCAGACTACTGGCGCCGATCCGGAAGAGATCCGGCATCAGCCACTCCACGCCCAGCTCCTCCTTCATCATCGCCTGCCAGGCAAGCGTCTGCTTGGCGCTGCGCATGCCGCCCGCGGGCTTGAAACCGACTTTGTGGCCGGTGGCCGCCTGGTAGGCCCGGATGGCGCGTACCATCACCAGCCCCACTTCCAGGGTGGCATTCACGGATTCCTTGCCGGTCGAAGTCTTGATGAAGTCCGATCCCGCCATCATCGCCACCAGGCTGGCCTGGTAGACCTGCTGCAGCGTTCCCAGATTACCGGTCGCCAGGATCGTCTTGAGCTTGGCGGCATCTCCGCAGGCCTCCCGGAATTGCCGTATCTCGTCATAGAGCGCCTGCCAGTTGCCGGTGAGCACGTGGGTGCGGGTGATGACGATATCGATCTCGCTCGCACCGGCCTCGATCGCCTGCTCGATCTCGCCAATCCGCTGGGCCATGGGAGTCTGTCCGTCCGGGAAGCCGGCTGCCACCGAGGCCACCGGGATATCGGTGCCGTCCAGCGCCTCCACGGCGTCCCGCACACGGCTGGGGTAAACACACACGGCCGCCACGGTGATCTTGCGTCCATCCAGCTCGAGGCGCGCCAGCATATCGGGTCGCACGGGCTGGCGGGCCTTGGCACAAAGACGCCGGACCCTGCCGGGGGTGTCATCGCCGGCCAGTGTCGTCAGGTCGATGCAGGTGATGGCCCGCAGGAGCCAGGCAGCCTGCCAATCCTTCTTGATCGACCGGCGCTTGGGCAGCGACGCCACGCGGCGCTCGACGGCGCTTCGGTTCACATGCGCGCCCATGACCCAATCGAGGTTGAGCGGCATGCCAGGGTTGAGATGTCGTATCGGAGCCATCCGGCGCTTCCTTATATCTCGCATTCTGCGCCGGCCGCACCCTGCGGCCAGCGTCCCTGATTGTATCAGGATTCTGGTTGCAGGGGCCTTGCCAAGAGCCAGGCGGTCCAGGCGCCGGGCATCACTCTGAGAGTCAGGATAGCGGCTTGCGTTCGGTAGGCGACGGCGCTAAGCTCGTGCGTCCAGGCCTCGTCGACACGATCACGAAAGGCTGCCGTCACATGATCCCTTGCAGTTTACGCGGCTGGCCTCCATCCAGGTTGCAGGATGGCGTTTCGAATCCTCATGGAGAGCCTGCCCGAGCAGGACACCTAAGGAAGAGCTTCCCATGCCATGGAATGCCTTTCATGGCCTTAAGCAGCCGAGGCCTGAGAATGCTCCGCCATCACAGGCGTTCAGATGGGAGACGAGTGCCTATGCATTGTCCAATCATCAAGACAGGGCCCGAACACTCACGGGGAGAAGCGTGACATGGATCATCGAACGGATAGCTTCAAGGCGTTGGACGGAACAACGCTCTTTCGCCAGCGCTGGCTGCCCGGCCAGGGGGCAAAGGCTGTGGTGGCTCTGGTCCACGGTTTCGGCGAGCACTGCGGGCGCTATGGGAATGTTGTCCAGGCGCTGGTTCCACGAGGCTTCATCGTGGCCGGATACGATCTCCGGGGACATGGCCGCTCGGAGGGCGTCCGAGGCGCGATCCGAGCCTGGAAGGACTACCGCGAGGACACTGGGTTTTTCATTGGCCAGCTGGAGGCCGAGCACAGCGGCCTGCCTCTCTTCCTTTACGGCCACAGCATGGGGGGTCTGATCGCCCTGGAATACGCCCTCCATCACCCGGATGGGCTGCACGGCGTGATCGCCTCGGCACCTACGCTCGGCCAGCCCGGGATCTCGCCGCTGCTCTTGCTGCTCAGCCGGTTGCTCTCGGCCGTGTGGCCTGCGCTCAACATGGCCACCAAACTCGACAGCTCGGCCATCTCACGCGACCCCGCGGTGGTGGAAGCCTACCAGTCGGATCCTCTGGTCCACGATTTGGGCACACCCCGGCTGGGGACCGAGATGATGAAGGCAGCAGAGTGGGCGCAGTCTCAGGCGCCGAACTTCAAGGTGCCCCTGCTCATGCTGCAAGGCGAGCAAGACCGATTGGTCCCCCCGGCCGACACACGCCGCTTCTTCGAGCACGCCGGAGTGCAGGACAAGACGTATCTGACCTACCCGGCGGGGTTCCACGAACCGCATAACGATGTTGAACACGAGCGCGTCATGGCTGATGTGGCCCGCTGGCTGGAGGATCATCTTTCTTAAGATAGCCAGCGCGGCGCGCCTTGTCTGCTGGGACGCGTGGCCGCCCAACGCCAATTCCATCGATGGCCCGCAGGGCGGAATCTACAGTCTGTCTTGGCAAGCCGGGCGTGAGGGTGACAGCGGCCGGCGTTCAGACATTGAGGCGAAAGTAGATCAAGTCTCCATCCTGGACGACGTAATCCTTGCCTTCGATGCGCAGTTGACCCGCGGCCCGCACCGCCGCCAGGCTGCCATGATGCATGAACACCGGATAGGACACCACCTCGGCCTTGATGAAGCCGCGTTCAAAGTCGGTGTGGATCACGCCCGCCGCCTCAGGCGCCCGGGTCCCTTTCCTCACGGTCCAGGCCCGCACCTCGTTCTCATTCATGCTGAAAAAGCTGATCAGGCCCAGGCGTTCATATCCCAGCCGGATGACCTGCTCCAAGCCGCTCTCCTCTGCTCCCGCGAGCGCCAGCATCTCCCGTCGCTCACGCTCGTCCAAATCGATGAGCGCCTCCTCCAGCCTGGCGCATAACTTGACGAAGTCCGCGCCCAGGCTCTCGGCGATCCCCCGAACCGCGGTTTCACAGGGCAGCGTCTGTCCGAGGCCATCCTCATCGACGTTGGCCACGTAGATCACCGGCTTCGCGGTGAGAAATCGCATCTCGCGGTTCAGGGCCTGGAAGGCCTCGCGGTGCTCGCCTTCGAAGTTGCGCGCCGGCGCGCCTCGGTCGAGGTGCTCGCGCAGCGCGCGGGCAGCATCCAGCAAAGGCTGGTAGGTCCTGCGATCGCCTTTCGCCTGTCCTTCCAGCCGCTCAATCTTGCGATCTAACTGCTGCAAGTCGGCGAGGACCAACTCCAAGTTCACCACCTCGATATCGTGCACGGGGTCTAGCGTATCCGAGACATGGGGCACATTGAGGTCCTCGAAGCAGCGCAC
Organism: uncultured Anaerolineaceae bacterium; assembly: GCA_964591485.1. Classification (GTDB taxonomy): domain Bacteria; phylum Chloroflexota; class Anaerolineae; order Anaerolineales; family E44-bin32; genus E44-bin32. The sequence goes on along the minus strand of CAZQDE010000030.1, from coordinate 2,308 downwards.
GATGTGGACGATCAAATCGACCTCGCGGATGTGCGCCAGGAATTGATTCCCCAAACCCTCCCCCCGGCTGGCGCCTTCTACCAGACCGGCGATATCCACGAATTCAATCGTGGCGTGGATCGCCTGCGGGCGCCCGGTCTGGGCTTGAAGCGCCTCCAGGCGCGGGTCGGGCACAGGGACGATGGCACGATTAGGCTGAATTGTGCAGAAGGGGTAGCTGGCGACCTCAGCGTTCTGCGCCTTGGTAAGCGCGTTGAAGGTGGTGCTCTTGCCCACATTGGGCAGGCCAACAATCCCTATGCTGAGGCCCATCGCATGAATCTCCCGTTCACGTCAGCGGCTTAGGTATTTTGCCATAGCCTGGCAGCGAGAGCGAGGAGGTTGGTATGGACAGCCCCTCCGCGAAGAAGGAAAGGGCTGCCCTTAGAGGACAGCCCCTTCAAAGTATGAAGCCGGGATATGACTTGGATCAGGATTCGACAGCGACGTATTCGCGGATTAGTTTCCGCAGCTCTTCCATCGTAAAGGGCTTGGCGGTGAAGCCATCGGCGCCGGAGCGCAGGGCGGCTTCCCGATCCTGCGGCTGCGCCTTGGCGCTCACCACATGGATAGGCACGCGTTTGCGCTCGGAATGCTCGCGCAGCCACCGAAGCAGCTTGAGTCCGTCAACCTCTGGCATCATCACGTCTAGCAGCACCAGATCCGGCGTCACCTGCTGGAAAAGCATCAAGGCCTCCATGGCGTTGTTCGCCACCATGACCTGGATGCCTTGCGCCTCGAGGGCGTCCTTGATCACTTTGGTGTAGGGCTTTTCGTCATCGATAAGAAGTACAGTCGCCTGGGCCATCGTCTCCCCTTCCTAACGAAACAATGCGCTGGGACCCCATCAACAAGGATAACGGAAAATCGAAGATTCTGTTTCACCGGCGCGCATGGGAAATCTATCCTACCCGCAGCGATCATGCGGTCAAGATACCAAGCGCGCGGCTTGCCCTGCACCGCATTTTCCCGCAAACTATCGGGAGGACCCCCCGCCGAATCAAGCGAGGCGATTGATGCATGCCAACCAAACTTTGCCGCAGGGCGTTCAGCCCGGGGAAATCTCCTTCGTCCTCGGCCATCCCGATCGCCAGGCACTCCCAATCGAGGCCTTGCACGAGGCGGCCATGCTGGCCCTCGAAGAGCCCTTGCGCCCGCTCGAATACGGCCCGGAGGGCGGGGATCCGGAGTTGCTCGCGTTCCTGCGCCTCTGGCACCGGCAGCGCGAGGGGCTCGACCTCGCAAGAAATCAGGCCATGCTCATCGCCGGCGCAACCCAGGGCGTGGATCTGGTGGCCCGCCTTCTTCTCGCCCCCGGGGAAACGGTCCTCGTGGAATCGCCCACCTATAAGGATTCGCTGCTGATCTTCCGTGATCAGCACTGCAAATTGCATGGCGTCAAGATGACACCCGAGGGGATCCGGCCCTCCGACTTCGAGACCGCCATTCAGGATCTCACTGCGCAGGGGGAGCGCCCGCGCCTCTTCTATACCATCCCCAATTTCCAGAACCCCACGGGCTGGTCGACCAGCCTGGCTCGCCGGAAGACTATTCTTAAGATCGCCCGCCGCCATGGAATCATCATCTTGGAGGATGATGTCTATCGCGAGATCGCCTTTGGGGCCGAGCCCCCTGCGAGCTACTTCGCGCTGGCCGGCGGTGAAGGCGTCATCCGCTTGGGAAGTTTCTCGAAGACTCTGGCGCCAGGCTTCCGGCTGGGCTGGCTGCTCGCGGCTCCAGCGATCATCGAGCGCATACAAGCCTGCGGCACTGCTCAAATGGGGGGAGGTGCGAACCCATTCAGCGCCGCCGTTGTGGCGGCCTATTGCCGGACGGCCCACTGGGAGGACCACATCCAGCGCCTGCGCTCGATCTACCGCACGCGTTGTGAAACCGCGCTCGCCGCGCTTGCGCGCCATATGCCCGCCGGAGTCGAATGGACCCGCCCGCAGGGCGGCTTCTTCCTCTGGATCACCCTACCGGAGAGCATGGAGACTGCGAACCTCCAAGACCGCTTCGCGGTCCGGGGCGTGAGGGTGGCTCCTGGCGCCCAATTCTGCACGCCTCCCGAGGCCGGGATCCGAGGCTTCCGCCTGGCTTTCTCCTTCGCATCTCTCGATCAGTTGAAAGAGGGCATCCGGCTCATCGGTGAAGCGCTTGCTGAGGGCTGACGAGCGCCTATCTGCGCCGCCCACGAATGTACACCTCTGCCGACATTGATCGTGGGTGAATAGCCTTGCCGCGCTTGCCGGGTTGCCAGCGATGAATC
>CAZQDE010000029.1:0-30134 GCA_964591485.1 uncultured Anaerolineaceae bacterium | reverse complement strand
TGACCGGCTCCGCACTGGTCGGCACGCCGGCTTTTATGTCCCCCGAGCAGTGCCTAGGAGAAGAAGTCGACGCCCGGTCGGATCAGTATGCCTTGGGCATCGTGATGTACCGCGTGGCCGCCGGAAAGTTACCCTTCGACGGCGACACACCCTTGGCGGTGGCGCTCAAGCAGATCAACGAGAGTCTGCCTCCGCTCCGTGAAGCCAACCCCAGCATCCCGGTTGAGGTTGCGGAGGTGCTTGAGCGGGCGCTGGCCAAGAAACCTAAGGACCGGTACAAGAGTGTGGCGGAATTCAACCGGCACTTCCAGCGTGCGATCGAAACGTACCGGCTGCTCAGCGACCAGCCCACAGCGATCTTTCCGCGGCTAAGCCGCCTGAAGATCCTGGCCGATAGACGCGTTCGCCAGCTACGCCGGGCCTTCCAATCCCAGTTCGCCAGGCGCTGGCCAGCCTATCTGGGCATGTTGCTCTTGATTCTGGCCTTTCCGCTCGGCGCCCTGGCGCTGCGTGGCGCGACGGCACCCTCAGGCGAGACCGATCCAAGCCCAGAACCAGCCTTGCGCGCAACCATCGACGCCCTCTATGCTCTCAACGCCTCGCTCATGGGCAACGACATTGACGCGGATGCCGTGGCCGCGGCGGTGGAGGCCACGCTCCAGGCCATGCCGGGCGTATCCCTCACGCCCACGCAGCCCAATCTCGCCGTATCGGTCATTAAGGTGCTGGGCTTTGGCTCTCGCGGGCCCACCTCGATGCCGACGTCCGAGCTTGCCGGCCGAGGTTCGTGGTCCGAGCAAGCGCCTACGCCCACCCATACCTCTCAGAGGCCGGCGCCCACCACGCTGCCACCGACGCCGACTGCAACCCTCGCCTATACATCGCCCACCACCGAACCCGATGCCAGTCCCACCGCCATAGGGAGTCCCACGGCCCAACCTAGCAGCACGGCGGCTCCCACGACCTTTCCCCCTCCGACATTCACGCCCATGCCTACACCCTCACCGACGCCGCTTCCCAGCTCTTCGCCAACGCCTCCGGCGATGCCCACTCCCATCCCCACCAACACCCCGAAACCCACTTTCACGCCCGAACCCACGAAGCATAAGTGCCTACCCGGCAAGCCCCCATGGCATCGTTTCTACTGCACTCCAACGCCGACCAGCGAGCCGCCTGAGGATCAGGGCCACGCATAGGTCTTCACCGAGTTGCAGCCTTAGAAACAAACTCTGGATTAAAGCATGAGCAGCAAAGCAGCGCGCGCCGCCAGCCCGCTGGCGATCGTGAGCCATGGGTTGCGGGTTTTCCAGGCAACCAGGCCGGCCAGGATGCCTGCTACGAGCGCTGTGTTTTCGAAGGAGAAGTCCAGCGAGCCCTCCGGGCGCGCAAGCGCAGGAACGATCAACGCCGATAGGACTGCCGGCGGCACAAAGCGCAGGGCGGCCCGCAGCTGCGCCGGGAGCCGGTCAGAGCCGATCAGGACGATCGAGAGCCGGGTGACGTAGGTGACCAGCATCCCGCCCAGAATGACGGCCCACAATTCCATACGGCTCACGTCGCTCTCCTGCGTGCGGACTGGCTCTCAATGCCCATGGCTGCCACTATGCCGGCCAGGATCGCCAACAACAATCCCAGGCCATAGGGCAGTTCGGCCAGCAGAGGAGACAATGCCCCCGCGACGACCGCTGCCACCACCTGCCATCTGTCCTCCAGCAGGGGGAACAGCATGGCCAGGAAGGTCAGCGGCAGGGCGAATTCCAGTCCCCAGGAGGCGGGGATGCGCGCCCCGAGAAAAATTCCGGCTGCAGTGCTCGCCTGCCAGGCCATCCAGAGCGCCATGCCCGTGCCCAGGAAGAAGGCATGCGGCGAATGGCTCGTCCTGCGGGCGTATTCCAGTGAACCAACTGCGAAGGCCTCGTCGGTGAGCAACCATGCCAGCGTTGCTCTCCAGCGTCGGGGTAGTGCCTGCCAGCGGGGAGCCATGGCCGCGCTATAGAGCAAGTGGCGCAGATTAACGACCAGGATCGTGAGTACCACCACTGCCGGCGGCGTGCCTCCGGCGATCAGGCCGACGGCGATGAATTGGGCGCTGCCTGCAAACACGAATAGCGAAAGCGCTTGGGCTTCCCAGGGCGGAATGCCCTCCGAGACGGCCAGGGCCCCGAAGATGACGCCGAAGGGCACCACCCCCAGCAGCAAGGGCAGCTGGGCGCGCATGCCCGATAGAAAGGCGCGGCGGGACGTGGGGACTACCATCGTCGGCTCAAATCATGGAGGGTTTGCGCAGGCTTGTCCGCAGCCATCCACGGCAGGAGGGCATGCGGGGCCCACATTTTCTTCCAATTGGAAGGCCGGGCCCGACAGATTGGGTGCGAACAGGCGGACGCCCCTTGCGGCCAGGGCATATCAGACGCAACGGGCCTAGTGAGTCAGGATCTGGGAAAGGAAGAGCTTGGTTCGGTCTTCCTTCGGGTTGCCGAAGATATCATCCGGCGTGCCGCTTTCCACCACCAGCCCTTCGTCAAAAAAGTACATTCGGTGCGCGACGGCGCGGGCGAAGCCCATCTCATGGGTAACTACGATCATGGTCATCCCCGACTTCGCCAGCTCGATCATCACGTCCAGAACTTCTTTGATCATTTCTGGGTCGAGGGCGGAAGTAGGCTCGTCGAAGAGCATGATCTTGGGCTGCATCGCCAGCGCTCGTGCAATCGCCACCCGTTGCTGCTGGCCGCCTGAGAGCTGGCCGGGATACTTGTGGGCCTGCTCGGGAATGCCCACGCGTTCCAGCAGCTTAAGCGCCACCTCCTCGGCTTTGTCCTTGGGCCACTTGCGGACCCAAATCGGCGCGAGCGTGATGTTCTGTAGCACCGTCAGGTGGGGAAAAAGGTTGAACTGTTGGAAGACCATGCCGATTTCGCTGCGGACGGCATGGATGTTGCGGGTGTCATGAGTGAGCTCAATACCATCTACGATGATCGTGCCGCGTTGGTGTTCTTCCAGGCGGTTGAGGGTGCGGATGAAGGTCGACTTGCCCGAGCCGGAGGGGCCGAAGATCACGATCACCTCGCCCTTCTGGACCTCCATCGAAATGCCCTTCAGAGCGTGGAAGCTTCCGAACCATTTGTGTACGTCTTGACAGATGATGATAGGTTCACTCATCGCGCGCTCCTCGCCTAGGACTCCACAACGCCCAGGCGCTTTTCAATCCGCCGGCTGGCGAGGGACATGCCATAGCTTACTATAAAGTAAAACACGCCGGCGAAGAGGTACATTTCGCGGACTGCTCCCAGGTACTCGCGCGCCTTGATCACGCTCTGCCCCACGGCGAGCAGATCCAGCAGGCCCACGATGGCCACCAAGGAGGTGTCCTTGAAGATGCTCACGAACTGGCCCATGATGGGCGGGATCACCGCCCGCAAGGCCTGCGGCAGGACGATCAGCCCGGTCACAAGCACCTCGCTCAAGCCTAGCGACCGTGCAGCTTCCACCTGTTCATGCCTTACGGCCTGCAAGCCGCCGCGCACGATCTCCGCCAGGTAGGCCGCCGTGAAAATCGTCATGCCGACCATGGCCCGCAACACCCTGTCCACGTTGAATTCCAGGGGCAGGAAGAGTGGCAGCATGACTTGCGCCATGAACAGGATCGTGATTAAGGGCACGCCGCGAATGATTTCAATGGTGAGAATGCATAGGCCCTTGACAACAGGAAGGGTGCTGCGGCGTCCGAGGGCCAGCAGTATGCCGATCGGGAACGAGACCGCGATGCTGACGGTGGCCAGCGCCAGCGTGAGCAGGATCCCGCTCCAGATGCTGGGCTGCACAATCGGGAGCGCCTCCACGGGATCCACACGCGGCACACCGACTTCGAAATTGGTGAGCAGCACAATCAGCACTACGACAACCACAGCCCAAAGGGCTGGGAGCGCCTGCAGTACGCGCGCGTTGCCCTGCAGGGCTCGCGCGATAGCGGCGCCGGCCCAATAGCCAATCCCCAGGGCCAGTGCAAAGCGCAGGAGCAGAGGAGCCGTCAGACCCAGAATCCAGGGCTGGGCTTGCAGGCCCAAAGGCAGCGTAAGGCTCGCCGCCAGCGCCATCGCTGCAATCCCTGCCACTCGCCATCGCCTCGCCGCGGTCAGACAAAGGGTAACGGCGGACAGCAGGCCTACTATGGCCAGGCCCATCGTCGCCCGCCAAGTTTCATCGAGTGCGATGAGCACATCCGGCCGGAACAGGTAGTAGCCGAAATTATTGCTGATCGTGCTCAGGGTCGGCAGGCGGACGCCATAGATGAGGACCGTCAAGACAGCCGGCGAGAGCACCCAACCCCCCAAAACGTACCGCCGGGCGCGGGCTTCTTCCCCCCCTCGCCACACAAGCCAGGTGATGAGACTCAGCAGAAGCAGAAAGCCGACAGTCGCGCCCAGGCGCCAGGCCTGATCGTCAGGGTAGCGTCCCCAGGCGAGCACTCGCAGGTTGTTGGTAACGGCCCTCCAGTTGGCCTCCCGCACGGCCCACGTGAGAACTGCCCGCCCGAGAACGAAAAGGAAAGCGCCCGAGATGAGCGTAAGCAGCGTGTTGAGCCAGGAACCGAACAGGTTCTTCCAAATCCAGCCTATGACGCCCAGCTCGGTGACGGGCGGCTTCTCCACTTCAGCGGTTACTTCACGCTCCATGGCTTTCAGCGCTCCGGGATCTTAAGGCGGTCGTTGATGAAGTTCATGATGACCGAGATGGAGAGACTCATGACCAGGTAGGTGACCATCATCAGGCTGATCACTTGCACCGCCTGCCCTGACTGGTTGAAGATCGTTGATGAGACGTTGTAGAGATCGGGATAACCCACACCCACCGCCAGGCTGGAGTTCTTGGCCAGGTTCAGGAATTGATTGGTGAGCGGGGGGACGATGACCCGCATGGCCTGTGGAAGCACGACGAAACGCGTCACCTGGAAACCTGTCAAGCCGATCGATCGCGCCGCCTCTGTCTGCCCCTTGGGAACGGCCAGGATGCCGGCGCGGACGATATCTGCGATGAACGCGGCTGTATAGAGCACCAGGCCAAGCAAGATGCCCGCGAACTCCGGGGAGAGGCGGGCGCCGCCTTCCATACGCAGCCCGATCAGAACCGGGTTTTCAAGCAGCAGCGGGCGGCCGGGCGACAGCAGCCAGCCGGCGGAGGGCAGCCCGAAGATCAGCAATGCCGCCCACAAGCCAGGCCGCGTCTCCACACCGTGCAGCAGCCGCCGCTTCAGCAGGATACGGTAGACCACGGCTCCCAAAACCAATCCGGCCATCAGACTTCCCAGCCAGAAGGAAAAGCCAGGCTGGGGCACAGGGCGCGGGAAGAAGAAACCGCGGTTGCTCAGGTTGAAAGGCCCCAGGACGAGGCGATCTTGCAGGGAAGGCAGGCGCAAGATGACGCCGAAATAAAGGAAGAAGAGCTGAACAAGCAAGGGCGTGTTGCGCATGATCTCGACATACGCCGAAACGATCGATCGCAGCAGCCAATTAGGGGAAAGCAGTGCCAGGCCTGCCATGATGCCCACAACCGTCGCCAGCACCAGGCCGACCAGAATCACGCGCAGGCTGTTGACCAGTCCCACGATGTAGGCGTAGAAGAAGCTGTTGGTGCGCTCCATCGGCAGGCCTTCACCGATCATGAAGCCTGCGGTCCTGCGAAGGAACTCGAAGCTTAGGCTGAGCCCTCGGGTCTCAATGGATTCAAGCAAGTTCCCGATCAACCAGCGAGCGGCCAATACCACCAGCAGGACAAACACCACCTGAGCGATACCCTGCAAGACGCGCACGTCGCGGAAGACGGCGGCGACGCGTTGAAGGCTGGAGGGCTTAGCCGAAGTTGCCATCGTTTGGGACGAGCTCCAGCAATGGGAGGGGGTGCAGCCCGGATGCTACCCGGGCTGCACTTTGCCCTATTGTGTCATTGAATGGCGTCGGATCAACGCCACGGCGGTGCGTAGAGCAGGCCGCCATCCTTGTAGAGGGCATTGAACGAGCCCGCACGCGGGATGTCAGTGCCCTCAGGCCCGAGATGTCGCTCGTAGATCTCACCATAGTTTCCGACCTCGCGGATCACGTTCACCATGAAGTCGGGGGCCAGGCCGAGCAGAGCGCCAAACTCGCCTTCCAGGCCGAGCAGGCGGGCCACTTCGGGATCCTCCGGCGTGCCGGCGGCGATCTCCTCTACGTTGGCGGAGGTGATGCCCTTCTCCTCGGCGATGATGATGCCGTTCACCACCCAGCGAACCAGGTCGCCCCACTGCTGATCGCCATGAGCCCAAACGGGACCCAAAGGCTCCTTGGACATTGTCTCCGGTAAGATCATGTGCGCGCTGGGATCGGACATCTGCGTGCGTAGGCCAGCCAGCTGGGACTTGTCCGAGGTAAGCCCATCGCAGCGGCCCTGGTCGTAGGCTGCCGCCGTCTCCTCGGAGCGGTCGAAGACCAGCGCATCGTAGGTCAGGCCGCGGGAGGCGAAGGCATCCGCCAGGTTGAGTTCGGTCGTTGTGCCCGAGAGCACGCAAATCGTTGCGCCGCCCATGTCATTGAGCGAGGCGAAGCCGCTGTCCTTGCGGACCATCATGCCCTGGCCGTCATAGAACGTCGTGGGGCCGAAATCGGTGCCCAGTTCCACGTCGCGCGTGAAGGTCCAGGTTGTGTTGCGGATCAGAACGTCGATTTCGTTGGTCTGCAAGGCCGTGAAACGCTCCGCAGCGGTGAGCGGGCGGAACTCGACGGCGGTGGGATCGCCGAAGATTGCCGTCGCAATCGCCCGGCAGAAGTCAACGTCGAAGCCGGTGAACTCACCCTGCTCGTTCAGGAAGCCGAAGCCAGGAACGCCTGAGTTCACGCCACAGCGCAGGAAGCCGTTGTTCTTCACGCTCTCCAGCCGGGCGGAGACCATCTGGAACTCTACCGGAACCTGAACCTGGACCTCCTGCGTTTCAACGACTTTGACTTCCTGGGTCTCGACGACCTTCACCTCACGAATCTGGGGCTCCGCCGGCTGGCAGGCGCTGAGTGCCAGCACCACCGCCTCAAGCACTATTAGTGCAACAGCTAATTTCTTCATCGTATCGTTCTCCTCCATAATAAGTACCCATCGGCGAAGGTAGGGAAAAGAAAAGGGGTCGTTTCGGTGTCACCTCCTCATGGCACCGAGGGGGAGTGGAGCATCTTTGGCGAAGCAAGACCCGGGGGATGATGGTAGAGAGCGGGGCGGCCTTGCGGCGGATCGGCGATGTGCATATGGTAGGGTAGGAAGGCCATAGCGTCAAGCCAGAGGTTTGGCTTTTCATGGCATCCAAATCCCACTACTTTCCCCTTTCGGTGGGCTTCTGCAGCGTGGTAGAGTGGGAACCCGAGAGGACGCGATCGACGGAGTGCTATATGTCCTCGCTCATTGGAAGGCAATTAGATCATTACGAGATACTCGCCATGGTTGGCCGCGGCGGCATGGCCACCGTCTACCAGGCCGTGGATGTGCGCAGCGGCGAGGAAGTGGCACTCAAAGTCCTGGCGCCCGGAATAGGCAGCGACCGGCGTTTCATCCGGCGCTTCCGGCGCGAGGCCAGCTTGGTCTCCAAGCTCCGCCACCCGAACATCGTCCCGGTACTGGCCTACGGGGAGTCGGATGGCTTCGTCTTCACGGTTATGCCCTATGTGGCGGGCGAAACGCTCTATGCCCGCATGAAGGGCGGTCGGCTGAGTCGCGAGGAGTGCTCACGCTGGATCGGCCAGATCTGCGAAGCCCTGACATATGCGCATGAGCAGGGGATCATCCACCGCGATATCAAGCCCTCCAATGTGATCATCGACGAAGCCGGAATTGCGCGGCTCACCGATTTCGGGCTGGCACGGCTTGTCGCAGGCCACAGCAGCCTGACTGGGTCGATGCTCATGGGCACGCCGGCCTACGTCTCGCCGGAACAGGGGCGGGGCGAGGACTTGGACGCCCGCTCAGATCAATATTCGCTGGGCGTCCTGCTCTACGAGGCCCACACCGGGCGCCTGCCCTTCGAAGCCGAGTCACCCATGGCGACCGTGCTACAGCACATCCAGGAGCCGGTCCCCAGGCCGAGGCGCTTCAACCCGGAGCTCCCCCCCGACCTCGAAGTCGTGATCCTCAAGGCTCTGGCCAAGCGGCGGGAAGCGCGCTTTGAATCGGTGCGGGCGCTCAATGAGGCTTACCAGGCAGCCCTTGCAGGCAAACCGTTGCCCTCTCCGGAACGCCGGGCGTCCGAGCCCACGGCCTACATCCCCCGACCGCGACCAGAGCCAGCCCCTATCGAAAGCGCCCCTGCCCTCCGTCCCGCTCCCTCGTGGAGGCTGTGGGCCCTGCTTGCACTCCTGGTTCCCTCCCTGGCGGCGGGGGCATGGGCCGTCTTCAGCCGTGGCGGACAAACCCCCGCGCCGACGCCCCCGCCCTGGACGCCGACGAGGGAGGCATGGATCCCGCTGGGATCAGGCTCGGAGGACGGGACCACCACGCCTGAGCCCTCGCCCACGGCGGTGCCCACGCCGATCACCTCGGCCCAATGCCCGGGTCTGGCCCTGCACGCGCTGCAAGTCGAGGGTGACAGCGTCTCGTGGCTGATCGATAACGGCACTGACGAGACCGTGCATTTGACCCGGCTCGAGGTCCTGGATTGGCCTTTGGCCAATGGCCGGCTGCTGGAGGCCTGGCTGGGGGAGGAGCCTTTGCTGGCAGGCGAGCCCCTGCCTGGAGAATCACTGGCCTTCCGAGAAGGCGCGCAAGCCCGCATTCTGCCCGATCAGGCGCTGAAGCTCAGGCTGGTTTCCGAGTACGCCGCCGGGCCATCCGGCTATGAACTTCAGCTCGAATTCTCCCCGGGCTGCGTGCTTTCCGGTGCGTGGTGATCCAGAGGCCATGCATCCATGAACCTGAAGGCGCCAGGCGGAGTACCCGGGTGGGAGGCCTGCAGCGGCGCGGTGCCTCTGCCAAGCCGCGCGGGAGTATAATGGCATCCCCTTGCACACCAAAATTCATCAAGGTTTAGGAGAACATAGATGCCCGATCCACGGATTTCCAATCTTGCTCGAACGCTGGTGGAATATTCCACCCGCGTCAAGCCGGGGGATCATGTCGCCATCATGACCCAGCCGGTTGCCATGCCGCTGGCCGAGGAGGTCTATCGCTTCGCACTCAAAGCCGGGGGCTACCCCTATGTGCAACTGGGCGGGCTGCGCTCACGAGTCGAGACCGAGACATTGGAATACTTGCTGTTCACCGAGGGTAGCGAGGATCAAATTCAGCACGTGAATCGTTTCGTGAAGGAGATCCGGGAGGAATTCGAAGTCATGATCGTGTTGCTGAGCCTTACGAACACCCGCGGTCTCAGCAACGTCAGCCCGGGTCTGCAGCGTCTCCGCGCCCAGGCCTATAGCGAAGTCACCAGGGTCTATCAGCACCGCAGCGCCACAGGTGAACTACGCTGGGTGATGACCCTCTTCCCCACCGATGCCTACGCCCAAGACGCCGAGATGAGCCTCGAAGAGTTTGAGAGCTACGTATTCAGCACCACTTACGCCGACACCGAGGATACCATCGCTGCCTGGCGCAAGATCCATGACGAGCAGCAGCGCTTGGTCGATTGGCTGGATGGGAAGAAGCAGTTGAGCGTCAAGGGGCCCCATGTGGACCTGGAGTTGTCGATCGAAGGGCGCAAATTCATCAACAGCGACGGCACCCATAACATGCCCAGCGGCGAAATCTACACCAGCCCGGTGGAGGACTCAGTCAACGGCTGGATCCGCTTCAGCTACCCGGCCATCCGCCAAGCCCGTGAGGTAGAAGGCATCGAGCTGACCTTCGAGGCCGGACGCGTGGTCAAGGCCACAGCGCAGAAGAACGAAGCCTTCCTGCAGAGCATGCTCGATACGGATGAGGGCGCCCGCTACCTGGGAGAATTCGCCATCGGCACCAACAAGCGCATCGACCGCTTCATCAAGAATATCCTCTTCGATGAGAAGATCGGTGGCACCATCCACATGGCCGTCGGCTTTGGATTCCCGGAAGCCGGCGGCAAGAACGAAAGCGCCATCCATTGGGATATGATCTGCGATATGCGTGAGGGTGGGCAGATCTTCGCCGATGGCGAACTCTTCTATGAATCCGGCGAGTTCAAGATCTGAGTGTCGCCGCGCAGGTGTGCGCCCGACAGCAGCATGCCTACGGGGCGGATGAAAGTCGCAGGGCTCAAGCGCCCTCCCACAGCCTCGGGTGGAAGGGCGTCTTGCATGAAGGAGTTGTGACGGATGCTTGATCCGAGAGTGGCCAAGCAGGCCCAAATCCTCACGCACTACTGTCTGGAGGTGAAGCCCGGTGACCGAATCGCGGTCAACGGCACCGTGCTGGCAGAGCCGCTGCTGCTGGCGCTCCAGCGTGAGATCCTGCGGGCAGGGGGATACCCGCATGTCATGGCCAGCATCCCCGGCTTGGATGCCATCTTTATGGAGGAAGCCAACGACGATCAACTGCAGTATGTGTCCCCCTTTTTCCAGATCCCGATCGAGCAATTCGAGGGCCTGATCCGCGTCGAGGCAGCCGCCAATACGCGCCAGCTATCCAACGTCGATCCGGCCCGTATTGCCCGCCGGGGCAAGGCCATGGGGCCGGTCATGCAGACCTACATGGAACGGCAGGCCAGGGGCGATCTGAGGTGGGTCGTCACCCTGTTCCCCACACCCGCCCATGCTCAAGATGCCGAGATGAGCCTGCGCGAGTTCGAGGATTACACCTTCGGTGCGATGTACGCCGATGAGGAAGACCCGGTCGAGCGCTGGCAGGAAGTCCACCGCCAGCAGCAACGCCTGGTGGACTGGCTCGAAGGCAAGCGGGAGGTCAAGGTCCAGGGGCCAGATGTCGACCTTAAGTTGTCGATCGATGGCCGGCGCTTTGTCAATTCGGATGGCCGGAATAACATGCCCAGCGGGGAGATCTTCACCAGCCCAGTGGAGGATTCAGTCAATGGCTGGATCCGCTTCTCCTACCCCGCCATTCATACGGGCGTCGAAGTAGACGGGATCGAGCTTTGGTTTGAGAACGGACGGATCACCAAGGCCTCGGCAGCCAAGAACGAGGCCTTTCTCATACAAGCGTTGGATCTGGACCCGGGTGCCCGTTACCTGGGAGAATTCGCGGTCGGCACGAACACGCGCATCGATCGCTTCATCGGCAACATTCTCTTTGACGAGAAACTGGGCGGCACGATCCATCTGGCCATTGGGGCCGGCTACCCTGAGACCGGCGGCAGGAACAAGAGCGCCATCCACTGGGACATGCTGTGTGATATGAAAGCCGGCGGCCAGATCATCGTCGACGGTGAGCTGTTCTACGAATCGGGCGAATTCCGGATCTAGGGGCCACGTTGTAGGGGCGCAATCCATTGCGCCCCTACTCGCCTACGCAACCACCGCTAGCCCCAGCGGAGAGGTGCAAAGCACCCACGAACGGTTTCGAGCGCGGCCACTCCATGCCCCGCTCGCTCAAAACGCTCCCACGGGCCTTTCCCCATACCGCCTCGCCTTCTCGATGCGCGCCTTCAGCGGTGGGTGGCCATGCAGCAGCCAGACAACCCATGCTGGCGGATCGGCCTCGGCCAGGTTCTGATCGGCGAGGCGCACCATCGCACGGGCGAAGGCCTCCGGCTTGCGAGTGAGGATCAGAGCGTACTCATCGGCCCGGGATTCGCGCCAGCGTGAGTACGCGTTGATCGCGGGCATGCTCAGCAGGCCGATGAGTGCCAGGCAGATAAACAGCCCGGGCAGGGCTGCGGGATCCGAGGGACTACTCCATCTGTAGGTCCGGGTCAGCCACGCCAAACCCAGCGACGCCAGATAGAAGCTGAGCAGATTCAGCCCGCTTTGGAGCAAGATGCCCACAGGGATATCGCCATGGACATGGTGCGCCAGCTCATGTGCCATAATGGTCTCGATTTCATCGGGGCTGAACTCCGCCAGGAGTGTATCCCCCAGCAGGATTCGGCGCGTGCGGCCCAGCCCCGCCAGGGCTGCGTTGGCGGCCTTAGTCCTGCGGCTCATGTCGAAGGTGAAGACCCCGCGGACCTGTGTCCCGGCACGCGCCGCCAGCGCCCGCAGACGCTGCTCAAGTTCGCGGTGCTCGTCTCCCAGCGGCCTGAGCTTATAGAAGATCGGCATCAGCAGAATCGGGGCCAACGACGTCAGCACGACCCCGAAAAGTGAGTAGGTCAGGCCGGCCCATAGCCACCATGACTCCCCGGCAGCCCGCAGAAAAGCGTAGAGGCCCAGCAGAAGCGGAATCCCCAGGGCCGCGGAAAGCAGCCCGGCCTTCAGCAAATCTGACACCCAACCCCGCAGGGTTTGGTTGGAAAGTCCAAAGCGATGGGGAAGACGGTATTCGGAGAAGAACCGCAACGGGAGCGTGAGCAGGAACCAGGGAAGCGCCAGCCCCAGCGCGAAGAGCAACAGTTGCACAGTCCAGTGCGGCCCGAAGGTCAGCCACCCGCGAGCATCCGGCCCCCGCAGCCCGTTGGCCAGGCGAGTGGACCACCCGGCGAGCATCCACGCCAGCAAGTATGCGGCTCCCAGCACCAGTTCGGCCAGCATGAGCCGGCGCCGAATCCGGGCATAGGCTTTGGCCTCCCGCTGTCGTTCGGGGCCTGAGCTCTCGCTCTCTGGAGGCGTGCCCAGCCTGTCCCTATCGATCTCCACTATATCTCCTTGGCAGCCAACCCTGGGATTGGATCGCTCGGGCGAGGAGTTCCTTCAATCGCCCGAGGGCCAGCGCGACCGTGTTGCTTGTCCTAACGGTTGCGGCTGCTGGCTCAAACGCGCGCAAGGGTTCAGGACTCTTGTGCAAAAGCATACCGCGGCGATCGGGGAACATCCCTTCACGTCAAGCCTGGGAGGCCCCTTCCCGGATGGTGAGGATCCCCTCAGGGCAAGTTGCACAACACCCCCTCGCTTGGCCGGAGTTTCGTTGCGGGGTTAGAGGCGCGGCAGCTCGATCGTCTCCTGCTTCTGGTACTTTCCCTTCTTGTCGGCATAGGAGACCCGGCAGACCTCGTCGGCCTCGAAGAACAGCACTTGGGCGATGCCCTCATGGGCGTAGATTCTCGCCGGCAGAGGTGTGGTGTTCGAGATCTCGAGCGTCACATACCCCTCCCACTCTGGTTCGAAAGGGGTCACATTGACGATGATGCCGCAACGGGCGTAGGTCGATTTTCCGACGCAGATAGTGAGCACGTTGCGTGGGATGCGGAAGTATTCGACTGTTCGCGCAAGCGCGAAGGAGTTGGGGGGAATGACGCACACCTCGCCCTTGAAATCCACCATCGAGGCATTATCGAATTGCTTGGGATCCACGACTGCCGAGAAGACATTGGTGAAGATCTTGAACTCATCCGCCACGCGGATGTCATATCCATAGGAGGAAACCCCATAGGAGATGACGCCATCGCGCACCTGGCCTTCCTCGAAGGGCTCAATCATGCGTGCTTCCTTCGCCATGCGCACGATCCAATGATCCGGTTTGAGACCCATGCATACCTCCTACCTTGAACGCTCTCAGCTTAACACTTCTACGCCGCGGTGCGGGGATGCGCCCGAACAGGGTTCGTCAGGGTGCCAATGCCCCGCACCTCGACCGTCACCTCGTCGCCCGCGCTCAAGGGCCCCACGCCTGCCGGCGTACCCGTCAGGATGACGTCTCCTGGCTCGAGTGTCATCACCGAGGAGATGAAAGCCACCAGCTGCGGCACGGGGAAGACCATGTCGCGAGTGGAAGCCATTTGCCGCATCTGCTCGTTAACCGAACATGAGACAAGCACATCAGAGGGATCGAGGTTGGTCTCGATCCACGGGCCGAGCGGACAGAAGGTGTCGAAGCCTTTGGCGCGGGTCCACTGGCCATCGGAGCGTTGCAGGTCGCGCGCCGTGACGTCGTTTGCGGCGGTGTAGCCCAGGATATGCTGGCGAGCCGCTTCCGGCGGTATCCATGAACCCCGGGTGCCTATCACAATCGCCAGCTCGGCTTCATGCTCGACCTGCTCGGATTGCGGCGGGAGCAGGATGGCGTCACCTGGACCAATCACACTGCTGGGGGGCTTAAGGAAGATCAGCGGGATCTCGGGCACTTCGGCGTCGTGCTCCGCGGCATGGGCGGCGTAATTGCGACCCACACAGATAATCTTCCCAGGGTGAATAGGCGGCAGTAGCTCCACGCGCGCCAGATGGAGGCGCGGCTCCCGCCGCTGGAAAGGCCCAAAAGGCGAGCCACTCAGGGTGCCAACCCTATCCCCCTCGACCCAACCCCAGGCGGGCCCTTTGCGTCCCTTGGCTGTAAACCGGACAATGCGCATTGCTTAACCTCGGTTCTGCCAGATTGCTTTCGAGCGCCTGTTTTCCGGCGCCTGTGGCGCCCGATTATACCGGCCTGCTCTGAGGATGCCAGCCGCCCCGGGCCATTACGCCGCGGGTGCGGCGCGGCCCCTGTCGCTGCGCCGGGCCCAGGCGAGGTCATAATTCACCTGCCAGGGGAAGACTTCGATATTCTCGAAGCCGGCCTCGGCCAGCACCTCGGGGAAGCGCTCGCGGCGATAGGTGCGGCCGAGTATCCAGGGCGCCTCCCGTCCGACGCGGTTGGTAATCAGAAGCAAGCCCCCTGGCCGGAGCACACGGGCCAACTCGGCCAGTGTCTCCGCCGGCCGAGGAGTGAACTCCAGCACTTCCAGGCACGAGACCAGATCGAAGCAGCCCTCGGAGAAAGGCAGCGGAACACCCCAGGCACGCACCCAGAGGGCCTTCTCGTCCGGCGTGGTCGACCGGCCGCACGCAGCCATCCTGGCTGAAGGCTCCAGGCAAACGACCTGGGCGCACACACCCGGAAGCTGGAACAGGCTTCTCGCAAGCCGGCCTGTCCCCGCGCCCACATCCAGGATGCGGGCCTGATCCAGATTCTGGATTGCCTGTGCCACCGGTTCGGCCAGAAAGCGCCGCTCCCAGAGGGTATCGAAGCGCTTGATACGTTCGTAGTAACCCGCCGCCAGGTCATACAGCCAGACGACGAAGCGTCGGCCCAGATGTGCACCTTCGCAGACCCAGAGTTCCCAGTAGAGCAGCGCCAGCAAGGCCGCCGCGCCGAGGGCCCAAATCCAAATGCTGCCCACAGCCTTCCTTCCAATCCCAATGCCTGCCGGAACCGCCGCAACTATAGCATGGAGATCGCGGTTTCATTGCGCCGGGTCAGAGCCTCGGTCGGCTCGCGTTGACCCTGCCTTGACCTGCGGCTATAATCCGCTCGCGGGCGGATAGCTCAGTTGGTTAGAGCGCTTCTCTTACACAGAAGAGGTCGCAGGTTCGAGTCCTGTTCCGCCCACAGCGGGGCGCCGGCAGCGGCGCCCCTTTCTACGAGCAGAGGCTAGGCTGGATGTCAGCAATGCGAGGTAGCACGGCGCTACTGGTCCTGGTGGTGGCAGTGGGTTGTACCGCGCCCGCCTCCCCTGCCGCCACCCCCGCTCCGGCCGGCTTGACCCCTCCTGCGCAGGGCACCGTTGCGCTTCCGCCGGCGCACACCGCCACGCCGCAACCCTCGCCCACGCCCACGAGCCATCCCACCCCCACGCTGGCTCCCCTGGATCCCAGCGCGGGCCTGCTGCCGGACTTCGGCCAGGCGCCCGCGCTCGACCGGGCGCTCACTCGCTACTGGATCGATGTCGGGGTGGAGATGAGTTCCAGCGGCCGTATGGCCGCGATTTCGGGCACAGCCCGCATCGAGTTCACCAACCGAATTGCCGATCCCCTCCGCGAGGTGCCCGTGATGTTGTGGCCGAACGACCCGCAATACGAGGCCAGCATGCGGGCGGGGCCGGTCCGCATCGGAGACCGGCTGGTTGAGGCTGAACGGCTTCTGGACGGGCTGGCGCTATCCATCTCGCTCCCCAGCAGCCTTCTGCCAGGCGAGAAGGTCCTGCTGGAGATTCCCTTCGATTTGGACATTGGCCCCTTCCCGGGCGGCGCGCCCCGCCGCATGGGGATCACGCAGGGCATGCTCCTGGCCCCGACCTTCTATCCGCTGATCCCGCCGCTGGGTGAGGAAGGGTGGCAGGTGGAGGCGGCCCCGCCCGGCGGAGACACCACCAATTCGGAGATCGCCCTCTATGACCTTTCCATCACCGCGCCCGCCGATCTAGCGCTCGCCGTTTCAGGCGTCGAAATCGATCGGGAAGTTTCCGGCGCGAGACAGACTGTGCGCGTTCTGAGCGGGCCGATGCGGGACATCGCCTTCGCGCTGGGTCCCTTCCAGGTCGCAGAGCGGCAAGCTGGCCAGGTCACCTTGCGGGCCTGGCTGCTCCCGGACCATCTGGAGGAGCAGGATGTCGTGCTGGACGCCGCCGCCGGACAATGGGCGCTGCTCGAAGAGCTTGTGGGCCCCTATCCCTACCCCGAACTGGACATCGTCGACAGCCCGGGCGCGTTCGGGGGCATCGAGTATCCGGGCCTGATCTTCATAGGAACGCTGGGGACGCCGTGGGTCGTCGAACCGGTCGTGCACGAGGTCGCGCACCAGTGGTTCTACGCGCTCATCGGAGATGATCAAATCCATGAGCCCTGGCTGGACGAAGCCCTGGCGACCTACGCCACGGCCCTCTACTATGAGCGGGCCTTCGGATCGGGCCGCGCCACAGGCTACTTGAGTGACCTGCGGTCGGTTGTGCGCGCCCACGCAAAGCCCGAAACGCCGATCGGGCTCGGAGTGGGCGAATACGCCTCGGAAGAGGACTACACCATCTTCGTCTACTTCAAGGGAGCGCTCTTCCTGGACACGCTCCGCCATTCCATTGGCGAAGATGCCTTTTATAGCTTTCTGAAGAGCTACTACCAGGCGCACCGCTTCGACATCGCCAATGCAGATGATTTTCAGGATGCCGCCGAGCGTGCCTGCGCCTGCGATCTCGACGCCCTCTTCGACTTGTGGGTGTATGAGGGTGGGGAGCTCCCGGAACTGGCCCGCTGATCGCGGCGGGGAAGGCTTCGGGCTGCTAAAGCCGCCGGTAGCGCACCCAGCGAAGCCGACCAGGGCGTAGGGATGCCTGCGGTCCTCTTCCCGTCCCGGCGCGAATCACAAGGGGTTCCAATCGTTGGGTGCGGAGAAGATTTCCAGCAGGCGATGGGAGATGGGGGGCGGGGATGGCTTCATCAGAGGTTCATCGTTTCTTCTGCGGAGAGTGTAGAGGGTTTCTATGGCGCCTTCGTGAGGGAATCTACAAGCGAGGGGATGAATTGCGAGCCCGCGGGGTGATAGCTATCCTTGCCGGTTGCCGGCCTCGGGCATACAATCATATTGTCTGACATCCCCTCGCCGGAGGGGCTCTTTCTCGCATCGTTCAGGGAGCAAACATCCATGAGTGACTATTTGTTCCGCGGAGATCTTCAAAGCCTGGATCCCAATCTCTACGAGCTTACGCAGATCGAGGCCGAGCGGCAATACCGCCGGTTGATCCTCATCCCCTCCGAGAGTGCCGCCCCGCTGGCTGTGCGCGAAGCGCTATCGAGCGCCTTCCAGAACGTCTACGCCGAGGGCTATCCGCCGGAGGGTACCCGCTGGATGGACGAGGCCGCGCTGCTGGATTATGGGACCCGCCTGGCTGAGTACCGGCGCTATTCGGACCCACGTTATTACAAGGGCGTGGAGTATGTTGATATCGTCGAGTCTCTTGCCCGGCGGCGTTGCGCCGAGGCCTTCGCCGCGAACGGGCTCACACCGGATGAGATCTATGTGAATGTGCAGCCGCTTTCCGGCGCGGCCGCCAACAACGCCGTCTATCACGCCCTCGTCCAGCCTGGCGATACCGTGATGGGCATGAACCTGCTGCACGGCGGCCACCTCTCGCACGGCTCCTCCGTCAACCGCTCGGGCAAGTACTATCACGCCGTCCACTACGGCGTGGACCCGGAGACCGAGCGGCTCGATTACGATCAGATCCAGGCGCTTGCTGAGCAACACAAGCCCAAGCTCATCATCGCCGGCTTCTCGTCCTACCCATGGTCGGTCGACTGGCGCCGTTTCCGGGAGATCGCCGATTCAGTCGGCGCCTACCTGTTAGCGGACATCGCCCATGTGGCCGG
This sequence comes from uncultured Anaerolineaceae bacterium, assembly GCA_964591485.1. GTDB lineage: Bacteria > Chloroflexota > Anaerolineae > Anaerolineales > E44-bin32 > E44-bin32. Next base: position 11,985 of record CAZQDE010000029.1, on the reverse strand, counting down.
GCTGGTGTGCGCGGGGGCCTACCCCTCACCGGTGGGCATCGCCGATGTGGTCAGCTTCACCACCCATAAGTCCCTCTGCGGCCCCCGCGGCGCGGCCATCCTGACCACCTCGCGCGCCCTGGCGCGCAAGATCGACCGGGCGGTCTTTCCCGGTGAACAGGGTGGCCCGCACATCCATAAGATGGTCGCACAGGCGCTGGCGTTCAAGCTCGCCACCACCGAGCAGTTCAAGAAGCTTCAGCAGGCCATCGTCGACAATTGCGTCGCCTTCACCGGTGCCTTCCAGGAACAGGGCTTCCGCATCCCCTTTGGCGGCACCGACACTCACCTGATGAATCTGGATTGCAGCGCCATCACCGGCCCGGACGGCACAGGTCTCTCCGGCGACCAGGCAGCCCGCGTCCTCGATCTGGCCGGGATCGTGGTCAACCGCAACACCATCCCCGGCGACCGCAATGCCCTCGATCCCTCTGGCATCCGCATGGGAACTTCCTGGATCACCCAGCGGGGCTTCGGCCTGGAAGAGACCCGGCAGCTTGCCGGCTTGATCGCGGAGCTGCTCAAGGCCTGCACGCCCTACAGCTACACGGGCCGCAAGGGTGGCCTGCGACGGACCAAAGTGGACTTCGAGGTCCTGCAGCGCGTGAAGACCCGCGTGCGCGACCTGGCGCAATCGGCGGGCATCGACTTCGAGCCGCCAACCCATGGCTACCCCCACTTCTACTACCTGGATGATCCCCTGCCCTCGGAGCCCTTCACGGAGGTCGCCATCGAGGGCGAGCAGGCCGATGCTTTCCTGCGCTGGACGACATCGGCGCGACCGGCTGGGGTCAAGCCTGGAGAAGCTGTGGCCGTCACGCTGGGCTTGCATGCAGGCCCGGTGCAGGCGGTGCTTGCACGAGACGCAGATGGAAAGGGCTGGCGGCTGACGCTGCCTACCGATCAGGCTGGAACGGCGCTGGCCTGGCTGCGCGATCTATCGGATGGCTATGTGGCGCTTCCGGATGGCGATCTGCACCGCAAGATACCGGGCCCTGTTGTGGTGCGGTTGCTCGGCGGCGCGGCGGAGATGCCCGAGACCGCACAGGCGGCGGATGGCGCCGACAAGCCGTGGTTCCTCGGCATGGCGGAGAGCCAGGGGGAGCCGCTTCCGGCTTTCACCTGGGAAGAGCCCGAAGAGGGCGAACCTCGCAAGACGGCCCTGAACGCCACCCACCGTGAGATGGGCGCCAAGATGGTGCCCTTTGCCGGCTGGGACATGCCGGTCTGGTATACGGGGGTTCTCGAGGAGCACCTGGCTACCCGCCAGGCTGCGGGCCTCTTCGATGTTAGCCACATGGGCGTCTACCAGGTGGTCGGCCCCAGCGCCTGCACCTTCCTCGACTCGGTCGTGACCAATGATGTCGCCTCGCTGGCGGTGGGCGAATCACTTTACACGCAGTTTCTGGACCCCACCGGCCATGTGATCGACGATACGATGGTCTACCGCTACCGGCCCGAGACCTACCTGGTGGTGGTCAACGCCTCCAACGACGATAAGGATTGGGCCTGGCTGAATGCCGTCAAAGAAGGGACAGTACGGATTGATGAGGCCCGTCCCTGGGCCGTGGCCTTCGGCCGGGACTGCACCCTGCGCAACCTGCGTGATCCCGCCGAGGGTGAGGACATGCGGGTGGACATCGCTCTCCAGGGCCCCAAGAGCCGCGAGATCCTGCTGGCTCTGGGCTGTGATGAGCCGACCGCCAAGCGTCTGAAGGCCCTGCGCTGGGCGGGTGTGATGGAGGGCGTCTTCGGCGGTTACGACCTGATCGTGAGCCGCACCGGCTACACCGGCGAGCGCGTGGCCTACGAGCTCTTCGTGCACCCTGAGAAGAGCGTTGGCCTGTGGAAGGACCTGCTGGCAGTCGGGGAGCCGATGGGCTTGAAGCCGGTCGGGCTGGGGGCGCGCGACTCGCTGCGCACCGAGGCCGGCCTGCCGCTCTACGGCCACGAGATGGCGGGCGAGATGGACCTGGGCGTGGGCGACGCGGGTTTCGCCGCCTACGTGAAGACCTACAAGCCCTGGTTCATCGGCCGGGAGGCCTTCCTCCAGCAGGAGGCCGAGCGGAAGGGCGAGATGGTGCGCTTCCGCTTCAACGAGAAGGGTGTGCGCATGGCGCACTACGGTGACCCGGTAGTCGATGCCCGCGGCCGGGTGATCGGCACGGTCACCTCCTGCGCCGTGGATTCGGAGAGCTACCTACTGGGCCAGGCCTACCTGGAGAGAAAGTACACCGCCGAGGGCACGCCGATCGCCATCTTCCAGAGCGCGCCGGCGAAGGCCGGCAAGGCGCCCGCCGAGTTGCAGATGGGCGACCGGGTGGCCGTGCCCACACCCGCGACGGTGCTCTCGCGCTTCCCGCGCTGAGCCTGTTGCTTAAGGAAATTCCAAACGCGGCTGCTGGAAGGCAGCCGCGTTTGCGTTCCATCTCATGCCTTGCGCCCGATGCGCAGGCCCCTCCTCAGCGCAGTGCAGTGGTTCCCCATGATGGCCTCGACATTTCTCAGCCAACCCAGAATCCACATGTGGAAAGGCTTATCCGAACCATCAAGGAAGAAGAGGTGAATCTCGCTAAATATGAGAATTATCAGGATGCATACCGCCAGATCGGTTGCTTCATCGAGGATGTTTATATGTATAAGCGCATCTACTCGTCGCTAGGATATTTGACAATGCCGGAGTTCGAATGTCAGTGGCAAAGCATTCTGGCTGCAGAGGCAACTGATGTTATCCTAGAATCAGTGATTTGGTGTCCAGGTTTTGGGGCGCATTGCACCTTCACGTCTTTCACATTCCCGCCCCTCCAGATCGAACCTGCGAAACACTGAATTATGTTAGATCTAACCCACTCGCGTTCAGATCATCAATCACATGGCCCAATGAGAGCTGATGCAATCGTTCCACTGTTGGATATCCTCGACGATCATAGCCATAGGCTTCGTAATACTGATCCAACAACTGGTCTTGCTCCTCTCGGGATGTTCTGTGCCCTTCCGAGGCCCCCCCGGGGATCGGTTCTTCTGCAAGCCTTATGGGCAAATAGTCATCCTTCCTGGTGAACCCCTCGCGAAGATTAAAACACCGTGCTAACGTGTTCACACGTTCTCCTAGAAGGATCAAATCTTGCGGGCTGAATTCAATGCCGGTCGCCGCACTGACCAATTCGGAGACCGTACCAACTCTCACCTCTGACAACTCCTGTGCCAGACCTTCTTCAGCATCCCTCAAGAGTCCTTCACTTATCATGAAGGAACAGATCGTTGGGCAATCACAAAGCGCCATCTCCATCACCTGATTCCACTTCGTAAGTTCTGCTTTACCTTCGGGGTCGAAGCGATCAGTTTGAACTGGCACTGGTATTCCGAATATTTCTTGAAATGCATAACCGCGATTGTGGTCCCCGCCAGTGAATGCGGTTTGATAATTCAAGCCTTGAGCCTTGGCGGCGCGCACATCGTAGCCCGGGAGTTCTAACCCCTTTACATGCATCACCAAACGCTCGCTTCCACAACCGATCCTCTCACTCGCCTTGACTGCCCCATCTGCCAGCACATCGCCAAATCCCTCTCGGCGAGCGATGCGGTGTATCAATTCGATCATCGCTTTGTGGTTTCCAAAGTGAAGGTCCAGCCCATCCACATCTTTAGGGGAGAGATCCCCACGCTCGTACAACTCCATCGCCAAAGCAATTGTGTTCCCTACCGAAATCGTATCTAACCCGTATTCATCACAAAGTTTGTCCGCCAGGTAAATAGCCGAGGCATCTGTTACCCCCGTTGTTCCGCCAAATGACCACGAAGTCTCAAACTCTGGACCTTCCGTGAGCGTTCCCCGATAGTCTCCAGATTTAGCAATACGGATCTGACTGCAGCCCACAGGACAGTTATGACAGGGATTACTGCGCAAGGTATCCCTATCCTGAATGTCTCGACCGATCTCCTCCAACGGTGTAAATATGCCTGTTTCCGTGTAATTCTTGGCCGGAAAGATCCCCATCTCCATTGTTAGATCCACTAACCCGGAGGTTCCATACCTGCCGAACTCGGAATACAGAGTTGGATGGTCCTTAAACCTCACTAACAGCTCACGTCTTGCAGCCTGGAATCGCTTTGGGTCGGATATTTGGATATCATCATCGCCCCGAACCGCAATAGCCTTCAAACGCATCGCTCCCATCACGGCTCCAAGACCTTTACGTGCCATCGCCCTGCGCTCATTGATGATGCCAGCCATTAACGAAAGCCGTTCCCCGGCAGGACCAATGCAGGCAATCCTGAAATTCTGATCACCAAGATCTTCCTTGAGATAAACCTGACTATCGACCGTATTCATCCCCCACAGTGATGCAGCCGATCGAAAGTTAACTTTCCCATTATGGATAATCAAAGATGTGGGGGAATCAGCTTGTCCTCGAATGGCGACAAGATCGAATCCGGCGTACTTCATTTCTGCCGGGAAAACCCCGCCCGAAGTCGCCATCCCTATGGCGCCTGTCAGCGGTGAACGACCCGTAACAGTTATCCGGCTCGTGCACGGAGCACTTGTGCCGGTGAGTGGACCCGGCGCGAACACTAAGTAATTCTCTGGTCCCAACGGGTCGATCCCCGGCGAGAGGAGGTCATATACAAGCTTGACACCGAAACCCGCACCTCCCATGTACAATCTGGCAAGCTCCGGATCGGTGGGTGTGATCTCTGACGTTTTCTTGGTCAGATCTATCCATAAACTCTTTCCGGTGTAGCCACCCTTGTACATGTGCCAACTCCTTATTTGTCCAAAGGTTTCAATCGTTGCGGTGATAAATGCTGGTTATCGCCAAAGCATTTTGCACTCAATCACATGACCAGCGACATGACCGCTTTCTGAGCATGTAACCGATTTTCCGCCTGATCGAAGATGGCTGATCTCCAGCCAGGTCCTTCGGTTTTATCCATCACCTCGTCTGTAACCTCAAAGCCACGGTCGGCGGGTAAACAATGCATGTAGATGGCATTTTTATCAGCCAGATCCATAATTTCCTTCGTGCATTTCCAGTCTTTGTGTTTTTCGAAGATGGCTTGAGCTTTTTCCTCGCTCGCCTCACCAATCGGGGCTTGAAAGATAGGTGTGGCGCACCAGGCCTTTGCATAAACGACATGTGCACCCTCAACAGCACTCTTGAAATCATCTTGGATCTGGAATGAACCGCCAGCTGTTTCAGAATATTGCTCACACTTTTTCAGGATCTCTGGATCTAATTCCATACCTTCAGGGTGAGCCAGCGTAACGTCCATGCCCATCATCGTGGCGTAGAGAATTGCCGATTGTGGTACAGCCCTCGGCTTGTGTACACTGGGAGAGTACGCCCAAGACATGACGAATTTGACCCCGGAGAAACCACCAAACTTCTCTTTGACAGTCATGATGTCAGCCAATCCCTGAAAAGGATGATAAATATCATCCTCCATATTAAGAACGGGAATGTCTGACCAACGGGCAAACTCCCTCAAGATGGAATGCGCTGCACCATACTCCCATCCCACCGGGTCCCCGTAACAACGGATAGCAATGGCGTGGCCCATCCGATCGAGCACTCGAGCGACATCAGAGACACGCTCTGTGCTGTATGCCTCCTCACTGCCTTCAAGCGCTGGGGTATAGATCTTGCGCGTGTCAAGAAAATGGGCATGACCACCTAATTGGGTCATCCCCGCTTCGAAGGAGTTGCGTGTGCGCAAAGATTGGTTGTAAAAAATCATGAACAAAGTCTTGTTTCGCAGCAGATCGTCATGTGATACCCCCTTAGCCCAATCCATCTTCAAATCTACCGCCACATCCAGGATGGTCTCAATTTCTTCCTTCGAAAAATCGGTCTCTGCAATAAAGTCTCGGCCTCTCAAGCTATTGGTTTTCATTTTTATTTGCTCCCTTAGATTATTAGCTCTTACTTCCTGGTTTGCTCATCGCGGCTGAGCACCCTGACCCTGTTCCTCTTTTCCACAATCGGCGTTCAGCGGCTTTGATGATTTTCTTCACCTTTCCATATCCTGCATATTGCCTTGAATATCCGCTGTCCTCTTAGCTTCTCTGGCTAGAGGGGGCAACTCTGTTATCAGATCTCTAATCGTTGCCGCATCCTTGTATGGCTCAATGAGCATGTCCTTCTCAGCCATTGTTGTACAAGCCCGCACAACTTTTCCATTCACACGGACAAGACACGAGGCACACAATCCAATACGACAGGAAGCTGAAAAACCAATCCCGTGATCAAGATGGTCATAGATGTATTGAAGAACCCCCAACACACTCTGACCCTTTTCTATGGGCACTTCATAATCAACTAAATGGCTCTTCTCCCTGTCCCCTCGTCTTATCCGGACGGTGATTGTTTGTGGTTTCTCACGAACTGTGGTCATTTTCCCTCCTTCTGCCATACTGTCTTTTTCCGGAAGGCAGTGTAAGATGGATCGATTTCACAGGAACTTCTTCAATCTCCCATTCGCATTCTCGACGCCGAAGAGCCAAATTACACAACCAACGGTCATTATCCGTCTCGGGATAATCTAATCGATACAACGCTCCCCGGCTTTCTTGTCGATGCAGGCTCGCTCGTACAACCGCATCAATGACATCAAGTGAGTTCTCATTTTGCAGGCCTTCAGATACCTCTCTGTTGAACTGCGGATCACTGCAGGTAACATGCTGGCGATTAATTTGCCCCCGCAAATCCTCAATAGCGGACAAGGCATCTCTCAATGTTTTTTCTTCGCGCACGATTCCGATGAGATCGCCGGAGATGCGGCGAATCTCCTGACGCACCTCTACCACCGAAGGACCAGAAGATTCTTGGTTTAATTGGCCAACTTTACAGAGCGCTGCCTCCACTTGTTCCTTAGGAGGCTTGCGCAGCTTGTTCTTCTTAGCAAACTTGGCTGCGTAGTAGCCTGCACGCTTGCCCCACACTTGCGTCATCGTAAGCGCATTTCCTGCAAGTCGATTTGCACCATGAATGCCAGCGGTGCCTTCTCCAGCGGCAAAAAGACCGGGGACCTGGGTGGCACAATGCTCGTCAATGGATACACCACCATTCCAGAAGTGACTTGCCGGGGCAACTTCCCATGCTTCTTCTCCAATATTTGGGTAGAAGTCACGCAATCGAAAACCGGCCGCACGCCAACCTTGAAGATTCCCAGGAAACCATTGTGTTGAAAAATCAATCAGATTGCGGGGCAAATGCTTGAAGGAAAGGTAAGTCCCGCCCGCATGAGACCCTTTGCCAGTCCTGATCTCCATAGCGGCCGCTACAGAGTTGATATCACGAGTCGTCCTTTCCATACGCTTGGGATCCCAGCGCGCCATATACCGCTCCCCATGTCGATTTAGAGCGTGCACCTCCAATAAGGCGCTGATATCGTAGGGAAAAATGACTCCCCGCAGAGCGGGAGGTGTTAGAAAGCAATAGGGCAAGAACATGGGGAACTCCATGTCCTGCAGCACCGCACCACACCGCAGAGCCATTGCCATGCCATCGCCAGTTAACTCCTCGGGAGCAGTGGTCAAGGGGAAGACTCGCATAGCACCGCCGGTGGCGAGTACTACCGCACGACTCCGCAAGATAAAGATGTTCCCTGTTGGAAGATTAAGAGCGACGGCTCCAACAACTCCGTCGCTATCGTGAAGCAGCTCAAATACCAAGGTGTTTTCAAGAATCGTCACCCCGCTCTTGACTAATCGCCGGGCAAGCAACCTAGTTAATTTCAACCCAGGGATCCACAATCCGCGCGGATACCGATGGCCAGGGGCATGAATAAAACCTTCGATCGTTGCCCCCCACTCCACGAGCTCTTTCACCCTCTGCGGAGCTTCTTGTGTGTGAATCGCAACCAGACGTTGATCGGCCAGATAGTCCCCTTCTACGATCATGTCTTTGGCAAATTCTTCCGGACTATCATCCGGGCATCCAGCGACCCCGAAAATAGTCTTGGCGGATCGGCTGTCGATATCGATCTCTCCATCAGCCGTTAAGGTTGCACCGCTTCGACCAAGGAAGCCTTTCGTCACCGCAATGACATCCGCACCTTGTTCACAAGCTTCCAACGCAACCCTTGCCCCGGTGCCTTCTGTACCAATGACCAGTACATCGCAGCAGATCTCTTGACTAATTGGATGATTCATAGAGCAACCTCAACAACGAACCTATGATCCATCTAGGCCTAATTTAGATACCGGTAGGCGAGCAGCAAATAGATCTTGACCGCCTGAATCAGCCGGGCGATCTCTACATTTTCATCAGGCTGATGCGTCATCCCTGTATCCGCCGGGCCGATAATTACCATGGGGATACTCAGGCGATTTGCCAGGATGGCACCATCGGTATAGTAAGAGACTCCCTTGACCGAACGCGGCTTGCCCGTAATAGCTTCAACGGCCTCCAAAGCCATTTGCACAATTTCTGCCTTTGGATCGCTCTCGACGGGTTCCTTCCAATCCATCAACTCAATCTTGATGTTTTCACCTGCGAGAAGGCGGACCTCATTAAGAACCGCCTCGAAGTCTTGCCCGGGAAGCAGGCGGATGTCCAGTTCGGCTTCACACGCGTCGGGGATGACATTTATCGTGACCCCACCCTTAATCGTGCCAACCGTGAATGTCGGTCGCCCCAGAAGCGGGTGTTCACAGTCATCGATGTCCAAGTCTGTTTCGAGACGATGAAGGAAATGGGCCATTTCCAGGATGGCGTTGCGACCCAGGTGAGGCATGGAAGTATGGCCCGTCTTGCCGCTTGCATGACATTTCAGCCATAGCGCACCTTTCTCGGCGATGAACACATCTAAAGCGCTGGGTTCGCTGATCAATACGGCTCCAGATCCATCCAGATGACCCTCTTCTATCAATCGTTTCGCGCCTTGAAGCCCGTGTGTTTCATCATACGTAAAGGCGACAATCAAATCACCCTTTGGAGAGAAACCCGCTTTCGCAAGGATGGCTGCAGCCTCAGCCATGGCCGCCAAGCCACTCTTCATGTCTGCCGCTCCCCGACCAAAAATCCGTCCTCCATACTGGGTTGCTGAGAAAGGAGGGAATCTCCACGGAATTTCTCCTGCGGGAACGGTATCCATATGTGCGCTAAATATCAAATTCGGCCTCTCTCCACTACCTCGTATGCGGGCCACTAAATTGGCCCGCTTTGCCTCATATTCAAACAATTCAACTGACAGGTTGGCGCGCTCAAGATAGCCGGCTAAATACTTCGCCAGATCGAGTTCATTTCCCGGCGGATTGGTACTCTCGATTTGGATTACCTTCTGGGTTAATCCAACAATGGAATCTTCATCCACCATCTCTATAAGTTCTTCCGCCGCGATATTTCGCTGATTTCCTGCTGTCATCGGGATGCTCCTAACCAGATTTGTGTTTTTGGACGCACATCGTCACATAGATATCAGATCTATTGCTCGATCTTAAAATGCTGCAAGATAGACTGGAGAACGGCTTTATTACTGGTCTGAACGGGGATCTTGAGTTCACTTTCGATCGCCGCTTGCGCTTCGAGGGCGCGGAAAGTAGTGCAGGAAATGAATATTGCATCGGGTAGTGGATTAAGCTTTCTCGCTGCCTGGACAACCGTTGTTCGAATCGTCTCGTGAGGAACTGCAGCGATGGCTAAATCGTCATCCAGCCCCAACCCCTCCCCCCATTCCACAGGTAGCCCCGCCGCCTGAAAAGTAGTCACAAGCCGATCGGTAAGTTCCGCCACATATGGCGTGAAGAGAAACAACCGCTTCGGTTGGCTTTTCTTAATTGCGTCGATCGCTGCACGCGTAACTGTTAACGCTGGGCTTTTTGTAATCCTCTCGATGCGAGTGGCGATATTTGTATCCCCACTTAAACCATGCAGAGCAGCTGCTGAGGTGCAGCCGAAGATGACAAGTTCCGGCTTCACAGAGGCTAGCCTACGCGCGGCTGGTTCCAATTCTTCACGGAGCATCTTCTCTTCACCGGCAACGGTGGTTTCTCCAAGATACATCCTGGCAACATGAAGAGTAATTCCTGGCGGAAGGCGACGCCACAGATCATTCTCCATGACAGTGTCACTCGAAGGTACCAGCAAACCAACTCGATGTTTCCCTTTTGTACTCACCATTCCTGAAGTCTCCACAATCTGAGCTTAGAATCCGAAAATAATTAACGGCGCTCTTGCTCTACTTGCCATCCGTGCCAGGAATCCAACCGAGCGCAGCGCTTATCTCTGCTGCGCCCTCTACGACCAGATTTGTCCATAAAGGTATCTTGTCATCGCGGACACGGGTAATTGGTACCACTATGCTCAACGCAGCCCGCGGATATCCGACTGCATTCCGAATACAACTGGCAACCGCCCACACCCCATCTTCCGATTCTTCCTCATCATATGCATAGCCCTTTAATCTGGTCTCTTCCAAAATGGTTCTTAGATCTTTGCTCTTTTGAGCCGTTTTCGCTGTCTGTGGGTGAAGATCATCGGCTGGGTAGATGCGCTCGAGTTCGCTATCAGGAAGGTATGCAAGCATCACCTTCCCAGATGCGGTTGCATGTGCGGGGAGGGAGGTGCCTACTGAATTCACTACTTGCACGATGGATGTGGCGGGTCGATTGCTGATAAAGACGATCCTGTCTTTCTGAAGTACGGACATCGTAATTGCTTCTTCACATGTCTTCCGTATCCTGTCCATCACTGGAGCGCCAAGCAATACAAGGTCGGTATTCGCGGTGTTCGATGCAGTCAAGCGAGCGAATCCGGGACCAAGTTGATATCGCAAGGATATTGGATCCTGAACCACATACTCTCGATCTTCAAGGGTGGCAACAAGCCCATGCATACTGCTTATCGGAATTTGCAGATGTCTAGACATCGAGGTTAACGTTACACCATTGGGCGATGAGGCGAGGAACTCCAACAGATCAATCGTACGCGCCGCCGATTTCACTATCCTGGCCATGTCTTGTCCCATCCACGCATAATTACATGCTCTCTTATCACACATGTGGGCTGGGAATAATTCACATATGTGAAATAGCTTTCACATTCATAAATTATGATACTATACCCCGGCTGATAAGTCAACGTGATCTCTCATCAATGTCACATCAACTTACAAAGTGCGCTGTCTAAACCTCCAGCGCCTATCTCTCCCCTGTCGTACCCCCACCGGGGGGACGGTGGAGGACTCCCTGCCCTTTGCGCAGCGAAGGACACCTCCCTCGCGCAGCGCCCCCGCAGCGAAGCGGAGGGGGCGCACCCCCTGGATGCGATGCATCGCCGATGCTTCCGGGACGTGCTGGCTTCAGAATAAGCCTGTCATGGGATACCCGGCTCCCACGGTGGGGCCTGGAGATCTTGCCTATCGAGCCTCTCGCACTTTCGTCCCGCTTTCAGTTCTACGCCCACCGACTGCAGTAAAGATCGGAGGCATAGGTAACATGTGTGCGAGGACATGGGATACACCGTCCGAAGACATGGCGAACACCTTGAAATCGTGAATAAGGGTTAAGATCAAGGAGTGCCATCGTGTCTTGAAAAGAACCAACCACGATGTCTCTGCCGTATGGTGTCATACGGCAGGCTCTGTTGAAGGAAGGTGTGCCTCCCCCTCGGATAAAGCCCAATGTGCTGGGCTTCCCAGCCATATACTGGCCGTTCTGTTTCATTCCACACGCGATGATAGACATCATGAAAATAGCCTGGAGCAGATACGCGCGCACCTAACGGTCTATTGTCTGGGGGTGTGAGGCCGGGCTGCCGCCATCGGACAGGCATGAGCGTTCTGAAGCGCTCATGATGGGATGGATGACGCATGCATCGCATCCAGGGGGTGTGGGGGAGTGCCCTTCGCTGTGCAAAGGACAGGGAGTCCCCCACAGTCCCCCCGGTGGGGGGACCAGAGGGGGGTAGTCAGCAGATGCGTGGAATCCTAGGCAGGATGGCC
>CAZQDE010000028.1:0-30884 GCA_964591485.1 uncultured Anaerolineaceae bacterium | reverse complement strand
GCTGTGAGCGGTTGACCACGATCATTCGGCGCGGCCGGTCGGCGGGATCTCGTTTCGTCATAAGGTGCAAAGCGATGGCTTTTCCGGATCCCCCAGCGCCAAAGCACAGAACCTCTCCACCTGTCCGGCCGAAGTAGCCATCTCCAAGGACGGCATCCAGGCTCATCCCTCCGGTGAGCGGATCCTTGGCATGACCCACGAGCTTTCCATCGCGCTTCGAAATGCAGGAGATCTCTCCTGTCAGGCGGGCGGCTTCATCCACAACATCGAACATGTCCAGCGCCGCTTCCATGATGTCGATCTTGTGAGATGTGACCAGCGCGCCGAGCGAAAGCGGATCGAATTTGATCTGGGCCACAGTGGCCCGATAGGACTCGCGGTCATCGTGCAGTTTGTGGTCGATGCCCTCGATGACGATCTCGGGCCTTCCCAGCGCCTCCATCCAGCGAGGGAACACCCTCATGATGGAGGACTGGCTTGTCGTGACGCCCACGAAATAGAAAGTCGGAACCTGTTTGTGGACGATTGGATACTGCGCCAAAGTGCCTGCTCGAAGCATTCGCTGCGATCTCCCTTCATTCCTTGCTTGTGGCGCCGGCCCTTTTCAGAGGCTCAAGCGTGCATCCGCCACGGCGCGTGTGAAAGCTTCGGCTCTGGCGATGATCTCATCAAAGCGCCCCTGAAGGGCTAGATCGCGGGCGCAAAGGGATGAGCCGGCACCTACGGCAAATGCGCCCGCGGCGAACCAGGCTCGGATATTGTCGAGATCTACCCCGCCAGTTGGCATGAGCAGAAGGTCCGGGAAGGGCCCTCGCAGGGTCTTGAGATAGGACGGACCGCCCAAGGATCCCGGAAAGATCTTGATAGCGTCCGCTCCGGCTCGCTTCGCCTGCATAACCTCGGAAGGTGTAAAGGCGCCGATCATGGCCGCGAGCCCGGTTTCCCTCATGGCCTGAGCCAAATTGGGATCGAAGTGAGGGCTGACCAGAAAGCAGGCCCCGGCATCCAGGGCCAGAGCCGCGTGTTCAGGTTCGGTAAGTGTCCCCATACCCAGGAGGATTCTCTCGCCGTAGAGATCGTTGAGCCTGCGAACAATCTGGACTGCCTCGGGGGTGGTAAAGGTGATCTCGATCCCCAGCACCCCTCCTTCCACCAGCGCCTTGACCATCCGCAGGGTTGTCTCGGGATCCGGGCCTCGCAAGACGGCCAGAAGGCCTAGCTGGCGAATTCGTTCCAAAGTCTCTTGCTTGTTCATGGCTTTCGCTTCCGATCTTGCTATACGACCCGATGGCGGGGCTCTTCGCCTTGCAGCACTGCAAGGCAATCACCCAGGGCGCTCCAGCCCATGGCATTCGCGGCTGCATCCGTGTGGGCGCCCATATGCGGGGTGGTGATCACGTTTGGGTGAGAAATCAGCGGATTCTGGGGATCCGGCGGCTGGCGGGCAAACACATCCAACGCTGCGCCGGCCAATTTCCCCTCTTCGAGTGCAGCGAGCAGCGCGATCTCGTCGAGTAGTTCCCCCCTCGCAGTGTTGATGAGATAAGCCCCACATTTCATCCGATGCAGGAAGGAGGTGCTTACCATTCCCCGCGTCTCCTCCGTGAGCGGCAAGTGCAGCGAGAGAATGTCGGCCAGGGGAAGCAATTCCTCGAGTTGCATAAGCTTGATGTCCATTCGGCTGGCGGCCTGCTGGTCTGGATCGATGTCGTGTGCCAGAACGTGCGCGCCGAAGCCTGATAGTCTCCGGGCCACCTGTTTTCCGATAGAGCCGAAACCCAGCAATCCAATTCGCTTGCCTTCCAGGGATGTTCCGCTCAGGCGTGGCCACTGGCCCTGGCGTGCGGCTTGGATAGCCTCAGGGATTGCCCGCAGCAAGCAAAGCATGAGCGCAATTGTGAGCTCCGCGACCGAACCAGCGTTCGCGCCCGGCGTATGGGTAACGACGATACCTCGACGCCGGGCGGCCTCTAGGTCCACATTATCCACCCCCACGCCATAGCGGGCGATCACCTTGAGCCGGCCAGCAGCCTCGATCACCGAAGCATTGATTTCATCCAGCCCAGCGATCAACCCGTCAAATGGGCCGATCTGGGCCCGGAGTTCCTCCGCCGTGAGCGGGCGCCCCAACTCGTTGTATGCCGCCTCCCCGACCTGATTTTCCAGCGCAGCCCGGAGAGCGGGGTCGTAGCGCGCAAAGGAGGTCGGGGTCACAAGAATCCGACATTTCTTCAGAATCATGCTCACTGACTCCAGAGTCGAGTTGGGCAACTGGGCTCTGGTGTAGATTTCCTTAGGTCAAGAGCCCTGGTCCAAAGATAGCGAAAGGCTTGACTTTGGTTTGCCTGAAGCGTCTTCCCACATTACCATCATATTGCAGCCCCGGGGATGAGGGCAAATGTGCGCAGCGATACGAACCTGGATCATGCAGGTGCTAGCTTCACCTGTTTGCCTGGCCTCGGGGCTGGCGTGTCCTTCATTGAAGTCGCTGCGGCCTTTGGGGAAATCCGCGAGCTTCCTTCAAGGGCACAACCGAAGCAAGGCCGTTTGCTCATCAGGGGGTTGCGAGCCCCTGATGTTCGAATCGCTCGAAAGCTTGGCTGCGATGGATGCGAGCAGAAAAAAGGATCATGTCGAAAGCTGCCTATCCTCGATTACATGTCTTCCTGTTGCTACAAGCGGAGTGCAGGCTGGGTCAGTTCGGGCCAGGAAATCGACCGCCGGAGGGTGGGGCCGATGAACCTCCGCGCGGCCATCTTCGACCTTGATGGGACCCTGATCGACAGCAAAGCCATCGATCTGCAAGCCCTGGCAGAAGCGGCGCGGGAGGTGCTCGAGAAAGAGCTTCCTCCGGACGACCTGGGACTGTTCTTTGGGATCTCCTCGCAGGAAACGGCTCGACGGCTGGCAGGCGATCGGCAGGAACGCTTCCTGGCCGCGTGGGCTCGGCGCTATGAGGAGCTGGCAAGGAACTCGCTGCGGTTCTTTCCGGGAATCCAGGAGGCGCTGCAGGTCTTGAAGGAATCCGGCCTGCGGCTGGGCGGCGTTACGATGCAAACCAGGGCTGAATTGGATTTCAGCCGGTCCATCGTGCCCTTGGATGAGTTTATCGAGACTTGGATCGCGTCGGATGAAACGCCGCGGCCCAAGCCTGATCCCGTTCATGTCCAATTGGCAATAGAGCGGCTCGGCGTGCTACCTGAGGCAACGATGGTTGTGGGCGATACGGTATCTGACCTTCAATCGGGAAGAGCGGCCGGAACCCAGACCGGAGCTGCCCTATGGGGTGCGGCCGATCAGACGCGCTTGCTGGCCTTCGGCCCCGACTTCATCTTCCGATCTCCAAAGGAGCTGAGGCGATTATGCAACAGGGCAACCAACCGCTAAAGGCCATTGTGGTCAGGGCAGGGAGGAGCGCGCAGAAGGTCTATCTGCCTCTCCTTCGCCACCGGCAGGATGTGGAACTGGCCGGCATTTACAGCCGCACCTTGAAGGCGGCCGCGAGCGTCGGCGCGGCCCCGAACGGCCTGGCCGCTGGGTGCCGGATCTGGTCGAGAGAGGCTTCGAGGGCGTCCTCGATTTCGTGCGGACCCGCAAGTGTCCTGGAGGATGCGGCCCGCACCCAGGAGCTGGTGGAGGGCTTCGTTCGGGGGATGAACCCTGCGAAGTGACCTTCAACCCCAAGGAGGATCGGAGTTGAAGCGCTTCCTGGATGCCCATCCGGGGATAAAGGGGAGCCCGCAGGAGCGTGCGCGCTGGAGGGATGGAACGTTTACAGGGGCAATTCGATGGGGACGCCACGGGCAGCGGCGGATCGATAGCCGGCCTCTAAGACCTCCTGTACCGCCAGCCCCGCCTGGAAATCCAGGCTGGAGGGCTTTCCTTCCAGGATGCACTGAAGGAAGTCATACGCGCTGGCAAGATGCAAATCGCTCATCAGGCCCTGGGACATCTTGGGGCTGGGCCAGATCGCCGTGAGCGGCCTCTCGCCCTCTGGATCGGCGTTTGAGAGCGGGCCCTCGCTCCAGCGGCCGGACTTCAGGTTGAAATGCCGGATGGAGTACGGCTGCCGTATGTGAAACAGGATCGATCCCTTGCGTCCATAAATCTCGAACGCAGTTTCCTCGGAGGCGCCTGCAGCCATTCGTGTAACCTCGATATGGCCGATGGCGCCGGTGGCGAGCTCTATCTCGCAAAAGGCCCAGTCATCGACATCGACCTGTTCGATGCCTCCATGAGGGGAGGGCCGCTCCTGGATGTGAGTGCGGGTCTCGGCACGCACCCGCCGGATATCCCCCAGCAGGTAGCGTGTCAAGTCGAGCAAGTGCGCCCCGAGATCTGCGAATACCCCGCCACCGGATTCGGCAGACCGTAGCCGCCAGGACATAGGCCGCTGCGGATCGAGATAGCCGCTGTGGAACATGTGTCCCCGGAAATTCAGAACTTCCCCGATAGCCCCATTCTCAAGCAACACCTTCGCTTGCCGGATGGCCGGCAGGTATCGCAGGACGAAGGCGACATGCGTCAGCACACCGGCCTGTTGGGCTGCCTCGGCCATGGCGCGCGCCTGTTCCAGGTTCAGGGCCAGTGGCTTCTCGCAGTACACGGGCAACCCGCGCTCGAGGGCAGCCAAGGCCTGATCATGGTGAAGGGCGTTGGGTGTGCAGATATCCACGAGATCGAGTGGCTGGGCGTAGAAGGCCTCCGGATCCGTGGTGCGAATTTCGATGGCGGCCTCGTCCATGAAGGTCGCTTCCGTATCCAGGCGGGATCGCAGGACCGCCGATAGGCGAGCCAGGGCCGCGGGCCGGCTGAAGCATAGAGGGATATTGCGGTAAGCTGTGGCGTGCACCTTGCCAATGTATCCGAGGCCGATAAGGCCGACGTTCAGCGTTGGGGCCATCTGACACTCTCCCCTTCGAGCGCTCTTCTAGATATGGAGGGCGGCCGTCTAGGCCGCCCTATGAAAGTTAGGTGCAATAGCCATTGCCCCCAGATGATGGCCAGAGGCCTAGAGCTGGTTGTAGACGGCCTGGCCCTTGACGAAGGTCATGTAGACCTTGGCCTGCTCATCGATGACGGCCATGCTGGCGTCTTTGCCGATGGCCAGGTTTCCCAGACGCTCTGCGAACCCCATGGCCCGCGCCGGGTTGAGGGTGGCCATCTTTATGGCTTCCGGCAGGGGCAGACCGACGATGGCGTTCATGTTGTGGACGCATTGATCGAGCGTGGCCGTGCTCCCGGCGATGGTGCCGTTCTCGAGGGTCGCATGGCCCTCCCTGACGATCACCTTGTGGCCCACCAGGTCGTAGGTGCCGTCATGCAGGCCGGCCGCGGCCATGGCATCCGTGATCAGCACCACCCGATCGGTCCCCAGGCAGCGGATGAGGATCTTCATGGCAGCCGGATGGACGTGTACGGTGTCGGCGATCAGCTCCGCCGTAACCCCATCCGAGGCCAAGATGGCCCCGAAGACGCCCGGAGCCCTGTGGCTGAAGCCGCGCTGGGCGTTGAAGGTGTGGGTCACATGGGTGAAGTCGCCCCGGAGCGCCGCGCTTGCAAGGTCATACTCCGCGTTCGTATGTCCCAGCGCGACGACGATGCCATGGGCTCGGAAGAGCGCCGCCACTTCCTTGGCTCCTGGAAGCTCGGGCGCCAGCGTCATTTGGCGGATCCAACCTTCACCCGCGTCAAGATAGGCCTGCGCCTCTTCAAGATTCGGCTTGCGTAGCCACGCAGGGTTGAAGGCGCCTTTCTTCTCAAGGCTGAGGAATGGGCCTTCGAGGTGGATGCCAAGCGGCTCGGCGCCTTGGACCCCCTCCTTGAAAATGGCCGCATACTGCCGTATGAGCGCCGCCAGCGATTCGGCGTCCGGGGCGGCGATCGAGAGCAGGAAACCCGTGACGCCCCGGGTGGCGATCCACCGAGAATATTCCTCGAGATCGGATTTCAGAGCCTCACCCTGGCCGAAAGCGACGCCGTGCCCGCCATGCACGTGGATGTCGATGAAGCCAGGCACCAGCAATCGCCCGCGCAGATCGTAGGACGGGCCCTCGACCTGGGGCGCGTCCTCGGCGGCCCCGAGATAGGCGATGCGGCCATCGTCTCCAATAACCACTGTGGCTCCCTCGAGCGTTTCCTCGGGGGATATGACTTTGGCGTTTATGAGGGTTGTAGCCATGGTATGAAGCTCCCTTTTGGGCCCTCTCACTGGAGCGCCAGGGCAGCAAGGGGAGGCCCCAAGAATTGGGTTGTGAGGTAAGTACATCTTACCGCCGGCATTGTTCAAGCGTCAAGCGATTGCGCTTTCAGCCCCCATCGGCAACAAGTCCGGAGGTGGTCTGGAGATCGCTTCTTGACCGTCCATCCTCAGCCGGTCTATAATCTGCCGACGCCTGATGGATCAACGCCGATCACGATGACCCCTTCCGCGTACATGCCAGGTGAAGCCATTTATGCCGAAATCCGCTCCCAGCCTGAGGCCTGGGAGCATTTGCTTGCCCAACTGGCAAGCCGGCGTAGCGATATCCAGGCTTTCTTCGAAGGGGTGCAGGCCGTCGTCTTTGGAGGCTGCGGCTCCGGGCTGAACGCCGCTCTCTACGCCGCGCGTCTTTTTCAAAGCCAGGCTGGCATAGCAGCCTTGGCGGCACCGGCGGCAGACCTGACGCTCTTTCCGGAAAGCTTGATCCCCCGGACCCGTGAGGTGCGGGTTGTGCTGTTCTCCCGCTCGGGTCGGACCACCGAGGTTGTGGAAGCGCTCGATCAGCTACAGACCCGCGGCATCCAGGTGCTTGGCATCACCTGCACCCGGGATAGCCCATTGGCCGAGGGCGCAGATGCGACACTGCTTCTCGAGCATGTGACGGAAGAGGCCATCACTACCACCCGCTCCTTCACGGGCATGGTGCTTGCCGCACAATGCGTCTGCGGATTGGCCGCGGGCCAGGAAGAGGTGTTCGATGAGCTGCAGAGGCTTCCGGACATCCTGCGGTCGCAGATGGCATTATGCGAGGAGCAGGCGCGGGAGCTGGGTGAACAACAGGCCTGGGAACGGGTGGCATTCGTGGCGAATGGCCCATCCTATGGCCTGGCGCGTGAGTGCCAATTGAAGATCATGGAAACCTGTCGCCTGGAGGCGCAGGCCTATCCGCTCATGGATTTCCGGCACGGCCCCCAGGCGACAGTCTCGGAGGATACCCTGCTTGTGGTGCTATCGGCCCGGCGCGGCCGCGGCAAAGAAATCCACTTCGCAGAGGACATGCGGGACCTGGGTGCCAGGATTTGGGTGATTGGGAGCGAGGTTTCGGCCGCTTTCCCGATGGCAGATCACCTGCTGGATACCGAATCCCTCGTGCAGGATGAGCACATGGGTCCGCTCTATTTGCCTCCAGTCCACTTTCTGGCTTACTATCGCGCGATGAAGATGGGGCTCGATCCGGACCGACCTGCAAATCTTAGCTATTGGATTGAGACATCTCACTGATCAGGGCTCACCCGTGCAAGCATGGCGCGGCGGGCGGGAGGCGCAGAGCATGGCAGGGTCCAAAGACCAGCGGATAGAGCACGGGCGCCAGTTGGCCCGGGAGTTGTTTGAATGGACTCTCCCGGAGCTGATGCGACCTGATGAGCAACGGCTTGCGGATCTACGGGTGAAATACCGTCGCCTGAGCCAGGCCCAATTCGACGACGTTCTCCGCCAGGTGCGCGAGGCAAAGCTCTACCAGCAGGAGCGGATTGGCTGGCAGGCGGTTCCGCATGATATCGCCGTGCTCGTCTTGGTGCTGGTGACCGTGGTCGTGGATTTGCGAGTGGGAATAGCGGCCTGCGTTGGAGTCTTGGTTCTGTTGGAGAGCCTCTTCCAGTTCTATTTCAACCGCAAGCTATACCGCCCGCTCAGTTTCTTGGTCTGGCTGACCTACCCTGCCTACCTCCTGTTCGGCTATTGGATCTACCGCATGGGCTATGGCATCCCCTATATTGTCGTCGGCGTGCTCCTGGCTTCGCTGGGGACATTCGTCTTGGGGGCTCTCTCGCGCCTGCCGGTTCGCATGATCCTGGAGGCCAGGGCCCGCGGCCGACAGGAAGGCGAGCAGCGCCGAAAGGCTCCGTCCGACAAGCGAACTTGACGGTGGCGCTAGGAGAGCCGGTGACCGCGGGAGATCTGCGGCCAGCGGGCACTCAAGTCCTGCCAATTCTCGAAGAACTCGGCCCGGATGCCACCCGCCCGGCAATGTTCAGCCAGCCAGCCTCGGGCGAAGATCAGATCGGCGACGTCCAGCGCATCGGTGTCACTGCGCCCATCTCCGATGAATGCCACACGGTAGCCGCGATCATGATAGATTCGAATGATCCGCGGCTTGCTCACACCCCGCATCGGCTGATCCGGATGTGACCACGGGAAGGTGAAACGAAAGCCATCTTCCCCGAAGTGGATTTGGTTCGCGTACACGGGGACCTGCTCCAGGCCATGCCGCTGGAGGATGTGGCGGATATACCACTCTAGTCCGTCGCTCACGATGGCGAAGGGGTGCCCAAGATCCCGGCAGAGGTGGAAGAACTCCAGGAAGCCATCCTCGAGCGGGATCGTATCCAGGGCCTGCTCCATCTCCTCCCTGGAGGCCTGCACGGTGGCGAAGGTGGAGGTGATCTCCTCCATCGTGCTGATCTCGCCTCGATCCCAGCGGCGGGCGAATTCCAGGCCACAGGCCGCAAAGCGGCTGTAGAGGAATTCCATCGTCTGGACAGGCGTAATGGTCCCGTCGAAGTCGCTCAAGACGACGAGCGAGGTCTCTCTGGACATAGGAGGCTAGCGGCCCTTCGATGCCCGCCCTCGAAGGGATTTTGCCCAGGCGTCTACGTCTGCCTGGCTGCGCACACGTGGTTCCCAAGCTTCGCCGGCCTCCACAGCCTGCGCCATGGCCTGCCGGACTTTGGCCGGGTGGAGCTCGATCCAGCGGATCCAGGCGGGCTTGACGAAGGCGGGCGGGCGCGCCGACCACCAGACACACACCCCTGCCAGGAGAACCATCAGTGCCAGGTAAAGCGTGTGGCCCGCTCCCGGAAGTTCCCTGGCCTGGTCCTGGTACGTGTAGAGGATGAAGAGCAAGCCCAGCGGCAGGTATGCGTAGGCACCGCCACGAGTGCGCCAATACCATCCTTTCCAGTAGCCAAGGCGTACCGCCGCCCAGGCGAGCATGAAACCGAGCCCCAGGATGCGGAGCAGGGCGCTGGTGTCGATGTCAGGCATGGAAAACCTCCTGGATGAGCTCCACGGCCTGATCGACCAGCCATGCGCCCACATCGGGTCCATAAGGGCTGATGAGCGCTTCATAGGTCTGGCGGTCGAAGGCCTGGCGGTCTGGAAAGTAGCCCTTCTCGTCGTTGCAGTAGCTGATCACGGCAGTGGCCTGGGTGGGGCTGCGGCGCTTCATGTCGAGCACCAAACGCGTGAAGGGCTCGCCGGGGAAGCCGACTATCGCGAGGGGACCGATGCAAAACGCCTGGAGATGCGTCTTGAGCGTTTCGCGTCCCCGTAGCATTTCGCCCATCTGAGCCTGCCCGACCGCGCCCTGCCATTGCGTGAATATCCGGCGGATTTCTCCATGGCTGGCGCCCTGGGCCTTCAGGGCTTCGAGCCGGGCGGCCAGGTCATCAATCGTGGCCTGCAGATCTTCTGGCGGCGGGAAGCGGCGAAGTGGGAGGCTCAGGGTCCGCAGCGCCGCGCCCAGCGGTGACATATGGATAGGCTCCGCCCGGTTCATTCCGGCGATCACCGAACCGGCGAGGATGTGGCCGAGGCGCTCGACCTCTCGGAAGGTTTGCTCCCGGCGAGTGAAGCGTGTGCTGATGTCGCCGGAAGCGCCGTTGGCAAAGAGGAAGATGGTCTGCGGGTAGATGCGCCGCAAGGCGGCCCGCGCTGCGCCCGGGAACTCGGCGCTCAAGAGCAGGTTCTCATGGCCGAGGACGGTTGGATGGCAGCCAAAATTGAAGATGACTGCGAGGGGGCGCCCGTCGATATCGTCGACGCGAAGCAGGATGAGTTCACTGTCGAAAGGGCCCTGCTCGGGATCGTTGCGGTTGGCGCCCAGGCCGTGAACCTGGCCGCGCCCAAGGGCGAGCCGTGCCGGTGCGAGCCTGGCATCGGCTTCCAGCGCGGCGCCTGCCAGCTTGCGTTCCAGCATTTCCCTGAGGACCGGATCCGGCGCCGTTTGCAGGCCGGGGACATCGGCCAGGAAACCGGCCGGGCCGGCATGGGTATGCGAGCAAGCGATCATGACGCCTGCGGGGTCCAGGCCCAGCTCGTCCTTCAGGCGCAGGCGAAGACTTTCGGTGATCTCCAGGCTTATCCCCAGCAGGTCCAGACTGAAGAAGAGCAGGCGTCTATCGCCGGCTTCCAGCAACAGCGCTTGGGCTCGAAGCGGATCGTGGATTCCCTGGCTGCGACCTTGCCGGGCGGTGTAACCCTCCATGGCAACACCCACGGGAGGTGTGATGTCGATCTCGACCGCGGCTGCGCGCAGCCCGTCTTTCGTCATAGCCTCACCAAATCTTTATCCGTCCCCAATAGCGATCCTGGAGCGGTTTGTTTACCGCCTCATGGCCGTCGAGGTTTCCACTCATGAATACTGGCGGCTCGATGCCGCGGTCCAGCAGATTCTGGATGGCCTGCACCACGATGGCATGCAGGATGAACATGCCGGCCACGCCGGAGCCTGGGCCTACAGGCTGCCGGAGCCCCTCCAGCGATAGTGTGCAATCACCGAGCGGGCAGTGGTTGTCGATCACAATGTCGGCCAATTGATAGAGTTTCTTCCCGCTGGAATGGCGGGAGGCGGTCCCTTTGGAGTGGGCCAGGGAGGTGACGGCGATGACCGGGACAGACCGGGCCCGGGCATGCATTGCCATCTCGATGGGAGCCGCATTGCGTCCAGAGTTCGAGACAATGATCAAGCAATCGCGGGCCTCGGGGCGGTAGTACTCGACGATGATCTCCGCCATGCCCTCCACGCGCTCCATCTTCTCAGATTTGACCACTTGCTGGTTCCCTGTCAGGCTGGGCTCCAGGATGGCGTCCACTGGTGCCAGCCCGCCGGCGCGCGCGGCGATATCTTCGGCGATGACGTGGCTGTGACCGGTGCCGAAGGTATATACGATGCCATCACGGGCCACCGTCTCGGCCACGACCGAGGCGGCTTCTTGGATGGGCTGGTGTTCTTCCCTTAAGATGGTTTGCAGGATGCGCAGGATGGCATCCCCATAGGCTTCTACCGGGTCGGGCATGGAGGTGACTCCTTCTCTAAGGCCGGCCTGCGGGAGGAGTTAGAAATCCGGGCTCGGCCCAGGCAAACCGCGGAGGCCAGGCTCCAGGGATGGCACGCTTTGGACCGGCGGCGCCAAGCCTAGGAGCCTTCGTCCTCCTTGACCCATTCGGGAAAGTTGCTTTCGATGGTGGGCCAAAATTCCTTCGGAGGGTCAGCGGGCATCATGCGGCAGGTGATCTTCACGCCCATGTCGTGGGCCTTCTTCAGGGCACGGACTCCCTCCTTGGTGAGGAAGACGGTGTTCGAGAGCTTCTTCGATCCCCGCACGAAGGCCTGGTTCCCCAAGTTGATCTCCTTGAGGTCCAGCCCTCGTTCGATCAGCGCCACGCCATCTTCGGGGAATTTGGCGATGATGAAGATCGTCTCATTCTCCGCCTCCGGGCTCTGACAGTACTTCACGGTATCATCGATCGAGAGCACCGAAACTTTGGCGCCGATCGGCGCCACCGCCTGCAGGAGGGTCACCTGGATCGGATCGGCCGCCACCTTGTCATTGGTGACGATGATATGGTCAATCTTGAACTCTGCGTTCCAACTGACCAGGATCTGTCCGTGAATGAGACGATTGTCCATGCGGACGTGTGCCACAGGCATGCCGCGACCTCCTTCTGTGATCGCGCCCTCACAATCGGGCTAGCGCTTCAGGATCTCCGAGAGGGTCTTCACCCCCGACGAGCCGGCCTCACGGGCGATCTCGGTCAATGCTTCCAGGGATTTGCCGTCTCGCTGCACGAGTGTCTCCGCCAGCATAGGTAGATTGACGCCGGTTATCAGCCCCACATGCTCCCGCGTCATCGCCAGGCGGGCGCTGGCATTGAATGGGCTGGCGCCGGGCAGGTCGACCATGATGAGCACACCCTCGCCGTCGTCCACCTTCTGGATGGCGGCTTCGATGCGTGCCATCAAGCCTTCGACATCGTCCTCTTCTCGCAACTGAATCGTCTCGATGCCTTCCTTCGGCCCCACGATCATGCGGGCGGCATCGAGCAGACCCGTTGCCATCTCTCCATGAGTTACCAGGATGATCCCGACCACGGTTCGTTCTCCTGTGGTGATTATACTCTTCCAGGCGGCCGCCCCTAGGGATCCAGGGGTGGCCGCGGGCCCCTTCATGCCGGGGCCCTGCTCTGCAATTGTGTGGCTCAGAAGAAGAAGCGTGGCGCCCAAGCCATCTCTTTATAGCGCTCCATCAGCGCGGCGTTGTGCTCATCGGAGCCGTCCACATTGGCGCTGATGAAGACCGGCGGTGTGATTCCCTGATCCAGTAGGGTCTGGATGGCCTCGGCCATCACCGCGTTGAGCAGGGCCGCGCCCAGTACGGTCGAAAGTGCGCCCGCCTTAGTCGGCAGTCCTTCGAATGTCAGCGCCGCGTCTCCAGTCGGCGTGCCCGTGTCGAGCACGACATCGCCACATTCATAGAGCTTCTTGCCGCTAGAGTGGCGGGAGGTCACGCTCATGGAGTGGGCCAGGGAGGTGACCACGATTACATGAAGTCCGATCTCTTTGGAACGCAATGCCACCTCGATCGGTTCTGGATTGCGCCCCGAATTGGAGATCACAAAGATGGCCTCCCCGGGCTGAACCGGATACTGCTGCAGCAATATTTCGCCGAACCCCTCGAGGCGTTCCGCCATGCCCCATATGGGATCGGGAAGGTGGAATACCGGCGCAAGGCCTCCGGCGCGCTCGCTTATTTCGCGCGCCAGGAGCTGAGAATGGCCGCTGCCGAATGTGTAGACATGCCGGTCGGCGGCGATGACCTGGCTGACGATCCCGGCGGCCTCGTGGATGGCGTCCGCCTGGTTCTCGCGCAGCCATTGAAGCCGTTCAATGGCGAAGTCAAAATACTGCTCAAACATGTCTGGCCTCCGCTTCATTCCTATGTTTTCAAGATAAGAAGACAGGGTAATTGGGGAGGGGTAGACACCCAATTACCCTGCTGCGTCCAGGGATCCCTGCCAATCGGCGGAGATCAGCCGAGGATGCCCAGGGCACCGCCGATGAAGCCGATGGCGGTGAGCACGATGATGACCCGGATCGGGCTCCAGCCGCGCTTCAGCAGCGCATAGGCCAGCCAGGTGACGAGCAGCGGGAGCATGTAGGGCAGGATGGCATCCAGCTGCTCCTGGATATTGACCACCTGAGTCGTCATCTCGCCGCGCACCTCGACCTCACGCGACCACTCAAGCGGTGTGGTCAGCCGGACGATAGAGGGTGCGAAGCCGCCGATGACGATCAGGCCCACGATGGTGGCCAATTCGGTGATCCGGGCGATCATCCCGCTACCCAACTGTGCGATCAGGTTGCTCCCCTGGCGGTAAGCCCAGAAGAACTGCCAGTATCGCACGGCGAAATAGGGGATCAGCACGAGCAGGATCACCATGATCGGTCCCATGATGTTGCCCTGCAGGGCCATCACCGAGCCGATGCTCATGATGATGCTGTTATAGAGCGCCCATACGATGGTGTCTCCAACGCCCGCGAGCGGGCCCATGAGGCCCACCTTGAGGCCCTCCGTGGTCTCCAGGGAGGCACCCATCTCCTCGAGGGCGATGTGCGCCCCCAGGATGAGCGGATAGCCCACGACCGGGTTGGTGTTGAAGAAGTTCAGGTTGGTGATGAAGGCCTCCTTGAACTCCTCCGGGTCGGGGCGGGTCTTCCGCAAGATCGGCAGGATCGCGGCGCAGTAGCCGACGGACTGCATGCGCTCATAGTTCCAGCCGAGCTGATTGAGGAACAGGTAGCGCCAGAAGGATTTCATCAGGTCGCTACGGGTGAGCTTCTTTTCTGCAGTGGTCTCCATCTCAGGCCTCCTGTCCGCGATACTTCAATTGCTGATAGACCAAGGCGATGGCCAGAGCAGCGAGCGCGATGCCCACCAAGGGGACTTCCAAGTAGGCGTAGAGCACGAAGCCGATGAGCAGGAAGGCCGGGTAGGTGCTGACGGGCAGGATCTTCAGCAGCATGGCAAAACCGAGCGCCGGCAGAATGCCGCCGGTGACGGAGATGCCGCTGTTGAACCAGGGATTGTTCTCGAAGAATCGAGAGACGGCCTCCACGGCGGGCTGGCCGAAAGCCACCGCCAGGAAAACAGGGATGGCTCGCGAGAGGCCCCAGATGAGGTGGCTGGTCCACCACATCATGCGCATGAAGCCGCGTTCATCGCCCGCCTCGGCATATGCATCCGCCCGGTGAACGAAGATGAAATTCAAGAAACGATTCAGAACGTCCACCTGCGTAAGCAGCAGAGCGGCGGGAATGGCCAGCGAGATGCCCACCTCAAAGCCCGCGTCCCTGCCGAAGTAGGTTCCCAGGATCGCACCTACGGTGAAGTCGGGAATCGTCGCCCCGCCGTAGGTATAGACCCCGAGCGCCATCAGCTCCAGCGTACCACCGATCAGCATGCCCGTCTGGACATCGCCGACGATGATACCTGCGCCGAAGCCGGCGATCAGGGGTCTGAATCCCAGGAAGAAGACCGGGCCCAAGATATCATAGATGCATAAGTAGGCCCAG
Organism: uncultured Anaerolineaceae bacterium; assembly: GCA_964591485.1. Lineage (GTDB taxonomy): Bacteria > Chloroflexota > Anaerolineae > Anaerolineales > E44-bin32 > E44-bin32. The sequence goes on along the minus strand of CAZQDE010000028.1, from coordinate 16,047 downwards.
ATAGCCAGGAGTAAGGCTGTAAGCATAGTGTGCTTCCTCCTCCATAGGTGATGCCTTGCAAGATGAGATGTAGGTCTGTTTCAAGGCGTGCCGCTTGGGTTCAGTCCGATAGCTTCACCTCCTTTTTTATCCGCCTCTCCTGCAATCAAAGATCCCATCGCCCCCACCAGAGCGTTGCCCTGGCGGGGGACGTAGACGCCTATGGGGAATGACTGTCTGTATGATTAACGCCGAAAGCCAGCCGGATGTCCCGGACAGCGACTGGGCGTATGCCCAGCCGGGGCGGGCTTGGCTGGCCTTTTATGAGGATGGCTGACCGATCGCGCCGCTGCATTTCTGCCCTACATGGTATGCCCATCCATGTCGCTGGCTGAGCTGCCCGTCCTCGGTCCGACAGATGTTCACGGCTGCAGGCAGGTGACAGAGGGCGACGCAAGCTTCTCGTCGCCCCCCACTGCATCCTGTTCGGCTGGTACTCTTATACTATGTCCCCAACAGGCCATTGTCAACTATTTCTCACATCGACCCTGCTCTCCCCGAAGATCGCAATCAGGCATCACATAGAGAGGACGACCTGTTCGCGGTATGATTGGGGCGTATGCCAAGGCTGTGTTATCCCGCCCTGGGATCAATGCGAGGGCCCTTCACCTGAGACCGACATGCGGATACGAGTTATGCGGCAGGACCACCGAATCAACGACATACGCTTGGTGGCCATCGATGTGGATGGCACCTTGCTTAACTCGCGCCAGGAGCTTCCTGAAAGCGCCGTGTGCATGGTGCGAGAAGTGCTCGCGCGAGGAGTGAAGGTAAGCATTATCTCTGGGCGGCCTCGTTGCGGCATCCAAGCTTACCTGGAGGCACTCTCCTTGAAAGACCCGGATATCACCTCCGGAGGAGCCCATATCTACGATCCCCGGCAGGGGCGAGTCCTCGCACATATGCCGGTGCCGCGCCTGGCTGCCGAGGCCGTTGTTCATCGCTCTCGCGAGTATGGCGTGGCGATATTCTTCGAGAGCCCAGAGGAGATCCTTTACGAAGGCGATCCGTCCATCCTGGAACATACACCTTCGGTTCCCCGAGGGGTTCTCCGAAGAGCGAAGGATATCCTAGTGGAAGATGGGGCCTCGGAGCCGGGGAAAATCACTCTGGTGGGCGAGCCCGAAATACTGCACAGGCTGGCTGAAGATCTGGGGGCTCTTCCCGTTCCGATCCATAGCACATCCTCGGGCCCACGGTTCCTCGAAATTACCCGTGCCGGTGTGAACAAGGGCAGCGCACTCCGCAGGCTGGCCGCTTACCTGGGGATCCCCGACATGTTCATCTTGGCGGTCGGCGATTCACATAACGATGTGAGCATGTTTCAATTCGCAGGACGCTCGGTGGCGATGGGTAATGCCCCGCTGGAGGTTCGCGCAAGCGCAGACCTGGTGGCACCCTCGCATGACGCCGATGGTCTGGCTTGGGTTCTGCGCAAGGAGATCCTGGAAGGCCGCGCCTGAGGGTTGAGCGGCAAGAGACGGTGAAGTCACGCCCTGAGGCAGGCCAAAGGAGGCCTCGTCCATGAGCGGAGAAATCCTGGAGCGAGAGATTCTGGAACAGCCTGCCCGCCTGGAATCCTTCTTGAAGGATGAAGGCAGCGCGGTGGGCGAGATCGCCGCGGCCTTGCGCGGCCGCTTTCGCTATGTGGTCATCGCGGCCCGCGGCACCTCGGACAACGCCGCCCGCTACGCCAAATACCTGCTCGGCGCGCATAATCGGATCTCGGTGGCGCTCGCCACACCCTCGCTCTTTACACTTTACAGGCAACCTCCATCGATGGAGGGCGCGCTGGTGATCGGCATCTCGCAATCTGGGCGGCCGCCAGATATCGTGTCGGTCCTGGCCGAGGCCCACCGGCAGGGTTGTCCGACGCTGGCCATCACCAATCAGCCCGGATCGCCCCTGGCGGAGACCGCGGACTACATGGTCAACTTGCAGGCCGGAGAAGAGAAGGCCGTGGCGGCGACCAAGACCTATACTGCTTCGCTGGCCGCTCTGGCGCTGTTCTCGGCCCATCTGGCGCAAGACACCCATAGGCTGGGCGCACTCCAGGCGCTTCCCTCCAAGGCTGCAGAGACGCTGCAGGCCAACCGAGCGGTGCTTCAGGCGGCGGAGCGCTACCGCTACATGGAGCACTGCGCCGTCATCGGCCGTGGCTTCAATTACGCTACCGCCTTCGAAATTTCGCTGAAGATCAAGGAACTCACCCAGACTGTTGCTGAGCCGTATTCCTCCGCCGATTTCCTGCATGGACCGATTGCGCTGGTTCACCGCGGCTTCCCGGTGATGGTGATCTCGCCATCCGGTGCGGTCTTCGAGGATTTGCGAGGACTCATCCGGCGGCTGCAATCCCTGCGCGCCGAGCTGCTGATCGTCGCCGATAGTGATGAGCTGCTGGGCGAGTCCCATCTTGCCATGCCGATTGCCGCTGGCATCCCCGAATGGCTCTCGCCCGTGCTGACGGTCCTGCCCGGCCAGCTGTTTGCCCTGGCGCTGGCGCGGGCGCGCGGCCTGGATCCGGATCAGCCGCCAGGCCTCACGAAAGTCACCGAAACCTGGTAGGCCGCACCCCTATCCGGCTGGTGGCGGCGCAGCTCGCCTGGGCGCGGCGGGTCGGATGCTACTTTGAGAGAAACTTTCCCGACTCGTAGATTCGTTCCCCGTCAGCCAGGATCTCGCCACCCTCGCGCATGTTGACCAGCATATCCCAGTGGATGCTGCTCTGATTGCGCGACCCCGATTCGGGGTAGCCCGCGCCCAGGGCCAGATGGAGGGTCCCGGCCATTTTCTCATCGAAGAGCATGACACCAGTGAAGGTCTGGATATTGGGATTGGTGCCGATCCCCAACTCCCCCAGATAGGCGGCGCCGGCATCCGCCCGCAAGGTCTGGTGCAGGAAGGCCTCGTTCTTCTGCGCGCGGGCCTCGACCACCTTCCCGGCCTCGAACTTCAACTCGACACCCTCCACAGCATAGCCCTGATAGATGCAAGGGTAGGAAAAGCGCACCCAGCCATCGGCCGAGTCCTCGACCGGCCCGGTGAAGATTTCGCCATCCGGCATGTTCGACTCGCCTGCGCAGGGGATGAAACGGCGGCCCTCGATCGAGAGCCGCAAATCGATATCCGGCCCGCGCAGCTCGAGATGGCGTTTGCCCTCCAGCAACTGCGCGATGCGCTCTTGCTCCTGGCGCATAGCCTGCCACTCGCCAATCGGGTCCTCGCAGTCGGCAAAGCAACTGCTGTAGAAGAAATCTTCGAACTCCCTCAGGCTCATCTCGGCTTCCTGGGCGAGGGCGTTGGTGGGGAAGCGGGTGGCCACCCAGCGCAAATGGCCTTCAGCCGATCTTTGGAACCAGGTCTGGACCAGCTCCTTGTAGGCCTCGCGAACGATGTTAAGGCGCTCAGGGGGCACGTTGCTCATGCTGCGGGTGTTGGAAAGGCTGGTGAGCCGGATCTCCACCTCGAACTCCTCCATGACCATGCATATGAAGGGCGAGATGTAGCGGAGCTGCTCCTCGCTGGCCTCGCGCATGCGGAGCGTGCGCAGCCCGGGCAGGTCGATCAGTGTGTGAGGGTAGCCCCCTGCGCGCAGCACTTCGCGATAGATCTCCGTCACCAGTGGCGTGGCCTGGGGTTCAAGCGGGAAGCCGCGGATGGCCACGCGGTCCCCCGGCTGAACGCGGGTGGAATAGCGGATCAGAATCTTTGCCAAATTGAGGATGCGGGGATCAGTCATCTTTGTGAGGGCTCCTTTCGTGGGATCGGGTTCCTATTCTGCTGCGGGAAGGCTGCGAAGACAAGGGCGGAGGGGGAGAAGAACGCCGCGGCAAAATGCCGTCGAATAGGGTAGCATTGAAGGCCATTGACGGATGGATGTGGGTCTGCGTACAAGTTGCCAGGCCCTGGAAAAGCTTCAGGAGGCGGGGATTGCAGAGATCGACCAGGGGAGGCCCAGGCGAGGGCCCTGAGAGCCCCCAGGGTCTGCGCCGGCAAGGCAACCAAGGCCAGGACTGGCGCCGCACGCTCTCGATCTTGTTCTTTGCGCAGCTGGCCACGGCGGTGGGGTTCTCCAGCATCTTTCCCTTCCTGCCGCTCTACGTCAAGAGTCTGGGCTCGAGCATGGGGCTGAGCATCGAGTTGCTGGCGGGGCTAGTCTTCTCGGCGCAGGCGTTAACGATGATGCTGGCATCGCCGGTTTGGGGAAGCCTGGCGGACCGCTATGGCCGTAAGTTGATGTCGGTGAGGGCCAGTTTCGGTGGTGCTGTGCTCTTGCTGATGATGGCTTACGTGCGCACGGGGGAGCAATTGGTCCTGCTGCGGGCCATCCAGGGACTGATTACCGGAACGGTGGCCGCCAACAGCGCACTGCTGGCGGCGCAGGTACCCCGTGAACGGATGGGCTATGCCATGGGGATGCTCCAGGTGGGGCTTGGGGCCGGTTTGGCTGTTGGACCCATGCTGGGAGGCGCCTTGGCGGACGCCTATGGCTACGCCTCTGCCTTCTACGTGACCTCGGTCATGCTGGCGCTGGCCGGGCTGGTGGTGCTGGTTTGGGTGCATGAGGATGCCGAGAGTCTCCAACCCAGGGCCTCTGGAGAGCGCTTCTTCAGCATCTGGCGCCGGTTGCTCACGCAACGGGGAGTATCGATCGGCTATCTACTACGCTTCTTGAGCCAATTGGGGCGTATGATGGTCGTGCCGGTCGCGCCGCTTTTCGTTGAAATGCTGGCGGGGGATGCCGGCGGCGTGAACAGCTATACCGGGCTGGTGATTGGCGGCGCCTCTGCGGCCACGACCGTCAGTTCGATCTTGCTGGGCCGCCTGGGGGACCGGCTGGGCTATCGCAAGGTGGCGGCGGCAAGCGCCCTCATGGCGGGGCTGCTCTATATCCCACAGACGTTCGTCAGCGAGGTCTGGCAATTGCTGCTGCTGAGCGTCTTTGTGGGTGCCGCCATGGGTGGCGTGATCCCCACCATCAGCGCTCTGCTTGCCAGCTACTCTGGCGGCGGGGAGGAGGGATCGGTCTACGGCCTGGATAACGCCATCCGGGCCGCAGCCAGAACGGTTGCGCCGATGGTCGGTTCGTGGGTGATGCTTGGTGTTGGCCTGCGGGCTACCTTCAGCGTGACGGGGGCGCTGTTCCTGCTCTGCGCGTTGATCGCCCAGGCGGCGCTGCCCGCCGCTGGCAAGCCGGCGAAGGTTCCGCCGCCGGCTCCCTATACAAGAAATTGGTGATCCGGCGCGGCCTCACGCTCGGACTGCGAAGGCTGCTCAAGACGATCCTTAGTGCGGGCATGCAGCGCCAGGAAAGCCAGCACCGCCACTCCGCATAGGACTCCCCCAATGTACCAGACCCAGCGCGGGTCGTAGTGGTCCATGATGAGGCCAGCGGCGAGAGGACCGATCGTGGAGGGCACGGCCCAGGATAGGCCAAAGAAGGCCATATAGCGGCCTCGCATGGCCTCCGGAGCAAATCGAGCCGCCAGCGCCTGGCCCACCGGGATCACGATCATCTCGCCCAATGTGATGATAAGCATGGCCGCCAGGAAGAACACAAAGCCATCCACGAAGGCGTAGGCGGTGAATCCCACCAGGTACAGGCCTGCGCCGAGGGCCATCATCAAGAGCTGGGGGTAGCCGCTGATCCGGCGGGTCAACCAGAATTGGAAGAGCACAACCATCGTGGCGTTGGCGCTGAGCAAGGCGCCGAATCCCTGTGCGGGCAGCCCGCGCACGTCCCGCAAGTACACCGACAAGGTGCTGTACATCTGCAAATAGACGGTTGTCAACACCATCGAGGCCAGGACGAAACCCAGGAATGCCAGATCGCGGATGGCGGTGGCGTAGCCGCCAAGGGTGGCCAGGAAGGATTCGGGCTCGCCGGCCTCTGCCGTCTCCGGTTTGGTCTCAGGGATCATGGCATAGACGATCCCGGCGGTGATCATGCTGGAGATGGCGTCCAGGATGAAGAGCAGTAGGTAAGAACGAGCGGCCAGGAAGCCGCCGATGGTCGGGCCGATCATCCAGGCCAGGTTGCCCGAGACCCGCAGAATCCCGAATCCTTCCGAGCGCTGTTCCTCGGGCAGGAGGTCGGCGACCATCGCCTGCCGCGCCGGGGAGCCAACATCCGAGAGAAGCCCGACGAAAGCCGCCAATACATAGAAGGCAGCAAGGTTGTCCACCAGGCCCATCGAGATCGAGCTGAGGGCACTGATGACCAGCCCGAAGAGCAGGAGGCTGCGTCGGCCGAAGCGGTCAGCCAGTGCCCCGCCCACCATGCTTCCAGCTAGTCCAAAGATGGAGAAGATGCCGAGAAGGATGCCGGCTTCCGTCATGCCCACTCCGAAGCGCTCGGTGACGTAGAGTGCGAAGAAGGGGATGATCAGCGTGCCGCCCAGGCGGTCGATGAAGCCGGCACCCACCAGGGACCAGAAGGGGCGGGGGTATTCTGCCAGGGTCTTGCGGAAGCGACGGAGCATGGAAGGTTCTCCTGGCAAGCTAGGGCGCGGTGCGGCGGTCAAGACAGGCGTAGAGCTGGCCGGCGCCGTCCAGCGCATGAGGATCGAAGTAGAGGGATTGGAGCGACCAATCCGCAGGTGGCATAAGGCGCTCCCCCTCGAGAATGGTCGCGAAGGACACCCCGCCAAGCATGCGGGCTGCAATGGTGAGGTAGAGCCTGTCGAGCACACCCTGGCGAAGCAGCATATGCGCGATGCGGGGTCCGGCGGTGGAGTAGATAAGGCTGTGACCGCGCTGATGTAGCGTATCCAGAAGGCGCGAACCCTCGATCCTATCGTCGCCCAGCATGAGCACTTCCGCGCCCTGTGACGCCAGCGCTTCCACGCGGCCCCTGGGTGCACGCTCAGAAGTCAGGATCAGCGGCGATTGCCCCGACTCTCGGAGCGGGTCGGTGACGTCGAAATCCAGGCGCGTAGACAGGACGGCGATGGCGGGTCGGGGCGGAAGCCCTCGCGAGCTGCGCCACGCTAGCAGATCGGACCAGGAAGGCTCGCGTTCAATTTGCAGCAATTCCTGGGCCGCCCCCTCGGCGTGCTCCCGGAGGTAGTGCCCGCTGATGAGCCAGAGGTCGGCCTGAATGGCAATCTCTTGAAAGAGCCGCCAGTCCCTTGGGTTCGTCAAATCTTTGGGGATGGCAGGCGGGAGCCCCGGCTCGGCCGCCACGGCGATGCGGCCGTCGAGGCTGGTGATGAAGTTGGCGATGACCCAGGGGCGATTCCGTGCTGTGGCCTGTTCCCGCAAAGATGGGTCCAAGTAGGTTCCCTCGAGGGGCCTCTCCTCGCTCGGAGGGGGGAAGAGCTTCAGAATTGGAGTATGCACCGGGCACGACTCCTTCCGGACATCGAGTTATTCCTGACAGTACCACGCAGAATGCGCTTGGGCCAGATCAGGATGGCCTGCGCCCGCTCCATAGGGCCAGCAGGTTGCCGGGCAGTACGATCAGAACTTGCGCCCTCACCGGAAACCTCCGGGGCGATCGCAGCGAGCTGGTATTCTATCGCCAGCCAGGTGGAGCCCCATATCTGCGCCGTCCAGAGGCAAAGCCACTCAATTGACATGTGGGGGTGGGTCCTGCAAACAGGGCGATTATACTCGCGGGAGTCCCCCCGCGTCCGATCCCGGATGGATGCGCGAGGAGGAGAGAATCTGGGTTGTGGTATGTTCTGGGATAAGATGGGCAACCGACGAAGTCGTCTTTGGGTGAATGCGCGAGGGAGTTGCAGCGAATGATTGTGATCGACGGATCGATGGGTGAGGGGGGCGGGCAAATCTTGCGCAGCGCGTTGACGCTCTCGCTGGTGACGGGCCAGCCGATCTCCATCACGAGCATCCGGGCCGGCAGGAAGAAGCCCGGGCTGCGCCCGCAGCATCTGGCCGCGGCACGGGCTGCGGCGGCCATCGGCCAAGCGCGCCTGACGGGCGATGCGCTGGGATCACGCGAGTTGACCTTCGAACCTGGCGGAGTGAAGGGAGGGGAGCACCGTTTCGAGGTGGGCACGGCCGGCTCGACCTCCTTGGTCTTGCAAACCATATTCTTGCCGCTTGCGCTTGGGAACTCGCCCTCTCAGGTGACGATCACGGGTGGGACGCATGTTCCTTGGAGCCCCAGCTACCATTACCTGGCCGGTGTCTGGCTGCCGATGATGCGGCGGATCGGCCTGGAAGCCGAGCTTTCATGGCCCTCTGCGGGATACTACCCCGCCGGGGGTGGCGAGATCAGAGCGCGGATCCAGCCCAGCGGTCCGATTCAACCCCTGGACTTGAGGGATCGCGGCGAGCTCCGGCGCGTGGAGGGCGTCTCGCTTGTTTCCAATCTTCCCCGGCACATCGCGGAGCGCCAACGGCGCCGGGCGGAGCAGATGCTGGCCTCGCTGGAAGTGCCCATCGCAATCGAGGAGCAGCAGCCACCCTCGCCGGGCAAAGGAACTGCAGTTTGCCTTCAGGCTCGTTTCGACCACAGCATAGCGGGTTTTACCGGCCTTGGCGCGCCCGGCAAGCCGGCGGAGCGGGTGGCAGATGAGGCCGTGAGCGCCTTCTGGGCCTTCCTGCACGGCGATGGAGCCGTCGACCGTTATCTGGCGGACCAGATCCTGCTGCCCCTGGCCCTCGCCCGCGGGGAATCGCGCTACCGGACGGAGCAATTCACCCGGCACCTTCTGACCCAAGCGGCGGTGATTCGCGCCTTCGCTCTGGCGGATATTGCCATCCCGGAGACGCCGGACTGGCTGGAAGATGTGATCGTGCGGCCTCGATAGCCCTAAGCTGGGGGGTCCTAGGGAGCCATTGATGCCCCCAGGCCAAGCGCCTACAATCCGCATGAATGCGTAAGGAACTGCACTCTTCGGACATGGCGAACTCCCCCCTGCGGATCGCGCTGCTGTGGCTGGCGCTTGGCGCGGCGCTCTCTGCATGCAATCGGCCGTTGCTGGCAGCCCCCACCGCAACACCCACGCCGAGCGTGACAGCCACGCACACCATGACGCCAACTGAAACGCCGACGGCAACCCCCACGGCGACGCCGACGGTCACGCCCACACCCACGCTAACGCCCACGCCTACGATCACGCCTACGCCCACCATCACCCCTACGCCGACCTTCGACTTTCCCGACGTCACCGCCCGGGTTCAGGCACATTGCCGCTACGGACCACACACAGCCTATCTGCACGCCGGGGACCTCTACCCTGGGGACCACGGGCTGGTTTGGAACCGTAATCGCGATGCCTCCTGGCTGTGGGTCAAGTGGGATAAGCAGGAATGGCCCTGCTGGGTTTCGGCGTCGGTCGTCGATGTGGTGGGGGATGTCTTCACCGTCGTCGAGTATTACCATCCTTTGCCCAAATCCACGCTCTATGGCCCGCCGCGAAAGGTTTGGGCGGACCGCCAGGGCGATCAGGTTACGATTTCCTGGACGCGGGTGGATATGACCGAAGACGACGACCGCGGCTATATGCTCAAGCTGCAGGTTTGCCAGAACGGGCATCTGATCGACTTCCTGGCCCACACCAACGGGACCTCCTACACCGTGACGGATGAGCAGACCTGCGGCCGTCCATCGAACGGCGTTGTCTACACCGTCGAGAAGCACGGCTACACGGATCCCAAGACGATCCCCTGGCCTTAGCCCCGTTCGAGCCGGCAGGTCTGGTGCCGGGTTCGATCTCCGGTGCAGATCGAGTGGTCGCCGGGGATGCGATCCTGCACGCTGGGGTCAACCCGGTCAGAACCCGAGGACGCCCTGTGTGTTAAGCCGAATAGAACCTGATCTGTTTTCCACGCCCGCCGGGTTCGGAAAGGACTGTGCCATGCGCGCTCCAGTCCGCATCGAAGAGGTCGCCGGTCGCAGGGACTTGCTCGACTTCGTGCGCTTCCCATGGCGGGTATACCGCGGCGATAAGAACTGGGTGCCGCCTCTCATCCCGGAACGCCTGGACCGCCTGAATCCCGAATCCAATCCCTTCTTCGACCACGCCGATGTCCGGCTGCTGCGGGCCCGCAGCGGCCGCGAGACGCTCGGAACAATGGCGGTCTTTGTGGACCATCTGCGGCTCCAGCACTTCCAGGATGGTATGGGCGGCTTCGGCTTCTTCGAAGTGGTGGAAGATTTCGAGGTTGCCCGGGCGTTGCTGGATGCCGGACGAGAGCGGCTGCTTGCCTGGGGCATGGAAGGGGTGATCGGACCTACGAACTTCGGCATCAACGATGAGCCGGGCGTGCTGCTCGAGGGCGCCGACGCGCCGGCGGCCTTGCTCGAGGCACACTCACCACCGTATTACGCGCCTTTCCTGGAGCGATACGGCATGGTCAAGCGCTTTGACAACTTCGCCTGGCGGGTCGATCTCGGCAAGTTGGAAAGCATCCTCGCCCGGCTTCCCGAGCAATTCCACCGCGTGCTGGCCGCGGCTGAGGGGCGCCCGGAAGTGCGCATCCGCAAGCTCCGCATGGGGGATTGGGAGCAGGAAGCGGCGCTCACGCTGCGGCTCTACAACGCGGCGCATGTGACCAGCCCCGAACACGTGCCCATGCCCAAGGAGGTCTTCGACCGCTTCGCCCGGCAGCTGCGACCCTTGCTGGATCCAGACCTGGTGCGCTTCGCCGAGGTGGATGGGGAGCCGGTCGGATATCTGGTGGCGATCCCGGATTTCAACACCGTGCTTCTCCATCTGAACGGTCGGTTGCTCCCCGTTGGATGGCTGAAGGCTCTGTGGTACCGGCGCCGCATCGACCGCGTGAGCTTCAAGCTGCTGGGCGTGCTGCCCCGCTACCGGCGCCAAGGAATCGACTTGCTGCTGTACTTCGACGCCGTGCGGGAGGCGGCCCGCAAGGGGTACTGTTGGCTGGACGGCTCGCTCACGGCCGACCACAACCCCGTCGTCTGGCGGCTCGCGGAGCGCATGGGCGCCGAGCGCTACAAGCACTATCGCATCTACCAGATGCGCTTCGCCGCCGATTGAGGACATTTCCCGATGGATACTGCTTGGCTCCACCGCAATCTCACCCTCTGGGAGGCGCTTCTAGAGGTCGCCAGGCGATACCCGCATCGCGTGGCGCTGGTCGCGGGAGAAGCGCGTCTGACCTACAGGCAAGTCGTGAATCGTGCCCAGGCGCTGGCTCAGGCATGGCAGGCGCGAGGAGTGAGGAAGGGTGACCGGCTGGCCATGCTGCTCTGGTCTGAGGCGGCCTTCGTCCATGGCTTCTTCGCGGCTGCCTCGATCGGGGCCGTCGTGGCGCCGCTCCCGCCGCGCATCCGCAAGCACCGCCTAGAGCAGTACCTGCGGGATCTGGCGCCTGTGGGGCTGGTTTCCGCCGCGGACGCACAGGTGGAGGGCGGGAGGGAGACGCTTGAGCATCTGCCGGGAGCGATACCCGGCCTTTCCTGGATCATGATCATGGACCCAGAGGACGAGGCGGGTGAGCCGGCCTTGGCGATCGAAGACGGCCTGAAGACCCTTCCAGCCGAAGAGGTGGCTCCGCAGGATGCGTTGGCGGTGCTCTACACCTCGGGAACCACGGGTGAACCGAAAGGCGCAGTGCACAGCCACCGCAGCCTGATCTCCCCCGTGGTGGCCAGCCTGAGGCTGCGGGAAATGTGGCTCCAGAGAATCCCCAGTCCCCGATTGCTTAGGCGCTGGGTGCGGGCACTAGCACACTATGGAATGCGGCTGCTGCGGGCGGCCGGCCGCCAGCAGGTGCTGCTTTCGCTGATGGCGATGCACACGATCTCGGGCCTGGAGGCCATGCTGCAAGCGCTCGTGTTTGGCGACCGCCTGGTTCTGCTGCGGCGGTTTCACCCGGTGAGGGCGTTGGAGTTGGCCATGCGTGAACGGGCGACAGTTCTTATCGCCCCACCAGTTGCCTATGTCGCCATGCTCCGCAGCCAGGAGGCCGCCGGCAATCCGATTCCCTCACTTCTCATTTGCGCCACGGGTGCGGCGCCCTGCCCGCCAGAGCTGGCGCGGGAGATTCAGGCGCGCTTCGGCTGCGCAGTGCATATCGGCTTCGGGCTCACCGAGGTAGGGGGTGGCATTGCCGCAACCGGGCTGGATGATGCCCCCCGGGTTCAGGCCGAGACTGTTGGCCAGCCCATGCCTGGCATTGAGGTGCGCATCGTGGACGAGGCCCGCCGTCCACTGCCCCTGGGGGAGGTCGGCGAACTGGCCTGCCGCAGCCCTGGGCTGATGATCGGGTACCTGGGTGGGGAGGGGATAGAGGACGACCGGCGGGACGCGGAGGGCTGGTACTACACGGGAGATCTGGCAGTCATGGATGCGCGCGGCTTCCTTCGCATCCTGGGACGAATGAGCGATAGGATCATTCGTGGGGGTCAGAATATCTATCCTCAACGTATTGAGGATCACCTTGCCCAATTGCCCGGGATACGTGAGGCGGCGGTGGTGGGCGTGCCGGATGCCTTGCTCGGGGAGACCATCTGGGCCTTCGTGATCCCGGAGGAGGGGGCAGCGCCGGGCCGCTCCGAGATCCTCGCCCATTGCAGGCAGGGATTGGAGGCGCACGAGGTGCCCGATCAGGTGCGTATCGTCGAGGATTGGCCTCGAGCCGAATCAGGGAAAGCGCAGAAATACCGATTGCGGCAGATCGCAACACAGGAGCGAGCCGATGACCGATGAACCCTCCACAGAATTGCTCAGCTTCGACGCCTTCCGGCAAATCCTTGCTAAGGAGCTCGCCGTGCCCCTCGATGCCTTGCAAGAGGGGGCAGCCTTCATCGAAGACCTCCAAGTGGACTCGCTGGCACTGGCCTCGATGATGCTGCGGCTCGAAGAGCTGGGGCTTTCCATTCCGCTTGCACGAGCATGGGAAATCGAGACTGTTGAGGACGCCTACAATGCCTACTGCGAGAGCAGGCCATCGTCCCCGAATCCTTAAGTGTGTGGGTTCGAAGCGTCCTTGGGGCGCGGTCCTTGCCCGGGGACTAACCCTTGGCTGGGGCGGGCATTTGCTTAGGACGCAGCATCGCTCGAACTGCCTGGGATAGCGTGTCCGAGGTGATGGGCTTCTGTATCCATGTTACCCGTTCGTAGTCCAGCAATTCGCGCGTGTGGGTCCCCAACGGATAGCCGGTCATCAGCACCATGCGCACCCGAGGGTACTGCTCGGTGACGATATCGTGGAGCTCCCGCCCGCCCATGTTGGGCATCACCAGGTCGCTGACGATCAAATCGAAGCCGCCTTGGGTTTCGATCAGGAGGTGCACGGCATCCTTTCCGTCGGCGGCCCCGGAGACGACATACCCTAGCGATTCCAGGATTTCGCAGATGGCCAGCCGGGTGGCTTCATCGTCCTCGACGACCAGGATCCGTTCGCCTGAGCCGGCCCGCGCCTCCTCAATATCACTGACGCCGAGCGCCTCGGAGGGCTCTTCGATGGCGGGCAGCAGGATCGTGAAGGTCGTGCCCTGCCCGGGCCGGCTATCGACATCGATGTAGCCGTCATGCTGCTTCACGATGCCGTACACCTGCGCCAGTCCCAGGCCGGTGCCCTTGCCCTGAGGCTTGGTCGTGAAGAAAGGCTCGAACACATGTGGCAGATCACTGGCCGGGATGCCGGTTCCGGTGTCGGTCACGCGGATGCGGACCCAGCGGCCCGGCTCCATTCCGGGGAAGGGGATGTGGGGCGCGCGGACCGTAACCTCATCGAGCATGAACCGCAATTCGCCCCCCTTCGGCATTGCGTCGCGGGCGTTGACCGCCAGATTCATGATCACCTGCTGCATGCGGGTGGGGTCTGCATCGACGAAGTAGGCGTCCTGGCCGTTAAACTGGATGCTGATCTTCATGTGCTCGGGCAGCGTGCGCGAGAGCAGCGCCTCGATCTCACGGAAGAAGGGGACCAGATCCATCGGATGACGCTCCATCACGGACCGCCGTCCGAAGTCGAGAATCTGAGAGATGAGCGTAGAGCCGCGCTGAGCCTGCTTTACGATTGTGGCCAGGCGCTCGCGGTCCTTGGGCATCAAGGTGGAGCTCTCTAAGAGTAGCTCGCTGTAGAGGATGATCGTCCCCAGGATATTGTTGAAGTCATGGGCGATGCCGGCGGCAAGTTGGCCGACCGCGGCGAGCCGGTCTTGAAGCTGAACCCTTTGCTGCGCCTGCCGAGTCTCGGTCACATCGCGGACAACCACCAACATCACAGGCTCACCGTCCCTGAAATGCAGGTTAGCGGAGATCTCTACCGGAAAAGTCTCCCCATTCGAGCGAATGTTCGTGGTTTCGATGATCTGGTCTGTAAGTCCTTGTGCGACCATTTCTGCGGGGAGAACATAGGGCTGCCCCTCAGGCACGAGGTCCTTCACGCGCTTGGAGAGCAGCTCCTCCCGCGTCCAGCCATACATCTCACAAGCCCGGCGGTTGACATCCAACACACGGCCGTCCATGCTTTGGACAAAGATGGCATCCTGGACGCCTTCGAAGATGCTGCGGTAGTTGGCTTCGGATTGGCGAAGAGCCTCATTGATGTATCGCGCGGTTTCGGGATGATTGCCGGCCGGAGGGGGGCTGTATTCTCGCGCCTGGAGCTCGCGGGTCACCCAGCCAAGGAAAGTCTGCCACTCTTCCTTTCCAGGCGGCTGGTTGGGATCCAATCCCAGCTCCTCGAGCCTGCGTCTCAGTGCCTTGTCGCTCACCTTCTCTCCATCCTCGCCTGCATGCATGATCAGCGGCCAAAAGGCCGGGCCTGCCTCCTGCCGGAGGGGATGGGGACGGGTGCCGGCGTCGCCCCAAACGGGAGGTGTCGCTCAGGCAGGCGCGGTGATCGCCTTCCTCCGCGACATTGGCTGACCTTCTGCATGAGTCTGCGTAGCTTCCTCATATAGCTTCTCCCGGGCGACAAGGGACTGTTCTCAGAATCCCCAGATTGCCTTGGATGTCAGGAAGAGGGGCCTTCTACCGTGAGGCCGCGCCCCCGCCCCTGATACGTCCAAGGCTAGGATACAAGGACATAAGCTGCATGTGGGAGGACTGCAAATCGATTGTAAGGAGGAGGAGAGTCGCCATGGGAATGCAAGTGGAAGGGCGGCTTATATTCCTATTGCCACCGTTCCCGTTTGAGTGGATAATCACAAATGCTTATCGCCCGCTGGCTGCTTTTGTAGGGCAGCCCCGCTCCCCTCTAAGCAGAAAGGATGTGTTGCATGAATCGGGAAGACAGCACCAGTCTTGTCAATGGCTATATGAAGCAAATTGACCGGACAGCGGCGGCGATCGCCTTCAAGCCGGGTGAGAATGTAGGATTCTCATCTATGACCTACCAAAATCTAAAAATCGAGGTAGGTCTCATCGAGATGGATGATTCCGAGATGGACTTGCTGATCAGCGTCGGGCTCATACCGGTTCCAGGCCAGGACCGCGAAGCGTTCATGCAGCAACTCCTGCAGTGGAACAACTTCGTGAGCGGCTACGGCCACTTCTCGCTGGGCAATGATGGCAATACAGTCTTCATGGTCTGCCGCCGCCCGGTTGCCGAGCTGGACTTCGAGGAATTCGAAGCACTTATCGCCAACATGTCCGGCAACAGCTTTGCTGTGCTGCGGCAAGCGCAGTAGCGCTTTCCTGGGCGCTCCCGTCTGCGATTGGTTATAATTCCGGCCAAGTAAGTCTTGGAATGGAGCGAAGCCGTGTATGCGGCTGCGCATGGAAACTCGCGCCTATCCAGAATCGAATTGGGTTTGCAGAACCGGGAACAGGTTTCGAGGGAACCCTTTCGATTGGATCCAAGGACCGCGCCGGGTGGTGTGGCTCTGACCGTCTGGAATCTGCATCACGTGCTCCCTTTCTATCAGCGGGTGCAGGGGCTGCCCGCATCACAAGCTGGCAGGTGTGGCGGCGCTTGGCACCGGAGACCCGGACCTGCTGCTCTTGCATGAGGCTGCCTCCGCGCAGCGCCTCCGGGGCACGGCCGGCCTTTGCCATTCCGGCATTCTGCTCCCCAGCTGCCAAAGACGCGCATCGGCGACTTTCACCTTCATGT
>CAZQDE010000027.1:0-31735 GCA_964591485.1 uncultured Anaerolineaceae bacterium | reverse complement strand
GCGAAGATATCGGCCTGAGGTAACTCGGCAACGATGCCCAGGTTCCACTCCGGGATCCATTCGTAGGCTGCGAGCACCAGGTCGCCGTTGGCGTTGACGTACTCGAGCGTCCCGGCGGGCGTGCCCTCGGCGATGGGGAAGATGGGGTGCTGGTGGCCGCTGACGGCTTCCGGTGCGATGGCGTAGCGCGGGAGCTGGACCAGGATGTCCGGCTCGAGGAGCATGAAGGTGCGGCCGCGCTCGACCCGGTAAACGCCGCGCTGCTCCCAGAAGATCTGCATCTGTTCGAGCAACTGGGCGAGCTGGGGACCCTGGTTGACACCGACCAGGAGCAGGGGTTCGGCGATGGGTGGTGCGGTGCGGAAGGGGGCCAGGGTGAGGAAAGCCAGGTCGTGAGAGGCCAGCACGGGATCATTGAAGAGTGGCAGGGTGAACTGGCCGGATGGCGGGAGGGCCTGGGAAGTGAGGTTGGGAGTGACTCTGCCGGCCCAGTCTTCCTGCGTGGCGGCCAGGATCAAGCCGCAGGAGGGCTGGGCGATGACCAGGTCGGAGAAGAGCGTCTGGCCCTGGCGGATGCGGATGTCGTTGAGTTCGGCGAGAGCGGTCTCCAGGGCGGCGGTGTAAAGCTGGGATTGGGGGGAGAGGGCGATCAAGTCGGCGGCGGCCTGTTGCAGGGGGGAGCGCTGTGCGCCGAGCTGCAGGCGCTGTTCGCGTGCGGCGGACCACTCGGCCAGCACCTGGATCTGGGCCTGGGTGGCGGCGGCCATCTGGCTTGTGGCCTGCTCTTCGAGGAGGACCCGAGAGCGCAGATAGGCGCCGATACCCATGGCGATCAAGGGGATGACGACCAGAGGGAGAAGGATCAGAGCGAGGCGCCTCCCCAAGCGACCGCGAAAACGGCGCATTTCGGGCTGCGGACGTGTGACAGGGCTGAGCACGCTACTCCACCTCCCAAACTTGCTCGCCAGCCAGAACCCTGCGGATCTGCGCCGGGAAGCGGTCCGGGTCGAGCGGTTTGCCAATGAAGCCGTCGAAGCCGGCGGCGCGAGCCCGCTGCAGCTGCTCTTCGCTGGCGTAGGCCGTCACCGCTACAATCGGCAGATGCTGCAACCTTTCAGAGGCGCGTATCTTGCGCAATGCCTGATACCCATCCTCGTACGGAAGACGGATGTCCATCAGGATGAGATCGATATCGGGCAGTGCATCGGTGTATTCGAGCACTTCATATCCCGAGGTTTTCCATTCGCATCGGAGCCCCATGTAGCCGAGCATGCGTGCCATGAGCACGAAATTGGAGACGTTATCCTCAACGATGAGAACCGTGGGGCTTTCGGAATCTGAACTCACCATCGATCTCCTGGACTCAAGTTCTTCTATTGTTGCAGGAAAGCACCGATCTGTCGAGGCAAGGCGTCGACATCGATGGGCTTTTGGATGTAGCCGTCGCAGCCTGCTGCCAGCGTTCGTTCGCGGTCGCCGCGCATGACATTCGCGGTGATCGCGACGACCGGGACGCGCGCAAAGCGCGGGTCGTTCTTGAGCTCCCGGGTCATGCTGAGTCCGTCTGTCTCGGGCATGTTAATGTCGACCAGAATCAGATCAGGCAATTCGCGACGAGCCAGGTCCAACCCCTCACGTGCATGCGCTGCGCCGAGGAAGATATAGCCCTCTGCCTCTAGGATCCGCTGTACCAAGATGCGGTTTTCGAAATTATCTTCGACGTAGAGAATCCTTCGCCGATTACCTTCGCCTGACCATTCGTCCACGCGCCTACCCTCACAACGCAGGCGATTATAGCCAACGCCCACGTCGAATGCCAGTAGAGCCCTCGCTTAGGAGGGCTCTTGGGAGGAGGAGAGCAAAGCGCGAAACCACCTTCAGTAAACGGAGGTTCGCTTTCCAATATCAGAGCGCAGGCCGGTTGCCGTGAGAGGGCCGGGCTCTAGACGCTCCATCCGTTTCCTTCGCTGTTCTCTCCGATACCATCCAGTGGCGCCCTTTGCACCCCCATGCTAGCACGGCTGGTACAGAGGAGACCTTGCAAAGTGCTTACAGCGGGGTTTCCGTGTGTTGCCCAGGCAGAAACGAGTCGCCGGGCCGCAAGGAGCGGCCCGGCGGTTGGAGCGGGTGATGGGATTCGAACCCACGAATGGTAGCTTGGGAAGCTACTGCCTTACCACTTGGCGACACCCGCTCGCGCCTGCGTATTATACAGAAGAGTGCGGCTGTGGCAAGGTTGTGTCGCCGCAGGCTGTAAGCCAGGCTTATGAGATCAGACGACGCCGCAAGCCATCCAGGGCAAGACTTGTAGCCCAGCGAGCTGCGTTCGCAGGGGCGCCTCCGTAGGAACGTCCCCAGGCGTGATCTCCACGTGGGTCGATGAGTTGGGCCTCAAATTGGCTACGCCCTGGTTCCTGGCGTAGGGTTAGCCCCAAGATCACTTCGACCTCCGCAGTCGCTCGCTCGTCCTCCATCATCTTGCGCAGCCGGACACTCTCCAGCCCGGTTGGCAGCAGGCGGCCGCCCACATAAGGCCCATCTTCGGCGGATAGTCCCGCTGCCAGAAGGCCGCTGGTTCCCGCTTCGATTGTAGCAAGACGCCAACCTCGCTCCGCAAGCAGCTCGAGTACTTTGCGCTCCAGAGTCTGGCCATCCTGACCGTAGATAGCATCGCCCAAGCGGCGACGCACTTCGGCTTCCAGCGAATCGAGCATCTGTTTGGCCTCGTCCGGAGTCTCGGCACGGGCCGTGAGGCGCAGATCCACCCGGCCGGGATGGGCAGATAGGCCGAGAGTGGGGTTCGTCATGCGCTCCAGGTCCTCAAGCTGACCTTCCATGGAGGACTCTCCCACGCCGGCCGTCCGCAAGAGCCGGGTAAAGAGGACCGACTCGAGATGGAAATATTCGCGAAGCAATGGCATCGCGGCATCACGCAGCAGGAAATCCATCTCAGCAGGCACGCCTGGAAGTGCGACCACGAGGCCCTTGCCTGCGGGTGCCGCAAATGCGGGTGCAGTCCCGACTGGATTCGGAATGGGGATGGCGCCTGCTGGGATATATGCCTGCCGGCGGTTGACGGGTTCGGGCATGCGCCCGTAGTGCTCGAAGCGATTCTGGATCTGTGCCCAAAGTTCGGGTTCGAAGATCAGCTCAACACCGAGCGCCCTGGCGATGCCTTCGCGCGTGGCATCATCGACCGTTGGGCCCAAGCCACCGGTGGTGATCACGATTTCTGCACGTTGGATGGATTCCTTCACAGCTTCAGCGATGCGGCCAGCATTATCCCCCACGGTCATCGTACGATAAAGGTTCACGCCCGAATCAAGCAAGGCGCGGGCGATCTTCTGGGTATTAGTGTCGACGATCTCACCCAGGAGCAACTCGGTCCCGATGGTAAGGATTTCGGCGTCAGGCATTCAGACCACGTTGTATTCTTGAATCAGGCGCCCTTCGTCGAAGCGTGCAGGGTTCAAGGGGGTGACATCGACGGTTCGTGGGCTGCCTTCCAGTAAGTATTCGGTCATGATTTGACCGGCCACCGGCCCGTGCATGAAGCCATGGCCGGAAAAACCACCCACCACGAAGAAGCCCTCCACAGGCGTCGGGCCGAAGATCGGATGGGAATCGGGGGTGATCTCATACAGTCCCGCCCATCCGGCCAGGCGCCCGGCCTTCTCAAGCATAGGCATGCGCTCGAGGGCGGCCTCCATAGCCACCAACTCCCATTCATCGTCGATGCTTTGATCGAACCCAGGCTCCTGGGAGGGATTCGACATGCCGGTGAGAATGCCATCGCCTTCCCGGTGGAAGTAGAGTGATTGGGCGAAATCGATCACGAATGGAAAGTCCTTGGGTAGATCCGGGAGCGGGGTGGTGGTCAGCATCTGGCGGCGAACAGGGGCTATGGGAATCTCCACGCCCGCCATCGCCCCGATGAGCCCTGCCCAGGGGCCGGCTGCATTGATAACCGTATGGGTCTGCGCTCGCCCCAGCCGCGTCTCCACCGCCACAATCCGGCCATTCTGGACCTCGAGGCCGACGACTTCGGCCTCGGTAAGACAGCGCGCGCCCATTCGTCGCGCCGCCTGGACATACCCCATGACGATGCTGTTTGGATCCGCCAGCCCATCCTTGGCATGAAATGTGCCTGCGAGGGCATCCTCGAAGCGCATGTGTGGAAGACGAGAGCGGACGTCATCTCCGCTGAGCCATTCGGTTTGAACGCCCAACCGGCGCTGCAGGTCCACATTGCGCTCGAAGGCCTTGACATCTTCGGGGCGCGTCAGCACGAACAGGTATCCACATTGGCGGTAGGCAGGATCGACACCGGTTTCGTCCCTAAAATCCTCCAGCATGGCCAGGCTGGCGATCGATAGGCGGATGTTGATTTCGGTCGCAAATTGGTAGCGAACACCTCCGGCACAGCGGCCTGTGGCTCCCTGGCCGAAATAGACATCCTTCTCGAGCAGGACGACATCACGAACTCCGGCCTTGGCAAGGTGATATGCGCAACTGGAACCCATAACGCCGCCACCAATGATGACAATATCCGCCGTCTTAGGGAATGTTGCTGACATGGCTACATGCTCCTAAGGGTAGGATGGTTCGCATCCCAGGGGGCGGGGTTTGGGTGCCTCGCTCAGCAAGCCCATCACGCGATTCGTGCCACCCATATTCTATTCGATCCCCAGGCAGAAGCGCTGAGGATCGAGAGGATCCAATGGGAATCGAAAGTGGATGGATCGACCAGGCCGGAGTGCTACTCCATGCCAAGGTATGCCTTTTGAACCATCTCATTCTCGCGCAGGCCCTCGGCAGTGTCGTGCAGCACGATCTCCCCGGTCTGCAGCACATAGCCGCGTTTGGCGATTTGGAGGGCCATATGGGCGTTCTGCTCGACCAGCAGGATCGTGGTTCCTTCTCGGTTGATCTCCTGGATGGTATCGAAGACGCTCTCCACGAGCACAGGGGCAAGCCCCATCGAAGGCTCATCCATCAGGAGCAGACGCGGGCTGGACATCAGGGCGCGGGCAGTAGCAAGCATTTGCTGCTCGCCACCGCTCAATGTGCCTGCGACCTGATCGCGGCGTTCCTTGAGCCTGGGGAAGAGAGCGAAGGCACGCTCGAGATCCCGAGCGATGCCCTCCTTATCATTGCGATGGTAGGCGCCCATATCCAAATTCTCTTCCACCGTAAGCTTGGAGAAAATACCCCGGCCTTCGGGGACCATGGACACGCCTTTGTACACGATCTCGTGGGCCTTATAGGGTGCGAGGTCCTCACCTTCCAGGAGCACGCGACCCTGGCGTGGCTTCAGCAGGCCGCTAATGGTTTTCAGGGTTGTGCTCTTGCCGGCGCCATTCGCGCCAATCAAGGTCACAATCTCGCCCTCCTCGACAGTGAGCGAGATCCCCTTCAAGGCGTGGATTTTGCCGTAATAGGCATGAACGTTCTGGACTTCTAACATTGCCATGGCCCGTGGCTCCTCATGCGCCTTGATGGACCTCGGTCTTCAGGCCGGAAGCGGCCCCGCGTCCGAGGTATGCTTCGATTACCCGAGGATTACGCTGGATCTCCGCCGGCGTGCCTTCCGCGATCTTCTCGCCGTAATCCAGCACGGTTACGCGCTCTGAGATCCCCATCACGACCCGCATGTCATGCTCGATGAGCAGAATCGTTATGCCCAGCTCGTCCCGCAGGCGCTGGATGAAGTGCATGGTCTCGGCCGACTCGTGAGGATTCATCCCCGCGGTCGGCTCGTCCAGCAGGAGCAAGTCGGGTTTGTTTGCCAGGGAACGGCCGATTTCGAGGCGACGCTGCTCCCCGTAGGGCAGGTTCTTCGCCAGCAGGTCACCCTTTCCCGCCAGGCCTACGAAGCGCAGCAATTCGAGTGCCTCTTCAATGGCTCTCTGCTCTTCCTTGCGCACGCCGGCCGAGCCTAGGATGGCTCCGATCCAGCTCGAGCGAAGCCGTGGCTCCATGCCGACGAGGATGTTCTCAATGGCGGTCATGTTGGCGAAGAGGCGGATATTCTGATAGGTCCGGGCGATATGGAGCCTGGCGATCTGATCGGGTGAGCGGCCGTCGATGCGTTGGCCCTCGTAGCGGATCTCGCCGCTATCGACGGCATAGAAGCCGGTGACACAATTGAAGAAGGTGGTCTTGCCGGCGCCGTTGGGCCCGATGATGCTCACGATCGAATCTTTGGGCACGTCGAAGTCGAACTCGCGCACGGCCACCAAGCCGCCGAAGCTCTTGGTCACCGAGCGCGCGCATAAGATTACATTATTGCCATTCATTGCACTCAGTCTCCTGCCCCTTCAGCCACGGCTTCGATGGGTATGGGTTCCTCGTCTTCCGCACGCAGCTCGCGGCGACGCACGGCGGAGGGCCAGAAGCCCTCGGGTTTGGCGAGCATCATGACGATCAGCAAGGCGCCGTACATCAACAAGCGGTACTCCGCGAATTCGCGCAGCAGCTCCGGCAGGCCCACGAGGATAAGCGCCCCCACAACCACTCCAGGCAAAGAGCCCATCCCGCCGATGATGATCAGGCATAGGACGTTGATCGAAATCTCGAGCTTGAAGCTGTGAGGGAAGATGGAGGTCAACTTGCTGGCGAAGAAGGCCCCCGCCAGCCCGGAGAAGGCCGCGCCGATGCCGAACGCCAGCAGCTTGGTAGTCACCAGGCGGATCCCCATTGCTTCGGCGACGTCCTCGTCCTCGCGCAGGGCCATCCATTGCCGTCCAAGGCGCGATTCGCTAAGGCGGTAGGACACAAACCATGCCAGCAAGCAGCCGCCCAGAATGACATAGTAGAACTGCCCGGGCTGGATCAGCGCGGTTCCAAAGAAGGGGGGCTTGGGGATTTTCAAAACACCCTGCGCACCGCCGATGAAGGGCTTCAATAGGTCCGAGAGTGCCAGGATACGGATGATCTCGCCGAACCCCAGTGTCACTATTGCGAGGTAGTCACCGCGCATGCGCAGGACCGGGACGCCGAGCACGATGCCGGCAAGCGCTGCCACGCCCACACAGATTGGCAATGCGGCCCAGAAGCTTAGCCCGAAGATGCCCAGCGGCCCCTCAGAAGTGAGGACGGCCATCGTGTAAGCGCCGATGGCGAAGAATGCCACGTATCCCAGATCCAGCAGCCCGGCGAAGCCGACCACGATATTGAGCCCCAGCCCCATCAGGATGAAGATGCCAACGTTGTTGATAACCTCGGAGAGATAGGTCCCTAAGAGATGTGGGAGGATGAGCAAGAACGCGATAAGCAGGGCAGTCAGGCCCAGCGTAGCCCGGCGGCGCTTGGCTTCATCCAGCTGCTGGAAACGCTGGGCGAGCATTCGCGGCCGGGTACCGATGCAGAGGGAAACCGCGAAGATCAGCACAAATAGGGCAGCGGCTACGGTTAAGCGTAAGGCCTCGCCCGTGAAAATCAGCTGGGCGAAGGCCAGTCCGAAGAAATCGCGCAAGCGATTGCGCAGGATTTCCGAGAAGAGCCCTACCGTGAGCGTCCAAATCACGCCGTTCTGGATGGGGGTGCGGTATTTGGGGGGGATCAGTTGCAGGCCAGCGGTGACGAGCCCCACGAGGCCGTTGGAGAGAACGAAGAGCACGCTGCCGAGAGAAGCTCCGCGGCCGAAAGTGAGCGTCTCAATGAGGGCTGGCGAGACGTTCGGGAGGAATTGCCGCAGATTGAAGGTGCTGGCCAGCACGATGAGGATCACCATCGGCAAGCCGCCCACCAAGCCGCTGAGGAGGCCGATAACGAGTGAGTCGGCGATCTTCTCTCGGGAAAGATCCCGCACGAGCATGTAGGCGATAAGAAAAGCCGGGGCGTAGATCAAGATCTGCCCCATGGTGATCACTTTGGCCACCAGCGGGCGCTCGCTGAAGAGCGTGGCGATGCCGATGGACGCGATGCTGAGGGTGATCGTTCCTCCGATCAGGCCCAGGCGGATGGTGCGTCGAAGATCGGTGCGTTCTCCCATGGCTCACCTCATGCCTTTTTCTCTGCAAGCCGCTCGCCCAGGATGCCTTGAGGCCGGAAGATCAAGATAAAGACCAGCATCGTGAAGGCGATGACGTCCTTGAGCTGGTTGAAGGCTGGAATGCCAAGCCCTTGCAGGAAGAGGCTTGGGCCAACCGACTCAAACATGCCGAGGAAGAACCCCCCGATAGCTGCGCCCGGGATACTCCCAATGCCCCCCAGAACAGCTGCGGTGAAAGCCTTGATCCCAGGGATGAATCCCATGAAGAAGTGAACCTGCCGGAAGACGAGGGCATAGAGCACGCCCGCAACGCCAGCCATGGCGGCGCCCGTCGCGAAGGTTATGGTGATGGTGCGATCCACGTCGATCCCCATTAAGGAGGCGATGTCTTTGTCCTCTGCGACGGAGCGGATGGCTTTGCCGGTCTTGGTTCTCATAATAAAGAAGTTGAGACCGATGAGCATGATAATGGTGGCAATAATGACGACAACGTGAGATTTCAGGATGGCTGTGCCCAAGAAGGGTATGGTACCCGCCAGGCTTTGCATCAGCGGGAAGGGCTTATGCTCAGAGCCCAAGAGACCGCGGAAGAAATTCTGCCAGAAAAATGAGGCGCCGATGGCGGTGATAAGCGGAACCAGCCTAGGCGCTTTGCGGAGCGGGCGGTAGGCGATGCGCTCAGTGAGCACAGCGATGCCTATCGAGATGACAATCGACACAACAGCGATTGCCAGCAGGCCCAATATTGGATGGCGATCGAGAAAGCCTGAGGAGGCCATAGGCCCGGCAAGGAATACTGTTGCCGTGAGGATTCCCGACATGAAGAATTCACCATGGGCGAAGTTGATCATGAACAGGACGCCATACACGAGTGTATAGCCGATTGCGATCAGCGCATACATGCTCCCCTGCGCGATACCAAAGACGAGGAAGTCAAGCCACTGCCGCGTCGAATAAGGGTTGCTGATGATCGTGGCCGTTGTCCCCCAAAGGACCAGCACAACGATAGCGGCCCGAAAGAGCCAGAGAATAACACCGATGGTGTCGATATCCTGCAATCGAGCGCGCATAGTTCATCTCCGTAAGAAGGGGAGGATGGGCCTCGCGAGTGAAGTCAAACCCGAGACCCATCCCCCAGGATGGCCATAGCCCAGTCCCCAATCGCTGTCTCGTCTAAAGACGGTCTATCAAGGCTACGGCCAAACCCTCACATACTCGCCGTTCTGGAGCTGCGAGACAGAGATCTTCGGGTCGGCGCAGTCACCGTATTGATCGCAGGTGAGCGTGCCGGTGATGCCCTCAAATCCCTCGGTCGCATAGAGGCAATCCCGCATGGCCTGGCGGCCGATGTGGAGGGTGCCATCCTCTTCCTGCACGGCGACCTTCTCGACGCAAGCGAAGATCATATTCGCCGCATCGAAGGCGTGCGCGTGGAACACCGAGAGGGTATCGGTGCCGTACTTCTCGCGGTAGGACTCCTTGAAGCGCTCGTAGAGATCACCCGTGAAGGCGATGTCCGGTCCGGAGAAGTACATGCCCTCGCCGGCTTCGCCGATGGCATCTGCGGCCGCATCCGAGATACAGCCGTCAGCCGCAGCCAAGACGGTGTTCTCGAGCCCAGCGACCTCCTTCGCCTGCTTGGTGATGAAGGCGCACTCGGCGGTGAAGATGGGGTAATAGATGAACTCTGGCGGACCGGCAGCGGCAACGGCTGTCAGCACCGGCCGCATGTCCGTGTCACCCTTATTGACCGCTGTGTAGGCTACGATCTCTCCACCGATCTCCTCAAAGGAGTTGCGGAAAGCATTTGCAAGCCCCTCTGTATAGGGATCGCCGTCGTGGATCGCGGCGGCCGTCTTCAGGCCCAGCACGTTGAAGGCGAAATCTGCGATGGCCGCGCCCTGGACCTTGTCGTTGTGAGCGGTGCGCAGATAGCCGGGGTTCCAGGCGTTGTCAGGATCGGTGAGGACAGGCGAGGTGTTGGAAGGTGAGACCATGAAGTAACCGGCCTCGGAGATGACCTTCGACATGGGTACACCCGCACCGGAGCAGCTCGTGCCAACCACGCCAAGGATGGTGGGGTCTGAGACGATCTTCTGGCCGGCAGCTTGGCCACCTTCAGCACTGCAGCCGTCGTCCTCGGCCTGGAGATCGATGGGGTGGCCCAGGACCTCGCCCTTGAAGCCCATGGCGATCTCGACGCCATACTGGGAGTCGAGGCCAAGCTGGGAATCCGGGCCAGAGATGACCAGGGCGGTGGCAATGCGGATAGGCTCACCAGGGCCGTAGGTGACGCAGCCGATTTCGTCTTCGCAGACGAATTCCTCGGCTGCGCCTCCGCACGCGCTGAGAATCATTGCTGCGATGACCAGTGCGGAGAGCAGCAGGAACGTGCGTTTCATAGCTTCTTCCTCCTTAAGCGTCTAGGGCAATACATGCGATGTGGGTAGGTATGACAGAAGGTAGCTGGAATCATTATAGGGGGCACCCCTCCTTTCCTCCTGGCGAGGCCCGATCCCGGAAACTGCGGCGTTTGGATTCGGGCATGGCACAGTATTTAAACTGGCATTCTATATCTTTTTTGACCCCCATGTCAATCGATTCGTTGGGGCTGAATGAAAGAGCCGACTCCCGCGGCCGTGCCTTAGACCGCCTTGCGAGGGTCGATCAGGTTCCAAGAATCCCAACTCCGCGATTGAGGACACTAGGTGTCATTCTGACATATTAGCGTGAACAGGACATAAACACGCAGGCAGGTTTCATAAACAAATAGAAAACAGGGCCACTTGTCGTACTCCAATCCATCGCAAATAGCATGTTTCGCAAACCTGGGCTTGACCCTCCATGCAAGAGGGACTAGCATGCTACCCGAGTGAGGTGAGATCGATGAGACTGGCCACGCTCGGCGCTTGGGCAGAAAATCAGGTTCGGAAGCACCTGGAGGGCAGAGGCTGGGCCTTCCGCGATGCCAATTGGCGGGCTCGGGAAGGCGAGATCGATTTGGTCATGGCGGATGGCGACCAGATCATCTTCGTCGAGGTTAAATGCCGGGTGTCGGATCGGTTCGGGGCGCCGGAGGAAGGGTTGACGCCGGCCAAGCTTCGAAGAATTCACAAAGCGGCGTGGGCCTACCTCGAGGCACAAGGGCTAGAGCAAGCCGATTGGCGAGTGGATCTCGTGGCCATCGAGTGTACCCGGGGGCGACGGATTCTGCGGTTGGATCATTATGAGAATGTCCTCGGCGAGGAAGGACGGGTATGAAACCTTCAAAGCCGCTGATCGCCATCCTGGGGCCCACGGCGGTCGGGAAGACGAACCTCTCCCTCGAATTGGCCAGCCGCCTGGATGGGGAAATCGTCTCAGCAGATTCAAGATTGCTTTATCGCGGCATGGATATCGGCACGGACAAACCCAGTCTGGCTGCGCGTGCCAGAGTGCCACACCACCTGATCGATGTTGCAGATCCTCAGGAAGCCTGGAGCATGGCCCGTTTCCGACAGGCGGCGCTGCAGGCCATCGATGGGATTCAAGCGCGGGGTCGGCTGCCCTTCCTTGTGGGTGGTACCGGGCAGTATATGGCTGCCGTGCTGGAAGGCTGGAACCCGCCACCCCGATCGGACTCGAAGGCTTTCCGGGAGAGGATGCAGGACCTTGCCAGACGACAAGGGATCCAGGCGCTGCATGCTAGGCTGGCTGAGGTAGATCCAGAATTGGCGGATGAAATCGATCCCCGCAACATTCGGCGGGTGATCCGGGCGCTCGAAGTGCATCAGCTAACAGGTCAGCCGGCGAGCCGTCTGCGGAAGCGAAAGCCTCCGCCCTATGAGGTTTTGCGCATCTTACTCGAGCTTCCTCGGCAGGAGCTTTATGCGCGAATCGACCGCCGGATCGAAGCGATGATGGCCGCTGGCTGGCTGGATGAGGTACGGCGCCTTTTGGCGCGTGGGGCCAGTGCTGACTCACCGGCCTTTTCGGCCATCGGCTATCGGCAATTAGCCGAGCATCTTCGCGGGGAGCGCTCCCTCGATGATGCGCTGGCGGAGATTCGCAAGCTGAGCCGGCAGCTTGTGCGCCGGCAATCGAACTGGCTGCGCAGGCTGGGAGAGGGAGCGGTCCGGATCGAGGCGCGGGGCGACTTCGTAGAGCCTGCCGGGCGAGCAATCCGCGCCTGGCTGGAGGGCAAGCCGCCGCAAGCGCCATCTGCCAGCACCTAGGCGCTGCGCATAGCCATAATTGAGGTGGGGCGGGGATAACGTGAGACCGGAAGCCCGAGATTAGCCGAGGGGCAGGGCCAGGTCAAGAATCAGGAAGATCAGGCCGGCGAGCAGTGCCGTTAGCGGGATGGTCAGCAGCCATGCGAGGACCATCTCGCCCAGGATGTTCCAGCGCACCTTATTGATGCGCTCAGCCGCGCCCACGCCCACGATCGCCGAACTGAGAACTTGTGTTGTGCTTACCGGACCCCCTAGCAGCGCGGCGCCAAGTATGACGCCCGCGCCCGCAACTTGTGAGGTGAAACCATGGATAGGCCGCACGCGAAAGATGCGGCCGCCCAGTGTCCGGATAAGGCGCCATCCGCCCAGGGAGGTACCCAGCGCTATGGCACCCGCGCTGATTGCGATCACCCAGACTGGAACGGTGAACTGCTGTGTCCGACCGGTGACTAGCAACCCCAGAGCGATGATCCCCATGGTCTTCTGAGCGTCGTTGCTGCCGTGGCTGAGACCCAGGCCGATGAGCGTGAGTATCTGAAGTCGCCGGAACACTGCGCTGGCTCTGGGTGTGGCGTTGCGCAGGAGACGTAGCATCCCCTTCATGATGAGAAAGCTGGCAATCATTCCCGCGAGCGGGGAGAGGAGCAGCGCCAGGATCACATGAAGCAACCCCGCCATTCGGACGATTGCCACGCCTCGGCTGAAAGCGATGGCCGCGCCGAGCAGTCCCCCCAGCAAGGCATGCGAGGAGGAGGAAGGGATTCCGAGAAGCCAGGTGATGAGATTCCAGATAACGGCTGCGCCGAGGGCTGCGAGAATAACCGGCGTTTGGAGAACCCGCTCATCCAGAAGTTCGTAGCCGATGGTCGTTGCCACTGCAACGCCGAAGAGAAACGGCCCCGCAAATTCAGAGGCCGCGGCGAGAAGCAAGGCCAGCCGCGGATGAATGGAGCGCGAGTAGATGGCAGTGGCCACGAGATTAGCGCTGTCATGAAAGCCATTGAGGAAATCATAGATCAGCGCCAGGGCAAGCAGCGCATAGAACACAGAGGTTCACCGTATCCCAAGTGGAGTGAGCATACCAGAGTGGCGCAGGGGCCGTCAACCTTGGGTTGTGCGGTTTGCCAGATGTTCGCCCCAGCGGTGAACGGCGAGGATCGTAAGGCTGATGAGCAGGCCGGGGAGGATGGAGAGCCGAGGCGCTTCCGCGAGGTAGCCCCGCCCTGCATCGAGCATCGCCCCCCATTCTGGAATGGAGGGGTCGCCGGAGAAACCCAGGAATGAAAGCGTTGTGGCTCCCATGAAGGCCCAGGCGAAATGAGTTGTCGCCAAGGAGAGAAGCTGGCCAGCCGCGTTGGGCAGCAGATGCACAATGGCGATGCGTATCGGCCCCGCGCCGAGGGCCCTGGCGGCCTCCACAAAGTGCTGCTCGAGGATTTGACTAAACAGCACGCGGCTGAGCCGGATGAATCCAGGGACGGCGCCAAACCCGACTGCCAGGATGATGGTCAAGTAGCTGGGCCCCATGGCCGCTACCAGCAACATGGCGAAGAGCAGCCCCGGGATGGCCAGAGCCGCGTTCGAGGCGCCGAGGATGAAGTGGTCAAGGATTCGGCCTCCGGCGGTCGAGAGAAGCGCTAGAGCCGTGCCGGTAATCAGCGTAACAAGTGTCGCCAGCGCCGAGGCCATCAGGCTCCAGCGGGCGCCGAAGGCAAGCCGAGCCCAAAGATCGCGTCCTAAATGGTCGGTGCCCAGGGGAGGGTGCTGCTGGATCGACAGAAGTGGCGCGGCGACCGGCCTGTATGGATCTTCCCCGGCCACGAAGGGCGCCAGGATTGCTAAGGTGACGACAAGGATGAGCCATAGGAGCGACAGTTGCAGGCGCCATGCGCGTCTCATCCTGCCCTCCGAAGGCGCGGGTCGAGGATCATCGCGATCAGGTCGGACAGCACGTGGGATGCGGTATAGAGCAGCGCTGCCAGGATGACAAGGCCTTCTGCGACAGGGAAATCACCCTGAAGAATGGCGCTTACCAGCAAGCGCCCCAAACCGGGGCGTGAAAAGACGGTCTCCGTCACTACGGTCCCTGAGAAAAGGAAGGCGGCCTCAAGCGCCAGGAGAGAAACCGCGGCGGGCAGCGCGGGCCGCAGGGCGTGCCAGAGTAGCCTCGGCCCGCGGCGTATGCCACGGGCACGGGCGGCCAGGAAGTACGGGGATTGGATCGAATCCTCCAGGCCGGAATGGATGACGCGAGCGATCGGGCCAGCGGAGGCGATTCCCAGAACCAGCGGCGCCAGCAGGTTAGGCGAAATGGCCGTGGTCTGTCCCCACAGGTATAGATTCCGGCACCCCCATAGGATGAGTATCCCGAGGAAGGCCACCGGCAAGCTGGTGCTTAATCCAGCCAGGTTGGATGCCAACCGGCCGGCCGCGTTTCGCAACCAGGCAGAGGCGAGGCCCAGGATGAGACCCAGCAGGATGGCCAGAAGAAGGCCCTGCATGGCCAATTGTGCCGTATTGGGAAGTTGTTCCAAGATCACTTCACTCACAGGGCGCTGGGTGTAGAGCGAGACGCCCAGGTTCCCCTGGATCAAGCGGCCAAGATATCGGAAATATTGCAGCAATAGGGGAGCGTCTAGGCCAAGCGAGTGTCGCAACGACTCCGCTTGCTCGGGCGTGGCGAGCCCCTGGCTGAGCAGACTCGCGACCGGGTCGCCGGCGGCGAGCCGGAGTGAGAAGAATGTGAGGCTGACCGCCGCCCAGGCAGTCAGCAAACCCTCCAGCATGCGCCGCGCCGCGGCGATCAGGAGGATAGGTCCAGATCGATCAGTAGTGGGAACCATCCCTGCAGGGTGAAGCGCAGGCCCTGAACCCGGCTGTCGCTCACAACCAGGTTGGAATAATCACGAACGGGCAGGATCAGGGCCTGATCCATAATGAGGTCCATGGCCTGAGTATACAATTCGGCGCGGGCCTGCGGGTCGAGCGTGGTCTGGCTGGCATCCACGAGCATCCGATCCAGGGATGAATCGGCGTAACCGCTCCAATTGAAGAAGCCCTCGGAGTGGAAGAAGGACCGCAGCAAATCCGCGTCCGTGCCGAAGAAGTTAAGCCCGATGGCATGGTACGCTCCCGATGCCTGGGCTTCTTTCAAAGGTCCAAAGCCAGGCATGACCTGGATCTCCACTTCGGCGCCCAGGGACTCCCAATCCGCCTTGATGAGTTGGGCCACATCCGGATTCGCGCCCCAGGTCGGGGCAACGAGCTGGAGGCGCATCGCTTGGCCGTCCCGTTTCCGCAAGCCATCGGCAGGATCGACCCTCCATCCGGCCTCATCCAGCAACTGGGCTGCCAAATCCGGGCGATGCTCCAGCTCGGCGCGGGGGAGCATCCCGCCGAAGTGGGCTGCAGAGAGCGGGCCCCGGGCGACCGGCGCGTAGCCACCAAAGACCGTCCCGACGATCTTCTCCCGATCCACGGCCTGAGTGAGCGCTTGGCGCACGCGCAAGTCGTTCGTGGGCTCTCGATTCACATTGAAGAAGAACTGCTGGGGTTGCCCCGGGATGTCCACCTGATGGAGGTTGAAGGCATCCGTGCTGGCAAGCCGGGCGGCATCGCGAGGGGCGACTTCCCCCAGGATGTCGGCCTGGTGGGTTTCCAGCGCAAGGGGCCGCGTGGACGGATCCTCGAAGAACACAAATGTGATCTCCTCGATCGCGGCCTGATCGTTTTCGTAAATCGGCGGTGCCCAGGCGTATTCCTCGAATCGCCGCAAGGTTATGTGGTCGTTGGGTACATATTCGATGAAGCGATACGGACCAGTGCCCACCTGGTGGAACTGGTATTGTGCCGGCCCCCATTCCTCGAGCGCCTGGGGGGAGGCCATGCCCAGGTAGACCTGCGAAAGGGAATCGAGCAATGGGGCGAAAGGCTCCGAGAGCAGCAGGCTCACTTGATAAGGGCCGTCCACGCGCACGTCCACAAGCGGGCCGAGCATGCCCGCGGCCTTTTGCGAGTGATTTTCGGGATCGAGTGTGTACTCGATGTTGGCCCTCACGGCCTCTGCGTCGAAGAGTGTGCCATCGTGGAAATGGACGTCCTCGCGCAGGAAGAAAGTGTAGCGGCGGCCATCTGGGCTGATCTCCCAGCGTTCAGCCAGGCCGGGGAGAAATTGGCCGGTACCTGCATCCTGCACGACGAGGGTGTCATACACCGACGTGAGCGGGATGCCCAGTTCAGCCGAGGCGTTTAAGTGTGGGTCGATCCCTGAGGGGGATAGGGTCAGACCGTAGACCAACCGCTTTTCAGGCAGCGGTGCAGGCCTGCAGGCCGCGAGCAAGAGCGCAGCAAGGATTAGGGTGGAAGGAAGTGCAACAAGATTGCGGTGTCTCATGCTGACAACTCCTTGAGCGAGGCGAGCGCCATCGCGCCGACCAGTCCAGCATCATCGCCGAGCTCGGCCGGCAGGATGCGCAAGCCTTCGATGTAGGCGGGATCCATCACATGCCGCTCGAGCGACTGCTCGATGGGGTCGAAGAGCAGGGCGCCGATCTGGGATACGCCGCCCCCCAGCACGAAGATCTGTGGATTGAAAGCATGGGCAAGATCAGCGAGCAGCAGGCCGATCCATGCCCCAGCCTCCGCGATGGTCTGAATGGCGAGGTCGTCGCCATGCCGTGCGGCATCGCCCACCTGTCTTGCCGTCAGCGTTCCATGGCGTTCGAGTTCAGAAGCGAGCGAGGAGGGTTCACCGGAGTGAAGGCGCTCGATGGCCCGGCGGGCGATGGCCGGTCCTGCCGCCAGGGCTTCTGCATGGCCTCTCTGACCGCAGCCGCATAGCGGGCCCTGCGGGTCCAGAGTGAGATGTCCCAGCTCGGCGGCCAGCCCGCGCCATCCGAGGAGCAGCCTGCCGTCCACAATGACGCCGCCGCCGATCCCGGTGCTGAGGGTGAGGTAGATCATGTGCTGGGTCCCGCGCCCGGCCCCAAAACGCCATTCCCCCAGCGCCGCCAAGTTTGCGTCATTGCCGATGAAGACTGGGACGCCGAAGCGATCCTGCACGCGATCACGCAGAGGAACATCGCGCCAACCCTTCAGATTGGGCGCCATCAGGATGATGCCCTCCATGGGGTTGAGCGGCCCAGGAGAGGCGATGCCGATTCGCAGGTCATGATACCTATCTGGATATTGGCTTTCGATTGCCTCGACCAGACGGCCCAAGACGGCCTCAGGTCCTTCATCGGCCTTTGTGGGGATTTTGATTTGGGTTGCTGGAGGTGGCTCGGGCGTGGGGAAGTAGGCCGCCCGGATATTTGTGCCTCCGAAGTCGACAGCAATGATCTCAGGCATGGGGCGAGTATATCATAGAGCATATGTGCCAAAGACGAGCACAGGATGCTTCTTGGGCCCCTTCAACGTCCGTTTGTCTTGCCGTTTGGCCACCCCCGCCTTAGAATGCAGCCAGCATGGCCGAGAAGCTTACGCCCGTTCGCAAACAATACCTCGAGATCAAGCGCAAATATCCGGGTGCGATCCTCTTCTTCCGTCTGGGGGACTTCTACGAAACCTTCGACGAGGATGCGCATATCGCTTCGAAGGAACTGGATATTGTGCTGACTTCGCGCAATGTTGCCAAGGGCACACGCATCCCCATGGCTGGCATCCCGCATCATGCCGCAGAGAGCTACATCGCCCGTCTGATTGAGAAGGGCTATCATGTCGCGATTTGCGAGCAAGTCGGTGAAGGACCCGTCAAGGGATTGTTTCCCAGGGAAGTTGTGCGGGTGATAACGCCCGGCACGGTGCTGGAGCCCGAGCTGCTTAAAGGAGATGGGAATAATTATCTACTCGCGCTCATCACAATGGAAGATAAGGTCGGCTTAGCTTTCGCGGATGTATCCACGGGCGAATTTTCTGCGGGTCAATTCGAGAGCGATGACCTGCGCAGCTTGATCCAGAGTGAGTTGGCGCGCTTGGCCCCCGCGGAAGTGCTGGCGCCGGATTCGTTGCCGCTGGATGGATTGTGGGAGGGGAACCTCACGCCTATCCCGGATTGGAGATTCGCGCCGGATCGGGCCGAAGCGCGCCTGATGGATCACTTCGGCGCTGCGACCCTCGATGGGTTTGGCCTGGGAGATGCTCCGCTTGCGGTCCGGGCCGCGGGAGTCTTGATCGAATACCTGGCCGAATCGCAGCAAGCGGCGCTGCCCTTGCTGACGAGTCTCTCAAGATACTCGCTCGATGATTTCATGCTGCTGGACGCCGCCACGCGCCGCAATCTGGAACTCATGGGCCCTCTGCGTGGCGGGGAGGCCAAGGGTTCCTTGCTCGGCGTAATGGATAAGACCGTAACAGCCATGGGCCGCAGATTGCTGAGGCAATGGCTAGGGAAGCCCTTACTCTCCGTGGAACGGATCGAACGCCGGCTCGATCAAGTGGAGGCCTTCGCGGAGCATGGGATGGCGCGGGCCGAAATCCGGGATGCGCTGAAGGATATCGGCGATCTCGAGCGCATCAGCAATAGGATCGCCGCGCACGCTGCAGGCCCGCGTGATCTGGTCGCATTGCGAAGCATCTTGCGGCAGATTCCTGGAGTGCAGGCAATTCTTAAGGACGCAGAATTGCCTGTGCTTCAGCCGATGCTGGATAGCATAGACGCATGCTCCGACGTGTGTGAGTTGCTTGAGAGGGCAATCACTGATGAGCCCCCGGCGACGCTCGCGAATATGGGAATCATCCGACCTGGGTTCTCCAAAGCCTTGGATAACGTGATTGAAGAGTCGCGCCACGCCCGCGAGTGGATTTCCAGCCTGGAGCAAGTAGAGCGAGAGCGTACGGGCATCAAGAGTCTCAAGGTCGGCTACAACAAAGTCTTCGGCTACTACATTGAAGTCACCAATACCAACGCCGATCTCGTGCCTGAGGAATATATCCGCAAGCAGACCCTGGTTAACGCCGAGCGCTATATCACGCCCGAGATGAAGGAGTATGAGTCGCGGGTGCTCTCCGCCGAGGAGCGCATCCGGGCGCTGGAGAGCGAGATCTTTCATGAAGTTTGCCGGGAGGTGGCCGCGAACGCGGAGCGCCTGCTGACAACCGCTAGGGCCTTGGGCCGCCTGGATGTGCTGGCTGGGCTGGCCGAGGTGGCAATCGAGAAGGGCTATACACGGCCACGGCTTCTGGAGAATCAATCACTGGCTATCCGGGGAGGCAGGCACCCGGTCGTCGAGGAAATGATCGCAAGTGGGCGCTTTGTCCCGAACGACGCCATCTTCAAGGAGGGCGAACGAATACGGGTCATCACGGGCCCAAACATGAGCGGCAAGTCCACCTATCTGCGCCAGGTGGCGCTCATCGCCCTGATGGCGCAAATGGGGAGCTTTGTCCCCGCAGAGTCAGCCGAGATTGGCTTAGTTGACCGCATCTTCACTCGCATTGGAGCGCAAGATGAGATATTCGCCGGCCAATCAACATTCATGGTCGAGATGGTGGAGACGGCCAATATCCTGCATAACGCCACCAACCGCAGCCTGCTCATTCTGGATGAGATTGGCCGAGGAACCAGCACCTATGACGGGGTAGCGATCGCCTGGGCCGTAGTGGAATACATCCACAACCACCCCCGGCTGCGGGCACGCACGCTCTTTGCCACGCATTACCATGAACTGACCGATTTGGCGGATTCACTGCCGGGCGTGCGAAACTATAATGTTGCCGTCTCGGAGGAGCGCGGCGAGGTCGTGTTCCTGCACAAGATCACTCCGGGGGGTGCGGACAAATCCTACGGCATCCATGTTGCCGAATTGGCTGGTCTGCCGCGTCCAGTGATCAATCGCGCCCAGGAAATCCTGGCCCAGTTTGAGACCGAGCTGGGGCAAGGCCGCCAGAAAGGGGAGCCGAGCCCGCAGCAATTGCGGCTTTTTATCGAGAGGCACCCCCTGCTAGACGAGCTCGAGACGTTGGATTTGGATGCCTTATCGCCCCTGGAGGCCTTGAACCGGCTGTACGAGTGGAAGCAGCGGTATGCCAGAGAGGCTGGCGTTTAGGGCGCAGGGTCAGGTCTGCATCTGGATCAAATCGGGATACTCGCGCAACATCGGTTCGGCTTCGCTGACCCCCAGGTCACTTAAGATATTCGAGATCAGCTCGGCCTTCTTCTCCGCGTCGCCGCGCGACCAAGTGCGGCTCTTGATCTCAAGGAAGCAGCCTTCCACCGGGGGGTCGAAGATGCGGTCGATGTTGATGAAGAACTCCAGGCCCTGGTAACGGATCAGCCAGCGCAGGCGATCCTTGTGGATGGGGATCTCGCCGGCAGGCTTGAAATACTCCCGATAGAACCGAGGCGTGTACCGGGCAGGCGCGATGAAGCGCGAGCGCGAGAGCAGAACGGAGTTGGGGTATTGCCTCTCCGCGGCCGGCCCGGTAAGCGTGAGCCGCGCCCGGACGTTATACACTTCACCCTGCTCGTTGATGAACTCGTCTTCACGGTATCGCAAGCGTGCCTCCTCCGGCGGGAGGAAGGAGAAGTAGGTGTCGTATTCGAGGTAGTGAGCCGTGCGTATGACCTCGAACTGGCCCGAGGCCAATTTTTCGATCACCGGGGTGGAATCCGGGATGCGTACCTTAATCTGGACTTCGTAGCTTTCCTCCTGCTCGGCACCACCAATGGCCACAAGCTTGGAGAGAACGGACCCCTCCCGAGCTTGCAGGAAGGCATCAATGCGCCGGGCATAGCCTGCGGCTTGTTCAAACAGCTCGGGTTCGGTCAAGGTCAGGAGTTCGCGGTCGCGCATGAGCCACCGGCCATTAACCATGACGTCGTTCACATCGGAGGCCTTGGCAGCATACACGATGCGTGAATAGACAGCGTTGGGATCGCGATCGAAGTGAGGCAGGTTATGGGTGCGGTCAAGATCGATGGTGATGAGATCGGCCCGCTTTCCGACCTCCAGAGATCCCGTCAGATGGCCGATGTGCAGGGCCTCTGCCCCCAACCGCGTAGCCATCTCGAGCGCCTTGCGCGCCGGGAGGGCAGTGGGGTCGCCGGTCGCCACCTTGGCG
The DNA here is from genome assembly GCA_964591485.1 of uncultured Anaerolineaceae bacterium. Classification (GTDB taxonomy): domain Bacteria; phylum Chloroflexota; class Anaerolineae; order Anaerolineales; family E44-bin32; genus E44-bin32. The sequence goes on along the minus strand of CAZQDE010000027.1, from coordinate 10,465 downwards.
ATGAAGGCTGCCAGGCGCATCTCCTCGAACATGTCCAGGTCATTGTTGGAAGCCGGCCCGTCCGTTCCCACGCCCACATTCAATCCTGCCTCAAGCATGGCTGATACGGGGGCGATCCCGGAGGAGAGCTTCAGGTTGCTGCTTGGATTATGCGCCACTCCGGCTCCAGCGTGCTTCAGACTGTGAATCTCGCCATCATCAATATGGACGCAATGGGCGGCAATCAATTTGGCATCAAGCAATCCCAGCTTCTTCAGCCAGGGCACGACCGGCATATCGTAGCCCTTCCGCCATTCATCGGCTTCAAATTGGGTTTCGGCGATGTGGATGTGCAAGGGGATATCGTGTTCAATCGCTAATCGGGTGCAGGCTTCCAGGATCTCCTGCGTGCAGGTATAGGCAGCGTGGGGGGCGATGGCGGGCACGATCAGGGGATGCCCTTTCCATTTCTGGATGAAGGTCCGGGCGGAGGCGAGTGCGTCTTCGAAGGAATCAGCGTCAGGTGTTGGGAACTTTAGCACGGATTGGCCGCAGACGGCGCGCATCCCGGCAACCGCGGCGGCCTCTGCTACGGTGTCCTCGAAGTAGTACATGTCGGCGAAGGACGTGATGCCGCCACGGATCATCTCGGCGCACGCCAGTTTGGTGCCGAGAAGGCAAAATTCGGGGCACACAAACTCGCGCTCGACAGGCATCATATAGCCGAGCAGCCAGACATCCAGACGGAGATCATCAGCGAGGCCCCTCAACAGGGACATGGGGGTATGCGTGTGGGCATTCACAAGCCCGGGAAGCAGGACTCGCCGGCCAAAGTCGAGAATCTCCGTGGCCTGATATTCCGAAGAGATCTCCTGCCAGGGACCGATGGCGGCTATGCTCTCACCCTTGATCGCTATGCCGCCATTGTGAAGGATGCGAAAATCCGAATCCATGGTCACGATCATCTGGCTGCGCAAGAGTCGGTCAACATCAGGCATCGGGGATCCTTTTCGAAGCAGAATAGGCAGATTATAGCAGCGGTCGGCGCGTGCCGCGGAGGGCGGGCCGTGGAGTTGTATAATCATGTTCTCGTGGGAGGGATCATATGCGCGCCGTAGACATCATCGAAAAGAAACGCGATGGGCTCGAGCTGAGCACAGAGGAGATTCGCTACTTCATCCAGGGCTTCAACGAGGGCGAGATACCCGATTATCAGGCCTCTGCCTGGGCCATGGCGGTGCTGTTCCAGGGGATGACCCCTCGGGAGACCCATGATCTCACTATGGCGCTGGCCGAGTCGGGGGAGATACTCGACCTATCTTCTGTGGTGGAGATCGCGCTCGACAAGCATTCCACCGGCGGCGTTGGTGACAAGACAACGCTCGTTGTGGCGCCCATCGTCGCCGGCTGCGGCATTCCCGTGGGAAAGATGTCCGGCCGGGGTCTTGGATTCACCGGCGGGACGCTAGACAAGATGGAATCGATCCCGGGCTTCCAGGTGGATTTGACGACCGAGGGATTCCTGGACCAACTGCGGGAGGTGGGGATCGTCCTGTCGGGCCAAACGGCTGACCTAGCTCCTGCAGACGGCAAGCTCTATGCATTGCGCGACGTGACCGGCACGGTGCCATCGATCCCTTTGATTGCCTCGTCGGTTATGAGCAAGAAGATCGCTGGCGGCGCCAATGCGATCGTGCTGGATGTGAAGACTGGATTAGGCGCCTTCATGCAGGACCTTGGAAGGGCGCGTGAATTGGCCCAACTGATGGTTGATATCGGGACCCATGCTGGGCGCAGGGTAACCGCGCTGATCAGCGACATGAATCAACCGCTTGGCCATGCGGTCGGCAACGCTCTGGAAGTGCGCGAGGCGCTCGATACACTCATGGGTGGCGGCCCAGAAGATTTCCGTGAGCACTGCCTGGTGGTTGCGGCGCATATGCTGTATTTGTCCGGCCGCTTTGGAGACTTCGAGGACGCCCGACGGGCCGCGGAGCAGAGCCTTAAAGAAGGGGACGCATTAGCGAAGCTCAAGGCGCTTGTCCAGGCGCAAGGTGGCGATCTGTCCTACGTGGAAGATCCCACCCGACTGCCGGCTGCACCAGTTATCCGGGACATCGATGCGCCAGCATCGGGATATCTATCGAAGATTCATGCACGCGTAGTGGGCATGGCTGCGATGCACCTGGGCGCTGGGCGTGCTCGGAAGGGAGACCCCATCGACCATGCCGTCGGCGTGATCGCGCCCAGGAAAGTTGGGGACCTCGTTGAGCGGGGGCAGCCTATCTTTCGGGTGCACGCCCGATCCGAGACAGCGCTCGACGAGGCGGCTGCCAGATTGCTGCAGGCATGCGAGATTGTGGAGAAGCCTCCGGAGCGTCTGCCGCTCTTCTACGCCAAGCTCACCAATTGGCAGGGCGCCGCGTAGGCTTCTGGATCAGGCGGAGCCCAGCGTCATAGGTTCTGGATCGGGACCGGCGGGAGGTCGTCCGCTGGCTCGAAGCCCAGAATGTGTCCATAGAAGGCCAATTCAGCCTGAAGGCAGCGCTCGATGGTTTCCGCGCGCCGGAAGCCATGCCCCTCGCCTGGGAAGGCAAGGTACGCATAGGGGACCCCCTTGGCTTGCAGGGCTCGAACCAGCGCCTCCGCTTGCGCGGGAGGGACCACGCGATCCTCCAGTCCCTGGAAGAGAATCAGCGGGCAGGAGATCTGGCCAGCGTGGTGGATGGGCGATCGGGCGCGATAAACCTGCACCTCCTGGGGGTATGGTGCGACAATCTGGTCGAGGTAGCGGGCCTCGAATTTATGGGTCTCCCTGGCCAGAGCTTCAAGGTCGGCCACGCCATAGTAGCTCGCTCCGCCGGCGAATTCGTTGTAGAAGGCGAGAACACAAAGGGCCAGGAAGCCTCCTGCGCTTGAACCGCGTATCAGACGGGCCTCAGCTGCAGCTCTGCCTTCCCTGACCAGGGCCCGGGAGGCCTCCACGCAGTCAGCCACATCGAGCAGCCCCCAGCGTCCCTTAAGGCGCTCGCGATAGGGACGCCCGTAGCCGGTGCTGCCCCCGTAATCTACATCGACGACCGCGATTCCCCGGCTGGTCCAATATTGGATTTCGGGCTGCAGGTAGTGCGGCGCCGAGGATGTCGGCCCCCCATGCCCGAGAACGAGCAAGGGAGGGTGTGCATCCTCAGGCGGTGCGATTTCAGGGTTTGTGGGCGCGTAATACAGCGCGAATACTTCGTCGCCATCCTGATTGCGAAAAGCCATGGTTTCGGCGGGGGATATCCACTCGGGATCGAAGTCCCTTGGGGCGGGGGCGCAGCGCTCCACTTCGCCCCGCTCGAAGTGGATACGTACCAGCCCCGGTGGTTCCGAGAAGGAGCCGGCGAAGACCCAGACATTGCCATCGGTGTCGCTCTGAATAGAGGGGATCTCGTAGGAGGTGAATGGTAGCCCCCGAACCCTAACTTTCCCGGTCTCTGGCCACACTTGAGCCAGCTGCCACTGGCCTTGCTCACGCAGGATGCAACCCAAGGAGCCGTCAGGTAGAAAGGCGTAGGTCGATAGGCCAAACACCCATTGTGCGACCCCGAATTCGGCCTGGCTCGGCGCCAGCGGCTGCGTGCCCCGCTCATAGGCCGCATAGAGGTTCCACCATCCTGTTCGGTCGGAGACAAAGTGCAAGACCCCCTGTGGGCTCCACTCCGGCTGGAAAATGGATTCCTTCGGTCCCCCGGCGATTTGCTGCACATCGATCAGCGCACTGCCCTCGAAGCGAGCCTGGAAGAGTTCGGTTCCATCCCAAGGCATGCGGGGATGGTCCCATGCGAGCCAGCAAACCTGCCGGCCAGAAGGGCTGAATCGCGGATTGCTGTAGAAATCGTGGCCGCCATGGACGACGCGCGGCGGCCCGTCGCCGGCGAGTGGAACGAGCACAAGCTCATTGATGACACCCTCGGAGGTGTGCGATTCGCGCACCGTCAAGATCCATCGCCCATCCGGAGACACTCGACCATCCGCATAGCGCAGGCTCCGGGGGGTGGAGGGCATGGGCGTGATGGCGACGGGCGGTCGCGAAGCCTCCTGTCTGTACAGGCGCTGATCCTCGTCGTTCGAGAAGATGATCGTTGAGCCGTGCAGACAATATGAGCCGCCTCCATATTCATGCACTCGTGAGCGCACGCTGTATCCATCCGGCGTGACTCTCTCGACCCTCCCATCCGGATGCCGGCGCATAATCACCGAGCGCCCGGCCTCTTGCGGCTGAGCCTCGATCCAGTAGACCGTACGCCCATCAATCTGGATCTCGCGTGGAAGCGCCGAGCTGCCGCGACCGCCCTCTGCAACCATCCGGGCGGAGATTGGCGATCTCCAACTGCCATAGGGCCTTGATTTCTTTGGGGGCATGCCTTACCTTTCCGCGAGTGCCGCGAGCGACCGGGCAATGTTCGAGAAGCGCATGCATCATGGCGCCAGGAACCGGGTTTGCCTAGGGACAAGCATTCTGGAGATGCTGCTCGTACGTCTCTGCGAATAAATGTCGCCCAGAGCCATCACATGCGGCTCGAAAGTAGAGTTCGGAGGTTGTGGCGGGAAAGGCCACCGCCTGCAGGGAGGCAAGACCCGGGTTGGCGATCGGGCCGGGGGGAAGCCCGGTAATCCGGTATGTGTTATAGGGTGATTCGACCTGCAAGTCGGCTGTGGTCAAGGGCGCTTTCCACCAGGAGCCATCCGCCTGCCGGCCAAGGGCATATTGGACTGTGGGATCTGCATCGAGTGTCATGCCCTGCCGCAGGCGGTTCAGGAAGACGGCTGCGATGCGCGGCCGCTCCTCGGTCACGACCGCTTCACGCTCAATGATCGAAGCCAGGGTCAATGCCTGGTAGAGTGTCAGGCCTTGTTGGGCGAAGCCCTCACGCAACTCAGGATTTACCTTGCGTTCGAAATTCTCGAGCATTCGGCGGACGAGTCCCGGAGCATCCTCGTGTGGGGCCAGCAAGTAGGTATCGGGGAATAAGAAGCCCTCTAGAGAGTATCCAGGGGGCACTTGGGCCGAGAAGCTGTAGCCGGGCAGGGAGAGCCGTGTGGCCTCCAAGAAGGCCTCAGGCGCGATGCTGGCGCCGACTGCCGCCAGAGCCTCAGCCATCTGCTCCCGGCGCCACCCCTCTGGGAAAGTAATCAGCAGAAGATTGGACTGCGCTGATTGCAGCGCCTCCGCGAGCTCGTGGATCGACATCTGGCCTGTGAGGCTGTAGGTGCCAGCCTGAATGCCGCGATCCAAGCCGCGGTAGCGCAGATAGGCCCGAAAGAGTGCGGGGTCTCGAACGATCCCCGCCTCGGACATGCGGCCGATCACCATATCTGCGCTTTCGCCCTCGGCGATGTGCAGTGCCAGGACCGCCTCGGGTAGGCCAGCGGGCCGCTCGAGGTCGCGGCTGCGAATGGCCAGATAGGCGCCGAGCAAGGTCTCCTGTGCTGCGGGCAAGTCGGAACCAGCCGGGCCGATCTGGTCCGAAAGACTTGGCAGGCCGAAGAGGAGCGATCCCGCAAGCCAAACCCCCAGACAGATCACCGAGGCGAGTGTTGCCAGCAGGAGGAGTGTAAGGCAGGTCCTAAGCGGTCTGGGCATCCAGATAATCCTGCAAGATCACCGCCGCGGCGCGAGCATCCAATTCGGCTCGGGCGCCGGGTAGCCGTATCGCCTCCGCCGTGGACCCGCTTTCATCCCAAGGCACGACGGGGATCTCGGTGGCTGCTCCGAGAGCCTTAAGGAGCCGCAGCGCTTTGCGGGCTTGGGGGCCAGCTTTTCCATCCATATCGTAGGGTATCCCTACCAGGATCATTGATGCTTCCTGCTCCTGGGCGATGCGCAAGATCTGCTTCACGTCTTCCCTTCTCGAACGATGCTGCAGCGTTCGCAGGGGCCTTGCCAGGGTGCGGGTGGGGTCGCTGACGGCCAAACCGATCCGGACATCCCCTGGGTCAATGGCGAGGATGCGGCTCACGCGCCTTCCACCTCCCATGGATACAGGATCGAGATGCGCTCCGCGTGCATCGGCATCCACGGCCACCAGGGCGGCCAAATGGAGACGTCCGGATCCACTTGAGTCTGGGTTGCACGCTCGAGGATTGGGGCGGTCTGGGTGGCCGGAGATGCGCGCAGGAGTTGGCGGGCCTGCTGCCGATCTATAGGCGAGTAGGCCCATGCCTTGGCCGAAATCGTCAATGTCGGAGCCTCCGTCTCAGTGCCGATTTCGGGCTCGTTGGCATCCGCCACGCTGAGGCTTCCGGGAATGATTTCCTCGCCGGGTTTGAGCTCTTGGCGCAAGCTGGCTTCCAGCGTGCTCAGGAGGTCCATCTCCCGATAGGACCAGCCCTCGACGCGAACCAGCATCTGAAGGCCGAGAGTGTCGGCAGGCTCGCCAAGGGGGCGGTCGTAGGCTTTCTGCAGCGTCTCTTGTATTGCGAGACTTGCTGGGAGCAGCCGCTCGCCTGACGCCAGCTTGGCCGAAAGCAGCTGGGCTGCCTGCTGAAGGAGCTGGGATTCGAGCAATTCCCGAGCGCGCGCTTGATCAGCAGTGGAGACGACATAGCCCAGCGTTTGGCTTCCGCCGGACGTCGGCGCTGGGTTGGTGACAGCGACCTTCAATCCCAGGGGGCCGTCGATGGCAGTGATGGCACCGGCGGGCAGGTTGCCGGCCGAACCTGGTACGGATGCCGCAATGGGCGCGCGTGATTCCGCGCCCTTTCGGGCCTCTAGATACGCCGGACGGCCGGTGACGAAGAAGATCTCCGGGGCTTCGAGGGAGCGGACTGTGGTTCCACGCGGAACGGTGATGGACTCGTCCGTAAGGTTCTGAAAGATGACCTCGCCCTGCGCAGATTCATGCGGGATCAGCGCCCGACCCGAGGTGGGAATGCGAGTTTGCCCCTCGACAGTCACGCTCACTCTCTCGGCCGGCAGTGTATCTTCGGGCACTTCGAGATCCGTTTCCGCTTCAACCAGCGCCAATACGACGGTGCGCTCCACAGGGCGCTGGTGCGGGTGGACCACGATCCTGGCCGCGGGCAGCCAGAATAAGGCGAGTGAAAGCAGGCTGATCCATGGCAGGGCGAATAGAAGAGCGCGTGCGGCGGGGGGCAATGGCTTGCTGGCAGGCCTAGGCGCGGGAAGTTCCAAAGCACGTCGCGTTGGCCGGATCGGGTTGCACGAAGGGACTCGCCGCGAGCGCCATCCAGCTTCGGGCATGGACTCGAGCGAATCGAACACCGGGATCCCCAAGTGATCCGCATGTGCACGCACATCCGGATCCAGGCAAATCAGCGCCAGTTGAGCCCCTTTATGTTCGGACGCGCGCTGTAGGAGCCGCAAGTCCAGGCGGCGCGTTAAAGCGCGGCCTCGCGCTGGCCATACCATCACAATGCGCGGGGCCTTGGCCCAGGCTATCTTATCCCGGGCAGATGCCTGGTCGTCTTCGGGATCGAGGTAAACAATTTGGATCTTCACAGCGGGGCGCGCTTACCTTAGGAGCCCTTCGCTTGCAGGCGGCTTCGGAACCATTCGGGGACGATTGCCAGCGCATCTTCAAGGCGCCCGGGATCCTTCCCCCCAGCCTGCGCCAGAGTAGGCTTACCGCCTCCGCCGCCTCCCATGATCTCGGCCATCGCTCGCGCCAGCTCCCCGGCGTGCAGGCCGCGGGCTGGTAGGTCCTCGCTCAAAGCCGTGACGACGATAGGACGCCCATCCACGCTTGTCGTCAGTGCTACGGCCCGTTTTCGATGGCCAGAGCGGAATCGATCGGCGAGCTCCCGCAGGATCTCGGGATTCGCGCCGTCGATATGGCCGAAGAGAACTGCGATGTCCTCAATCTCGACCGGCTCGAGCCTCTCGAAAGCCGCAACGGCTGCCTGCTTCGTCGCAGCTTGTAACTGCTTCTCAAGACGGAGTCGCTCCTCCAGGATGGCCTGAAGCCGGACCGCGACCTCTTCCGGAGGCGCGCCGAGAAGGTCGGCGGCCTTGTCAAGGACCGCCAGGCGGTCGTGGATGAGCCGCATGGCGCCGCGCCCCGTGAGCGCCTCGATCCTGCGGATGCCCGAGGCGACGCTGCTCTCGCTCACAATAACGAACGGACCGATGATCCCGGTCTCCGGCACGTGGGTGCCGCCGCATAGCTCGAAGGATAGCGTGCGCTCGTCTCCAATTCGGACGGTGCGAACCACATCCCCATAGGTCTCCCCAAAGAGCGCCATCGCCCCCTCGGCGACAGCTTGCTCACGGGGTTCGTGTTCGATCCGAAGCGGGTAGTTAGCAAGTATGGCGTGGTTAACCCAGGCCTCGATGCGGTCGAGCTGCTCGCGGGTGACCGCTTCGGGATGCGTGAAGTCAAACCGCAGGCGGTCAGGCGCGACAAGAGAGCCAGCTTGCCGGACATGATGGCCGAGCACTTCCCGCAGGGCGGCATGCAGCAGGTGGGTGGCAGTGTGGTTGCGCATGATGTCAAGCCGCCGCTCGGTGTCCAGCGCCGCCCGGGCAGGATCGCCGATGCGGGGGTTGCCTTCCACGACTTCGCCGACATGCAGGATGAGGCCTTCGACAGGCTTGCGCACGGTCTCGATCCGCACCTCCCAGGGTGATTCATTCCGTCCGCTGACAACGCCGGTGTCAGATACCTGGCCGCCGGCTTCCACATAGAAGGGGGTAGCGGGCAAGACGAGCTCCACCTTCTCGCCGGGGCTGGCGGATTCGACTTCCTGCCCATCCTTCAGAAGCGCAAGCACCTCACCGTCGGCCGCCATGGAGCCATAGGGGTCATATAGAACCCCGGTCTCCGGAAGAAGTCCCTTGGTGGTCAGGCGCTCCAGCAGAGCGCGATAGGCGAGGGTGTCTTCGGCAGCGAGCTCACCCATGGCCTCTCCGGCGCCAGAGGCGATGCGGTGCTTCTCCATGGCCTCGTGGAAGCCCGGCTCGTCGACCTCCATGCCGTGCTCGCGAAGGACGTCGCGTGTAATCTCGAGCGGCAGACCGTAGGTGGCATAGAGCTCGAAGGCCTTTTCTCCGGCGATGCGATTCTGGCCGTCGACGCGCGTCGAGGCGATCATCTCGTCAAGGTGAGCAAGACCGGTATCGATCGTGCGGTGAAATCGCCGTTCTTCATCGCTGATGGTCTGCAGAATGGCGCTGCGATTCTTGCGAAGCTCGGTATAGAAATCGCCATAGTGCTCGATGACGGTTTCCGCTACCTGCGCCAGAAAAGGCTCATCGAGGCCGATCATGGCCCCGAAGCGGCTCGCCCGCCGGATGATCATGCGGCAGACGTAGTTTCTGCCTATATTGCCTGGCACCACGCCATCAGCGATGAGAAAGGAGGCGGCACGGCCATGATCGGCGATCACGCGGTAGGGCGTGAAGTGCTCGTCTCGGGCGGCTTCATCATGGCCTGCCAAGGCCATGATAGTATCCATGATGGGCATGAAGAGATCGGTGCGGTAGTTGGAAGGGGTGTTCTGAAGCACGGATACGATGCGCTCGAAACCCATCCCCGTGTCCACGTGTTTCGCCGGGAGGGGATGAAGCTCCGTTGGGCTGGTTCGACTGTATTGGATGAAGACCAGATTCCAGAGCTCCAGAAAACGCTGGCAATCGCCGTTGACGCGGCAGACGTGCCCGGGCTGATCCTTGCGATCGCAGAACTCTTCGCCACGGTCGAGATGGATCTCGCTATCGGGGCCGCAAGGCCCCGTCTCGGCCATTTCCCAGAAATTCTCCTCCCGCCCAAAGAAGAGCAAATGGTCAGGATCGAAGCCTGGCTGGCGAAGCCAGATCTCGGCCGCTTCATCGTCGCGCGGGATCTCGCCGCGTTCGTCCTCGAAGCAAGTGGCCCATAGACGGTCCTTGGGTAGCCCCCAGACCTCGGTGAGCAATTCCCAAGCCCAGGAGATGGCTTCATCCTTGTAATAGTCGCCGAAGGACCAATTCCCAAGCATCTCGAAGAAGGTATGGTGTGTGTCGTCGCGACCGACATCATCGAGATCGTTGTGCTTTCCAGCAACGCGCATACATTTCTGCGCGTCGGCCACACGGGTATAGGGACGTTTGCCGGTTCCCAGGAACACATCCTTGAATTGCACCATCCCGGAGTTGGTGAAGAGCAGCGTTTGGTCGCCACCGGGGACCAACGACATGGATGGGACAATCGTGTGGTCTCGCTGTTTGAAGAAATCCAGGAAGGCCTGCCGTATCTCAGCGCTTTTCATTCCTTGCACCCTGGTTCACTGATCGCACCTGCGGGAAGAAAATCCGACTTCGATAGGGGCATTATACGCTACACAAACCGGCCCTTCAACCGCATAGGACCGCAAGCGATCCTTGACCGTCAGCGAAGCGTTATGATAGACTTCGATGCGTTACGGGGGTGTAGTGTAGTGGCCTAACACGCTGCCCTGTCAAGGCAGAGACCGCGGGTTCGAATCCCGTCATCCCCGCCAA